>JBKEAC010000012.1:0-54072 GCA_047971925.1 Mangrovibacterium sp.
AATGGGAATGGACGTGAAAATTTTTTTTCAGACGAAAAACAAAATGGGAATGGACGTGAAAAATTTTTTTCAGACGAAAAACAAAACGGGAATGGACATGAAAAAATTTTTTCAGACGAAAAACAAAATGGGAATGGACGTGAAAAAATTTTTTCAGACGAAAAACAAAACGGGAATGGACGTGAAAAAATTTTTTCAGACGAAAAACAAAATGGGAATGGACGTGAAAATTTTTTTTCAGACGCATTTGACAAATCCGATGTGCATGAAAAAACATACCTATATATAATGTATCGCAAATGTTCCGTTGAATTTTTCCGAATGCGTCGCATAATCCCGAATGGCAACATCAACAAAGTTTTCAAATGTTTCGAGCAACTGTTACTGGCGTTAGCTGGGTGAGCGATTGCAGCGAAAATCCTTTTAAGTGGGCTTTGGTTCTCGCCCACTTAAAAGATTGTAGCGGAAAGCGCGACGGCAGGGCGAGGGAGTGCAGCGGGGAGGAATGCCGGCACCCCCAAGAAAAGATGAAGGGGATTAGTTTGGGGAGAAAGTCGGAATTTGTGGTGCAAAAAAAAGCACGGGGTACAAAAGTGTAGCTAATTGAACTAAATTCGATGATGAAAGTAATTGAAGGACACTGTTTTTGAAAGTCGTGCATTAGTTTTTTGTCTTCCGATATCGTTTCCTCCAATAAATATAACCGCTAATCAACACCAATAACGCCGTGAGCCCCACCAAAGGGATTAACAACATATACCACTGACCGAGAAGAGATTGGAAAACACGAAGCGTGTGAAATTCTAAAGCGAAATTCCATAATGAAATGGGCGAATTTTGCAATTCTTCGGGCATGGTAGGGAAATTCTGCTGATGATGCAATGGAAGAGCACCAAATTCATAGTCGCAAATAAAGGGATAGCCATTTGCGTTTGCTAATAAACCCGAAACCTTTGTCGCGCCAACAGGAGGACCCATTGAAAAGCCGCCTGCTGGTTGTCCACTAACAAAATCGACAACCTTTGAAACGCTCGGATTCCACAAAAAGAGCCCACTGAAAGAGCCCACCAAATATGTTCCTCCCTGAAAATGTTCGAAGCAAGTAATTCCCATGACACTCACTGGAGCTTGCGACTCGCAGCGAAAGGTTGAAAAATCGGTTGGGTTGAGCCAATACATGCCCTCGCTAGTTGAGATGATGAATTGTTGAGTGCGAGAGTCGAAAACGAAATCGCGCAATTTATCGTGCCAGGGGTTGTTTTGGTCGAGATGTGTGAATTTAACGGGTTTCACCTTTTTACTAGCAATAGTGAGCAATAAAGGTGGACGTAAAAACATGCCCGTTAGAAAACAAACTGCGATCAAGAGGAATGTCCACGCTCCTAATTTGTTGTGCCACTTGAGCGAAATTCTATTCCAAATAGCCAATTTTTGAAATGATTTTCCACGGCGTTTTAAATGGCGAATTAAGGGAGGAAAGATGAAATATATTATCCCCGTGAGGGATAAAATCAATGTGATAACCGCCAATAAATCGACGACAATTTTTCCGAACAAGCCAAATAATTCGCCCGAATGAATTTGCCAGATGGTTTGAAAGAGAGAAACTTCAGACACATAGCCCTGAGGAGCTAGTAATTCGGTTTTTGAAAATTGCGAATGAATGCCATGATCTTCAGCCTCATATAAAAATGAACGAGAGAGGAGGAAAATGCGATCATTCCGACTTTCAATAGCCACGAAATGGTCATCGCCAGTGATATTAAGTTTCGACCAACATTTATGGCTATAATCATAGGCATAAACCCCCCAAAGAGTACTTGCATAAAGATTGCCAAGCTTCGTTTTATGAGCATCGGTAATTTTGTGAAAATCAATTCCGCTAGGAAATCCGTTATCAAAAGGTTGATAAGAGCTAAAGGTGCTATCGGAAAGCCACAATCCGACATTACCATAAATGAGAATGGAGTCGGAACCAATCATGAAATTTCCTTTTACGGAAGCATTATTCCAATTAGAGTAAGCATATTCATCGGGTAGCCAATCTCGATCCACATCAACATGGGCAAAAAATTCTCTGTGATTAAGAACTATGCCAGAGCTGGCTAAAATAATTAAAAAAAAAGCCATGATGAGCCCTGCCCATCGATGGATTTTTTGCATAACTGTTCGTTTTCTTTTCATGTTCATCATTTAAGCCCTTAACACGAAGCGCTTTAAAAAAAAGATCTATATAAAGCCTAATAAATCGACTAGCGCCCAAAGACCTCAAGTTTGTCAATATCAAAACTTGCTTTCACATGTTGCTCTGCCTTTTGATATGCCTCATTGATTCTTCTTTTTTCGTCATCGGCAATAGCATCTTCAGCCATTGGATAAAGCACTTGGTCTTCTTTAAAAATATGATTACTCAACAAGTCGATATAAGAACGAGTAGCCATAATTAGTTCTTCAGCATGCATTCTGCTCAAGGCATCGCGCATTTCTTTGAGGAAATCTCTCCCTTGATTGTGTTCATAAAGCATGACAGGAACGGGGTTGCAATGCAGATGTCCTTCATTTCTCAGCATTGATTCAAACAAGATATCTTCTTCCTTAGCGTGGTGAAACTTATCGACATAGTGCGCAATGAAATCGAACAATTCATTGAAGAAAGGCTCATCAATTGGTTTTCCAGCTTCAATGTCGGCACATTGAAATTCTGCCAATTGCATGACGCGCAAAATATTTTGGTGTTCATCTTTTAGGGTTTGTGTAATATCAATCATAACCTTAATTTTTAGTATGTTTTATTTATTTTGAAGGTTCTGAGCCTTCACAAAGAGAATGTTATTTTCTAAATGAACGTGTCGGTGCAAATCTTGTTCAAAATCGTTGAGCAATTGATATGTCAGCGAGAAAGTAGCACAAGCATCGGCAGGGGGTTGATAGTTATTCGTAAGTTTTGCAATTCGAAAAAACCTATCTCCCTCCACTTCGTGTTCTCGACGAAGCTTAGCAATATTAAGCTGCAGCATTTCGTGTTGCTTTTCAAGTTGAACAATTAGAGGGAAAATTTCATCTTCTTCTTCGCTCAAATGTTGGAGCAAATTGATTGAGGCGAGGTGAAATTCTTGTTGTATGAGTCGCAGTTCGGGGTGATTATCGCCATGCACATCGGAAATTTTAGCAAGTTTTTGAGTAATGTTTGGCATTTGTTCACGCACATAGGAATGATGTCGCCCGATTATATACTGACAAAGTTCGTTCAATGGCAGTGAATCGAGATATGCAGAATCGGCACAAGAAACACTGCTAAGGTGATTTAGTTTCTGAATGAGCATTTCAACATCAACATCGAGTTTTTCGCACGCCTCGCCAATCGAAACATTCCCGCCACAGCAGAAGTCAATGCCATAAGTTTCAAATAGCTCAGCGGTTTTAAAATTTCTTCTAACAACATCGCCAACGGCATCATTTTTATTAATCTCTCTCATAGTTTAATGATTTAAAAGATTTCAACACCTTGTTATTCGCATGAATCATAGGCGCAAATTTACTTCAATATTAAAGTGGTTCTTGTCATATTTCTGACAAGAACCGCATTTTATTTTAAAAAAATCGATTTTTAAGCAACATCTTCGCCTAAGAAGATCTTCAAATCATCATCAACCGATGAGATACCAGCAATTCCGAAGTTTTCGATTAACACATTTGCCACATTAGGCGAAAGGAAAGCCGGAAGAGTTGGTCCTAAGTGAATGTTTTTCACCCCTAAATGCAACAATGCTAATAAAACGATGACAGCCTTTTGCTCATACCACGCAATGTTATAGGCAATGGGGAGTTCATTAATATCGTTTAGTTCAAAAATTTCTTTCAGTTTGAGCGCAATAATCGCAAGAGAATACGAATCATTGCACTGCCCAGCGTCAATCACACGAGGAATACCATTAATATCGCCAAGAGGTAATTTGTTGTAACGATATTTGGCACAACCAGCAGTAAGAATCACGGTATCATTAGGAAGTTGATTAGCAAACTGGGTGTAATAATCACGACCTTTCATTCTACCATCGCAACCCGCCATGACAAAGAATTTTCGAATTGCACCAGTCTTCACAGCCTCAACAATCTGACCAGCTAATTCAAACACTTGGTGATGAGCAAATCCGCCAACAATTTCACCTTCTTCGATACTTTGAGGGGCAACACAACGTTTTGCATGGTTAATAATATCGGAGAAATCTTTCATTTCACCCTCTTTTCTATCGGGAATATGAATAGCACCAGTTAATCCGCTTGCACCAGTTGTGTAGATTTTATCTTTATAGCTGGCACCATTTTTTGGAGGGACAATGCAATTGGTTGTAAATAGAATTGGTCCGTTGAAACTTTCAAACTCTTTATCTTGCAACCACCACGCATTACCATAATTTCCCACCAAGTGAGGATATTTTTTCAACTCTGGATAATAATGAGCGGGCAACATTTCAGAGTGTGTATAAACATCGACCCCTGAACCTTGAGTTTGCTTTAATAAATCTTCTAAATCGCGCAAATCATGACCAGAAACCAATATACCAGGATTAGCTTGAACACCGATATTCACCTTAGTCATTTGGGGATTTCCATAAGTCGATGTGTTGGCTTCATCGAGAAGAGCCATAACCTCAACGCCATATTTTCCGGTTTCCAAAGTTAATGCAATCAATTCAGGAAGCGACATCTCTTTAGTAGTTGAAGCTAATGCACGCTGAATAAATGCAAATACCTCAGAGTTTGTTTTCTGAAGATTATGTGCATGCTCAGCATAGGCAGCCATTCCTTTCAAGCCATAAATAATTAACTCTTTAAGTGAACGCACATCTTCATTCTTCTCACTCAGAATTCCCACTTCTTTTGCTTTATCTTCAAATTCAATTCCTGAATTAGCCTCCCAGTGAACTCCTTCAAAAGAGGGCAAGTCCACACCAAATGAAGAAAGCTTTTCACGCAACTGATTTCTCAAATGTAAAGCTTGTTTAATACGAATAACAAAAGCGGTGTGATTGAAATTTGCATTGGTGATGGTGCTAAAAAGCCCATCGAAAAGCTCTTTATTAACACGAACATCGCCCTGATTAATACGAGCCAATTCTTCGTTGAGAAGAGCAATACCCTTCAACACAAAAAGAAGTGTATCTTGCAAACTTGCCACTTCGCTTGTTTTTCCGCAAACTCCTTTAATTGTACACCCCACGCCCTTGGCTGCTTCCTGACATTGATAACAAAACATGTTTTCCATTTTCAAATCCTTTAGTTTTTAATTATTAATCTGTGTTTCGGTTAAACTTTCAAAACAGAATTTATTATCAACACAGCATTCTCTAAAAGCCTACATGATGATAACTCGCATTCGAAACTCAGTTCATTAAGCACAAAACTACATCAGCCGACGGGCAATATTTGTTATACTTCTTACAAATGGCTTTATTTTTGAGGAATTTATTTTGAGGGTTTAAAGATTACTCGCCATTCAATTAGGGCAAAGCAAAAAAAATCGAGGTATTCCGATTAGGACGAAACTTTACAAAAAAAAGCTCTTCACAAATCTCTTTTATCGATCATTGTGAAGAGCTTAAACTCTTATTAAATCAAGAACAGTCCTAACTCAAAGCCTCTGCACCGCCAGTTACTTCAATAATTTGATTGGTGATTGCCGCCTGACGCACTTTGTTGTAGGTCAAAGTAAGATCTTTAATCAATTCCGATGCGTTATCGGTAGCTTGAGTCATGGCAGTCATTCGGGCACCATGTTCAGCTGCTTGCGAATCGACAATCACTTTAAAGAGCAAAGTTTGAAGAGCCTGAGGAATAAGCGTTGTAACAATTTCCTCTTCGCTAGGCTCAAAGATAAAGTCAGAAATCAAATGTTTTTCATCGGGCACATCATGCTCTGGTTCTGTAAGAGGCAAGAATTGTTCCACCGATGGTTGCTGAGTTGCCACGTTAATGAATTTATTATATACCAAATCGATTCTGTCGTAAGTGTGATGCCTGAATTCATTCATGAGCTCATTTGCCAACAGTCCCACATTTTCGAAAGAAAGTTGCTCAAGTAACTCTTCATTTTCTTTTTCTGTAGCGACATTTCTTGATTTAAAGAGCTTCGCCGATTGCTTTCCAATGACAAAGAATTTCACTCTTCCGGCCCGATACTGATATTCATATTTCTCTTGAGCATGCTCAATAGCCATCTTAGTAATCGCCGAATTAAAACCCCCACAAAGACCTTTATTAGTGCTGACAACAACAATCAACACATTTTCGGGAGGCCGTTGATCAGTATATGGCGAGTCGGAAGAAGTTAACCCCTCACTCAGCTGAACCAATATATACATCAGTTT
Organism: Mangrovibacterium sp.; assembly: GCA_047971925.1. Taxonomy (GTDB): domain Bacteria; phylum Bacteroidota; class Bacteroidia; order Bacteroidales; family Prolixibacteraceae; genus JBKEDC01. Next base: position 6,369 of record JBKEAC010000012.1, read on the forward strand.
TTCGGCATAAGGTCGCATACGAGTAATGTTATCCTGCGCCTTTTTCAACTTAGCCGCCGACACCATTTTCATTGCACTTGTCATTTGCCTGGTAGTTTTAACCGAGCTGATTCGAGTTTGTATTTCTTTTAAATTTGCCATAATGAGAATCCTTAAGCTTTGTAAGCCGCTGCACAATCGGCAGCCACCTTTTCCATGTTCACAATTGCATCATCAGTAATTTTTCCTTCTCGAAGCTCATCGAATGTTTGTTGATACTTCATGCTCATTTGCTCAATGAAGGCACGCTCAAACTCGCCCACTTTAGCAGCGGGAACATTGCGCAAAAGCCCTTTCGTTCCACAATAGATAATGGCAATTTGGTGCTCCACCTTCATTGGCTTATATTGCTCTTGTTTCAATAATTCCACATTTTTTCGACCTTTATCGAGCACGTTCATTGTTGCTGCATCTAAATCAGATCCAAACTTCGAGAAAGCCTCCAATTCACGGAACTGAGCTTGATCGAGTTTCAGAGTACCTGAAATTTTCTTCATTGATTTTACCTGCGCACTACCGCCCACACGAGATACCGAAATACCCACGTTGATAGCAGGGCGAATTCCCGAATTAAACAAATGCGATTCTAAGAAAATTTGCCCATCGGTAATTGAAATCACATTCGTTGGAATGTATGCCGACACGTCGCCGGCTTGCGTTTCAATAATTGGCAAGGCAGTGAGCGAACCACCCCCTTTCACAATCGAGCGTAGGCTTTCAGGAAGGTCGTTCATCTCTTTAGCAATCTCATCTGATTCAACAATTTTGGCTGCTCGTTCTAGCAAACGCGAATGCAAATAGAACACATCGCCTGGATAAGCCTCTCTACCTGGTGGACGACGAAGAAGCAAAGAAACTTCACGATAAGAAACCGCCTGCTTCGACAAATCGTCGAAAATAATCAAGGCATGTCGTCCAGAATCGCGAAAAAACTCACCAATAGCAGCACCTGCATAAGGAGCATAAAACTGTAAAGCTGCGGGTTCCGATGCAGTAGCAGAAACAATCACCGTATATTTCATTGCATCGTGTTTTTCGAGCATTGAGGCAATATTTGCCACTGTTGAACCCTTCTGCCCAATTGCCACATAGATACAATATACAGGCGTTCCTTTCTCAAAATTATCACGCTGATTAATAATCGTGTCGATAGCCACAGCTGTTTTCCCCGTTTGACGGTCGCCAATGATTAATTCACGCTGACCGCGACCAATTGGAATCATGGCATCAATAGCTTTTAAGCCGGTTTGAAGAGGTTCAGTTACAGGCTGACGATAAATCACACCTGGAGCCTTACGCTCAAGAGGCATTTCATATTTCAGCCCACCAATAACACCCTTTCCATCAATCGGCTCGCCAATTGTGTTCACTACACGCCCTAAAAGACCTTCGCCAACTTCAATTGAAGCAATGTGTTGCAAACGCTTCACCGTATCGCCTTCTTTCACAAGTTCCGACGATCCAAGAAGTACTGCTCCCACATTGTCCTCCTCTAAGTTTTGTACAATACCTTTAATTCCCGATTGAAACTCAATCATTTCATTAGCTTCCACATTAGAGAGACCGTAGATCCTCGCAATGCCATCGCCAACAGTGAGCACGGTTCCCACCTCTTCATAATCGGTGTTTTTTGTTAATCCTTCAAGTTGTTTCTTAAGGATTGCTGAAACTTCAGCAGGTTTTATCTGATTTGCCATGAGTACATTATTTCTATTAACTAAAATGCTGTGTCAAGCATCATTTGTTTAGCCTTCTGCAATCGCGATTGCATGCTTGCATCATATTGTTGATTATCTATCCGGAGCACAAAACCGCCAATAATTGAGGGGTCGATGTGCGTGTGAAGGTCGATTTTTGCATGAAGTTCTTGTTCTAGCTTTCCAACAATCTTTTGAATTAGTTGTTGGCTCATTTCCACGGCAGTAATTAGCTGTACAAACTTCTCGTTTTCACTATCACGGAAACAAGAAAGCAAATATCTACAAATATCATCAAAACAATCGCCACGACCATTATCGAGCACCATCATCATGAATTGAATGGTTAAATCATCTACTTTGTCTTGAAAAGATAGCTGTAGGAGTTCTTTTTTCTGCGATAAATTCAAACCTTGATTTGTCATCAGAAAGCTCAAATCATCACCCTTCAACAGTTCTGATATAAGCTCAAAGTCATCTTTAAGCTGCTGAACTTTATTTTTTTCACCAGCAAGACTATATAAAGCCTTTCCATATCTCACTGCAATAGCACTCTGATCCATGTTTAATTCAGCTTTAAATCATTAATCAATTCGTTCACCAAAGATTCTTGCTTTGCTGTTATTTCAAGTTCTTTCCCCACAACTTTTGTGGCAACCAAAACCGACAATTCGGCAATCTCACGCTTCATTTCAATAGCAACAGCACGCTGCTGTGCTTGAATTTCCACATGAGCCTGCGCAATAATTTTTTGAGCTTCCTCGTGCGCATGAACTTTTGCTTCATGAAGCATTTTATCCTTCATTTCTCGCGCTTCCTTCAGAATTTGCTCTTTTTCTTGACGAGCTTGCAAAATGATATCTTCTTGATTAGCACGAAGTACATCGATTTCCTTGCGCGCATTGTTAGCCGCTGTCAAAGCCTTATCAATGGAATACTCCCGTTGCTTCATGCTATGAAGAATGGGCTTCCATGCATATTTTTTCAGAATGGCAAAGGTTATTCCGAAGATGACTAGCATCCAGAATATTGTTCCAATAGATGGAGTTAAAAATTGAGGCATAAATACATACTTTAGATTATTAATGTTTGCCAATGCTTCGGGCAATTCCCGAAGCTAGCAAACGCTTAAATGATCTACACAAATAGAATCAAGAAACACACAATTAATGCCACGAAAGCAACTCCCTCAATAAGGGCTGCTGCCAATAGCATATTTGAACGAATCTCGCCTACGGCTTCTGGTTGACGAGCGATTGCCTCCATGGCTCCAGCTCCGATTTTACCGATACCAATGCCCGCTGCAATTGCTGCGATACCTGCTCCGACACCAGCGCCTAAACTTGCTAATCCGGTTCCCATGTTGCTTAAATTAGCAACTGATTCTTGTAGAAGAACTAATAAACTCATAATATATCTGTTTATGATTGTTTTATTGATTTTTACTTATGATGATGCTCTGCTGTGGCTGTTCCAATGTATATGGCCGACAACAAGGTGAAGACAAACGCTTGAATGAATGCTACTAATAAATCGAGCAGCTTAATGAAAACCGATAAACCCACTGATAGCGGACTAACTCCTAGTCCTGCCAAATTGCCCATAGTGCTCGAAAAAACAAAAATCAAGGCGATAAAAACTCCCACCACTAAGTGACCCGCAAAAATGTTCGCAAACAGACGGATCATTAACACGATGGGTTTTATAATTAAGCCCAGTAATTCTATGAAAGGCATCAAGGGCACTGGATATTTCATCCACCATGGAACTTCCGGATTATAGATCTCTTTCCAATAATGCTTATTGGCACTCACCGTTGTTAAAACAAAGGTGAAAAGCGACAAACACAAGGTGATTGATATATTACCCGTTACGTTGGCTCCAAATGGAGGAATCGGAATTAATCCAAAAAGATTATTAAACAAAATGAAGAAAAAAACCGTGAGCAAGTAGGGCATAAATCGCTCATACTTATGCTCACCAATGCACGGAATTGCAATGTCATCTTTCACAAAGCTGATGAGTGGCTCCATGGCATTCTGAATGCCTCGTGGTGCTTTGCCTTCACGAGCTTTCATGAGATTTGCAACACGTACAAAAACCCAAATCAGAACAATCACACTCAACAAAAGACCAACAATGACTTTGGTAATCGAAAAATCCCAAGGCACATAAAGTTCGCCTGTCGATAGCTTCTCAACTATTCGCCCTGCATGCGGTGCTTCTTCGCTTAGCTCAAAGCCCTTATAACTAGCATGACCATGCTCAAATTTTGTCGATAGAAACAGATGAAATCCGCTGTGCTCACTATATAAAATGATGGGCAACGGAATAGAAACATGATGTGTGCCAAAATCCATGATGTGCCATTCATGATGGTCATTCACTTCTTCCATGGCAAATTTCCCTGCATCAAAATGAACAGCATCTTCGGCTGTTGATGCATAACTTTGCTGCACACTCATGAAAGTTAATAGCAGTACACATTTTAGTACAGTGCGCACTAAAAACGAATACGTCCTTGCTGTTGTCAAAATCATTTTCATTTCTATTTCCCTCCTTGACGTTGATATGCTCGCACTTTTTTCTGCATGATTGTCGTATCGACTAGCAAAAAAGCTAAATAGCACAATGCATAAAACACCAAAAATATCTTTGCTTCTTCTTTATTAAAAAAAACATAGCCCAATGCCACCGCAAAATAAATAAAGATTTTAATCATGGCAACCAGTTGATACCACAGCGGAAACCTTTGTGGCTGCTTTTTTAACATCTTCATCATAAAACAATGAGAGGCTAATGTTACTATTGCAAACAGTAGAATCACCCAATAGCCAAATCCTAAGCAAATATTTTCCATCAGAAAACGATCTGCCAAATAACTTGAAAGCATCAACAACAGCACTAATAGTAATATGACCAATGTGTAATTTTTCATTTATCTTCTTCCATTTTTTTTGCTTCTAACTAAAGCTATCTTTCATCAATTTCACAGCAAAACCAGAAAATACAGTACTTCAAGACTTGCTAATGAAGCCTCCATCTTGAATAGCATTTCCTATTTTAACCCTTTCTCTTATTTTTTTCGGCTAATGTAAGACTAGAATAATTAAAAAAAAATTATGATCCATAAAAAAACCGCTTTTTGCAGGTAAGATAATATTACATCTTGCAAAAATCCCAATCTTCACTCAAATCTCCTTCAGAAACATTATTTCTGCCAGATTGTTTTCTTTCAACAGCACTTTAAACTTGTGGAGACAACTGAAATTAGTTTTCATTAGGTGACTACTATAATAGAGCTGTTATTCATTTTGTTTTTTGAGCACATCATTTGCGCAAATTTCTTAAAACAGACGCATTGCAAAGCATCTCTACAGTCCCTCAAAAATTAATATGAACTAACAGCTAATTTTTAAAAGCTCACTTAAATATTAAAAAGGCCGCTAAATAGCGACCTACGTCATGTGATACGCCGCTGAATGAGGTCCACTTAATATAAAAAGGCCGCTAACTAGCGACCCTTCTATTATATTTGTATTTAAAATTCAATTTTGCGAAATTTCAGACTCAAAGTAAAACTAAGTCCCCGCTTTTGCACAAAGAACCATCGATAACACAATCTAAAAACCTCTAAACATTTAGCTTAGCTGTACCATCTTTTTCACGAAGCTCTAAGATTTCTTTATAACGATAAACCGATGAGTTTTCAATTTCCAAATTCACATTTAAAATCAGCTTCAACTGACGAATAAAGAACTTACGCTCCTTCTCTTCAATAGCAGTAATCTTCCCCGAATCTTGAAGGTCTTTCAACTCTTTCTGTAAATCTTTCAGCACAATTTCAAGCAACAAGTGACTATGCGGCGGTTCATCTCTATTCAAAAAATAATACTTCACATTAAGAATGAGAAGCACACCCAAAATGGGCATATACCATGGAAGGAGAATCACACCGATGATAAAAAAAGGTATGTTTCCGAGAAATCGAAGCACACTTTTCAAGCGTTGCACTTTGCAGGTAATTATTTTTTGAAAACCAAACAAGTTAGCCTTCTTTACCGTGCCATTCAACTCCTCATCATCATATAACTCTTGCAGCACCACGCGCGTGTTTGCCAATCGTTGCCCCCAATATTGAGTAGCGGCAGAATAGCACACCACCTTAGCTGCCCACCATCCGTATAGAACAGCAAGAAGAAGATATACAACTGATACAAACAACATGGTGCCTATAAACTTGTTTCAAATTGTTTTAGGAAACGAACATCATTTTCAAAGAAATGACGAATATCTTTAATGCCATACTTCAGCATTGTAATGCGTTCCACACCCATACCAAATGCAAATCCGCTGTATTTTTTTGAATCAATGCCACAAAGCTCTAACACTTGCGGATCGACCATGCCACAGCCCAAGATTTCTAACCATCCGGAATGCTTGCAAACATTACAACCTTTCCCTCCGCAGATACTGCAACTCACATCCATTTCTGCCGATGGCTCCGTGAAAGGAAAATAAGATGGTCGAAGACGAATTTCTGTTTTCTCGCCAAACAACTCTCGAGAGAAATATAGCAAAGTTTGCTTCAAATCGGCAAACGACACATTTTCATCAACATATAAGCCTTCTATTTGATGGAAAATACAATGCGAACGTGCTGAAATGGCTTCATTGCGAAAAACACGACCAGGAAATATGGCACGTATCGGAGGCTTTGTGCTTTCCATTACACGCGACTGAACACTCGATGTGTGTGTACGCAATAAAATATCGGGATTCTTTTCAATGAAAAAAGTATCTTGCATGTCGCGAGCCGGATGCTCAGGGGGAAAATTCAAGGCAGAGAATACATGCCAATCATCTTCAATCTCGGGACCCTCGGCAATAGTAAAACCTAATCTACCAAAGATTTCGATAATCTCGTTGCGAACCAACGATAGAGGATGACGAGAACCCAACGACATCGGATCGCCAGGCATTGTTAAATCGAGTTTGTTTTCAGATTCTTGCTTCGATTCAAACATTTCTTTCAAAGCATCAATCTTTGCTTGAACACCATTTTTTAAATCATTCATCGCCTGCCCCACTTCTTTCTTCAAGGCGGGCTCAACCGTTTTGAAATCTTCAAAAAGCTGACTAACAATTCCTTTTTTGCTGTTATACTTAATTCGAAGCTCTTCAACTTCCTGAAGGCTCGCCGCTTGCAAGGATTTTAGCTCCTCTTGAATTTGCTTAATTTTATCTAACATGAATCGTTCTTTAATATATAGATGCCGTGCAAAGGTAAACATTTATCAACGAATAACGACAACTCTCTTCTTATTTTTAAATAAAGAGCTGATGACATGAACACAAGCTAGCCTGTACGAACATTTTTAAGATGGCAACACATTTAATTTGTTCGATAAATTTTCTTCACCAAGGCAATGAACAAAAAACCAAGAAATGAGTTTATTGTGTGGTTGGACTAAAGAAAAGCTTTCAAATGCCGCCAACGCATTTAGAAAATTGATTCATTTAATTCACGAATCATTTAACATGTACAAAAACTTCGGCAAATTGATGGGAAAAGTATTGTTTATTGCCTTTTTTTCACCATGTTTGCACAAAAATTGATTTTAATGAAACGCTTGTTACTCATTTTTTGCTCGGCTGTTCTAATTTCATTGAGCCTTAACACGCTCCATGAAAAGCATCAGCATGTTCAAAATTTGCAGCATGCTAACATTGAGAACGATTCTTCCATGTTTGATTTCTTGCAAATTTGCGAACGAAATGAGCAACTTGCCATAGTTGAAATTCCTAGTCCAATTGTTCCAAGTGTAATTAAGCATATTGGCAATTCCTTCTGCCATGTCAATGCGGTGCGACTTTCTACACCATCGCAATTCTCTTCCGAATATCAACTTTCGAGCTGTCCGAAAGCTCAATCATATCTACTAAAGATAATTTTCCCATACCACAATTTTATTTGATTTGTTGAAAATCCTGAGGCTTTTGAATTGGAATTTAAAGCTTCATCTCAACGAGGAAAACTCCTCAACATTTTCACATTTAAAGCTCATCAATAAAGCATGAGTAACAAATTTACGAGCCTAAACCAAGGCTCTATCAACACAATTAAATAAAAATATACCACCATGGAATTTGGAACAACATTTTTCGGAATCGTGCTTCTTGCACTCTTTTCTCTACCCATTATATTATCGGTTATCTCAAAAAATAAACGTCAGAAAAAAATGCTAGTCGAATTAAATTCTTTTGCAGGAAGCTACGACTGTAAAATTGATGAGTTTGAACTTGCCGCAAAGTACAGCATTGGAATCGATAAAAACAGTAATCGTCTTTTTTTTATTTCAACAATTGAAACTCCAATTGTGCAACAGGTTGTCGATTTAACGCAAGTGCGCAACTGCACTGTTGTTAAACGAAGTAGCGAAAATTCAGAATACGGACTTGTTATTGAACGCTTGGCTCTTTCTCTCAACCCAAACAACAAAATGGCGCCTAAAATCGAACTCGAATTCTATAATGCCGACGCTGCTTCTCAACTTCTCAACGAACTAAAATCTGTAAATTCTTGGTGCGAGAAACTTTCTTCTTTTTTAAAGGCGTAGGTTACTTTTGCTCCACTAATTGAAACTATAAATTAGCAGGCGACCTTTATGGTCGCCTTTTTTTAATATAAGCTTCCAAGGTGGCGATGAGGGCGTGCTGGTACTTTCTCAACCGCAGTCCCACACTATTTTTAGAATCCCCCGTTTAATTACCAACTTCATTCGAAAGAGAGGAGCCTAAAAGTCTCTATATTAAACATCGTGGGTTACGCATGATTTCCACAATTCACATGGTCGTCTTGTATGGCAATTTGATTAATGTGGTATTGCATTTTCCAGATTAAATCTGAGGTTAACCCATTGGGGGAATTAAATTAGTGCCTATTTAATCGACCAATGCGTTTGTTGTTCTTATAGTTCAAGTACTGAAACGCGAAGACCAATTTAAATAACAAAAAGAGGGCACCCGTTTTTCGAGATATCCTCAAAATGATAAAATAAGGAAATTGCTGTGTTAGGAAATAGAATATTTCTTGCCATTCATTTTGCAAATGAATGAAAGGGATTAGGGCATGAGCAACTGATAGAGATTATCTTCAATTTTGTCGGCATGGAGGTCCTTTCCAATAAAAACCAACTTACTAAAACGGGTTTCTTGATTCCAATTTTCAAGGGAATCATAATGCACACTGTCGCCAACAGCTTGCACAATGTATTTCTCAGGGAAATCGGCAAAACTTAGAATTCCTTTCACTCTAAACACTTTTTTGGCATTGAAGAAAAGGTAGTTTTGCAGCCAGAAGGTGAATTTTTCGCAATCGAAACTACCAGGCACAACGAAGGAAAGGGATGTGATGTTGTGCTTTTGCTTGTTTTCTTGGTGTGGAAATGCGAATTTGATGTTCTGAAAAGAGCGCGTTGTGTTTTCAATTTTGTCTTTGGAAAAAGCTTGCAAATTGAGCAAATCGATTTCTTTTATATTAGCAAAGGAAGTTGAATGAATTGCAGCCATCGGATTAATTTGGCTCACCAGTTTTTCTAATTCCACGAGATAATTTTTCTGAATAGCATCGCACTTGTTAAGCAGAATCACATCGCCCAAGGCGATTTGTTTGCGTATTTCTACTTGCTCATCGAGTAAATCTTGTAGGTTCGAACAATCGGCAAGAGTAATAACGCCATCAATTCGGAAATGCGATTGAATGCTTTCGGAACTTAAAAATGCTTTCGCAATCGAATCGGGGTCGGCAATTCCGGTGGTTTCAACGAGCAAATGATTAAATTGCGTGGGGTGTGCAAGGAGTTTTTGAATTGTTTTATAGAAACCCTCGCTCAAAGAGCAACAAATGCAGCCGTTGGTGAGTTCGAAGATATTTCCTTCCTGACCAAGAATTAATCCGCCATCGATGCCAATTTCACCGAACTCGTTTTCAATGATTGCAAATTTCTTTTCTTTATTTTCATTGATTAACTGATTGAGCAGTGTTGTTTTACCAGCTCCTAAAAAGCCAGTTATAATGGTTACGGGAATTCTCTTGTCCATTGCTTCAGAAATTATATTGCTGCTTGTTTAAAGATGTGTTTTCATTTCAGAACATTGTTTTTAAAGCTTGCACATCGGGATTATCGGGAAATTTTGATAGAATTTCTTTGGCTAAATCGCCCGCTTTATTTCTATCGCGCATGGTCATGTGAAAATTAAACAGATTAATATAGTCATTGAGCGATTGATTTCTATTTTTAAGTGCCTCAACGAGCACTTGTTCTGCTTTTTCGGCATTGCCATAATACAAATAAATCTGCGAGATATTGTTATAATTAAATCCAGGGTTTTGAGGGTCGAGCTCAATAGCTTTTTCGAGTTTCAGCAGACTTTTCTCATATTGTTGTTTTTTTTGTTCTAGGCTGATTTGCTGATTTCCGAGAGTTTGCATTTGTTTAGCAGCTATTGCCGAAAGGAGCAAACCATAGTCGTAATTAGCTTGAGCATCGTTGGGCAGTTGATTTAAATAAGCTTGGAAATAATTATCGGCTTGCTGCAAGTCGCCCTTTTTATTAAAATGATAAGCCAAATGCAAGGCAAACTCATGTGTTAACGAGTCTTGACGATAGGCGGCAAGGAAACACGCTTCCGCCTTAGCGAAAAACATCAAGCTATCATCTTTTGATTTTGCCATTTCGCTTTTCACGGTGTAATAGCTCCCTAAACCAAAGCGACTGAGGGGGAAATCGGCGTTATATTTTTGAAGATTTCCGTAATCTTCGAGCGCATTATTAAAAGCATTGCGATAGTTTTCGGGAATTTGGTCTTTCGGATAATCTAATAGTTTGATTAGAGCCGTGGCACGAATAGCAATTCTACTATCATTAAGAAGAGGGAAAACCTTTTGGGCATCGCTGCTAGAATTAATTTCGATAGCATTGATTGCGGTATTTCTCATCATGTCGTTTTCATCGGTTAGATAGCGTTGAATGACATCGGGGTGTTCATCATAATTTAGAGTTGCCAGAGCTGTGGCGCGCACAATGTTAGCGTGCACATCGGTATCGCTGTCGATTAATTTAAGCAAAGCTGAATCGGCACCAACACCACCGTTGTTAGCAGCAAGAATGACTTCACCCCAATGCTCTTTATAGGGTTTTCCGTGCCATTGCGCAACATGCTGTGCCGCCCATTGGTTTGATTCATCGGCATGACATTGTGTGCAGGCATTAGGCGAATTGAGTTTATCAGACAAATCGGGTCGAGGAACTCTAAAACTATGATCATTTCTCAAATCAACTCCCATGTAATATTGTGCAGGCATGTGGCAGTTCACACATTGTGTGCCAGAACCCACGTCATAGGTATCACCATAGATTGATTTTACGGGTTCACCAACATCGCCGGCATATTTATGATGATGATGTTCATAGGTGTCGTAGTCGGCTTGATTGTGGCATTGAAAACAAAGATCATTTCCTTCCATTTTTCTTTCGCCCGAATGAACATTATGGCAATCGTTGCACTGCACACCGCGTTGAAACATTTTGCTTTGCATGAAAGAGGCAGCAACATAATCTTCATCGTGAATTTGCCCATCAACGTGCCAAAGCGGTCGTTGCGGAAGAGCCATCTGCATAAAATCATAGCTTGGAATGTTGTGTGGAATTTGATCGGAAAAGCTCGCACGGCGAGAGTGGCAACGTGCGCACATTTCCACATATTGCTCATTGCTTTCTAGTCCACTAGTTGGAGTGACTAAACCGAAATTTTCATAATCCTTTTGAGCATACTCAGGGAGATTAGCCCATTTGAGGTGATTAGATGCGGGACCATGACAAGCCTCGCAACTCACATCGATTTCGCTCCATGATGTTTGATAAGAGTCGGTTTCGGGGTCGTAATTTTTCTGAAATCCTGTGGTATGACAATAGGCACACATGGAGTTCCAATTCTGCGCTTGGTTTGTCCAGTGCAACCAATTGTTGTGGTCGATTCCAGCATACTGAGGAATAGAATCGGGCATGTAATACCATTTCTCGTGAATGGTGCTCCAAGTGAGAGCCAACACTTGCAACCTTCCACCAGGAAATTCCACGAGATAGTTTTGCAGGGGATAATGACCAAACACATATTTCACCTCATATTCCTTCATTGAACCATCTTCACCATCGGTAATGACGAAGAATTTACCATCTTTCTTGAATGCTTTGTTCACTTCGCCGTTGCTTCTATGCAATTCTGCATTGTTAAAATCGGCAAGCACCGTGCTATCATTGGCATAATCCATTGCTAAATCGTGGTGCGATCCCATGAAATCGTTCATTTCTGTATCATGACATTCAACACAGGTTTCACGTCCCACATATTCCGGATTGCCCATAATTGGAGTGTTTGCAGGAAAAAACAATTGTTTCAGAACAAAAAGGGGAATCAAAATGGCAATAAGAGCCATGAGATATAGTCGATATGTACGTTGTTTATCGGGATTCATCAGGAAATAGACGTTAATTGAGATTTATCGAATAGATTTCGTTTCATGCTTTTCCTGACATCAACCTTAACTTTATTTGCTTGAATGGAAATCGGAAAATAGTCGAGCGGACGTTTAGCAGGAGATTGCAAAACAACACCCAATTTATCGAAATGCGATGAATGGCAAGGGCAAATAAAACGATCATTTTGCGAGTCAAGATTAATGGCGCACCCTAAGTGGGTGCATTTATTCGACAGAGCGATAAATTCACCATTTTCAGTTCGGTGTAAAAACAACTTATTATTAGGGAAGGTATAAGTTTTTCCGTTTTCAAAATCATCAACCAAACCAAGGTCGAGCCATTCGCTTGAATTGCTCAGTTTTGGGGAATTATTCCTGAAAAAAGAATAAAACAAAGCCACCACTTGAAGTCCGATTATTGCACCTATCGCATTTTTAATAAAGTTTCTTCTATCCATCTGCAATTGTTTTATAAGAAGATTAATGTCATTCCTTCAGCGCGAAAGAAAAAGGCAAGAACACTAAATGCCACATAGCTCACAGAGATGAAGGTGAAGACCATGAGCAAGCATTTATTCTTATCTTCTCCTTGATATTTTCTCCAAATGAAGAGTAAAGGAATTAAATAGACGATAAATATCAATACACCATACCAGCTCGATGTTTCCAAATGCATAAAGGCGCGAAGTAAATCATCAACAATAGCCAAGGCGAATGTCCATGCAGCTGCGAGCACAGCTTGTGTTCTCAATATCGGTTTGTTTTCCTCGCCACTAAACCACTGTCCCACTTTTTCTTTAGCACATTTCAAAACAGGCATTTTAAATAATGCCCAAAGTGTTACAATTGGAATGCACAACACAATGAGCGGATGAAAATGTAGCAACATTTCTTGCAATCCAATGAAATACCAAGGTGCTTTACTAGGGTTTGGAGTGATTTCGGGATTTGCCATTTCTTTAAGCGGAGCATTAAAACAAATGCTCAACAAAATGAGCAACACCAAAACAATTAAAGCAGCAAGTGCCTCAACGCGCACCAAATCCGGATAAGCAGGAACTTGCTCATCAACTTCCCCCTCATGGAGTGTATAGGCAACACCTTTGGCTTTTCTAACTAAGTAGAAATGCACCATCATGAGGCAAATTAGGAGTAGCGGAAGAATCCCCGTGTGAAGAGAATAGAACGTTAGCAGGGTTTGTTGCCCGATGTGTTCACCGCCTTTAACCCACTCCGCTAAAGAACTTCCCACGAAAGGGATATATTCGAGTAAGCTCAGCATGATAGTTACCGCCCAATAAGAAAGCTGATCCCAAGTGAGCAGATAACCAGTGAAAGCAAAAACGAATGTGAGCAGAAGCATCACAATGCCATAGCGCCAGTTTTTAGCTCGCTCGTAGTAAAGAGCATTTGAAAAAACAACACGCACCAAGTGAGCCACCACAACGAGAATCATTAAATTGGCTGCCCAATAGTGCATGTTTCGCAAGAGCCTTCCAAAAACAAAATAATCTTGCAAATTAACAATGGAATGATAGGCACTACTAACCGTTGGTAGATATTTAAAACGAAGCAAAACCCCAGTAACAGCGAGCACTACAAAAAGCAATGCACTAATACCTCCCAATCCGAAAGTGCGATTAAACGCCATCGATTTTTTAGAAAGCTTTGGTGGGTGAATGTGCATGATGAATTTCATCATGGCCGATTGATCTTGCTTTTCGTTTTGCATGTCATTTGAATTTGTGCCGCAAATATAATCATTATCTAGCAGATTATAAACAGTTTCTTACTTTTCCCATGTGCTAGCAAATGAAGACAAGCATGCTTCTCAACATGCAGCAAAAACTACTCAATTAGAAGCCCTAGAAATGAAATGTTCCGAACCAACTCGTTAACGAATGAAATTTGTCATGATTTTTTGCTCAACCACCGGCGAATCTAATCCCTGAACAGCAGCAATTTCACGCATCTTCAGCATCCACGCCATGTTTTTTCCTAACACACGCATAATTTGAACTCCCTCGGCATCATCGGCAGAATCGCCAGGCTTTGCTCCATGAATGATATTCCAATAATTCGATGTGGCAATCATCATTTCAGAATAAGACAAATAATGATACAATGAATCGAGCGTTGCCGACCCTCCACTTCGGCGAACAGCAACCGCTGCCGCACCAACTTTATGACGAAACAAGGAGTTATTATTTGCCGTTGAAACATACCACACCCGATCGAGGTAACACTTCATTGCACCACTCATTCCTGAATAATGAACAGGCGAGGCAATAACAACACCATCGGCTTCCAATATTTTGGGAATTGTTGCATTGACAATGTCGCTGTGCATTCCACAAGTGTTATTCTTGAGTCGGAAACACTTCCCACAACCCGAACAACTTGAAATCGTTTCGCCTCCAATGTGTAGAATTTCAAAATCAATGCCGGCTGCACTTATCTCTTCTCCAATAGTGGCGAGCGCAAAATGAGTATTCCCATTCCTATGAGGACTTCCATTAATAGCTATTACTTTCATCTGTTTAAAATTATTCTCTTGTAAATCAAGGCATTTTATTGAAACGATAAATCTTGCACTCCACATCAACTCCTAGCAAAAGTAGCCCCAACAGATACAAGTCTAAATCGCATGCAAAAATAAAAAGAAATCCCCAAAAACAAACCACAAACTCTACTCGGTAAATAACCATAATTTGAAAAACAGGTGGGCGTGCCGGCATTTTCCCCTCCACAAGCTCGCACCATGCCGTCGGGCTTTACGCTTCAATCTTTTGCTTCGTTCCTCAGCAAAAGGATTTCCGCTTCAATCCCTCACGCACCTAACGGTAAGTAAATCGAAACATTTGCAAACATTAGCATGCAAGCAAGTTCAAAGGACTTTAAGACAGCAGCATAGTGCATTGCACAAGGAATGCAAAGCAAACCAACCCAAAGCGCCGATAGGTGCGACACCATGAAATGCATCAATATATATAATGTATCGCAAATGTTCGATTGATTTTTCCGCAGGGCAATTAAACCCGCATCGCAATCATGCAAAAATGGTGTCGTACCTATCGGCACTCATGTGGATGCACGTGCTTGTTCCCCCTGATTGAAATCTGGTGGATACAATGCGAAACTAATCAAAGTGCCGTATGCCCGAATAGCAATCGAGCAGAAAAACAAAAAAGAGTGTAATCATTTTGATTACACTCCTTTTGAACTCCTTGCTCGCAATCTATTAAAAAAGCGAGTTGTGCCCAGGACGGGATTCGAACCTGCACGCCATGTAACTGGCACCAGCCCCTCAAGCTGGCATGTCTACCAATTTCATCACCTGGGCAACAATTTGAGTTTGCAAATATATAAAGCTTTTTTTAAAATGAAAACTTCAAACTCAATTTATCGCTGAAAACTTCCGTTTTTTTATCCTCAACAAAAAAAAAGAGTCGCGATCAAAGGCTAGAAAGCAACTATGCCGTTTCAACAAAGCTGAAATTATAAATCTAAATTCGTTTTCAAACGGATATCATTCACAAAATGACGAATATTTTTCTCGTTTTCTTTTTTGCAAAGCATTAGCACATCTTTTGTGTCAACCACAATGTAATCATTCACTCCACTAAGAATAACCAGTCGATCGGTTTCCGAATGAATAATATTTCTTTGCGCATCATAGCAATAAATACTCTCACCGCTCAACACGTTCATGCTTTCATCTTTTTCTAAATGATAATACGCATTTGTCCAAGTACCAATATCGCTCCATCCGAAATCTGCACACAAGGCATAAACCTCATCCATGCGTTCTAAAATGGCATAATCAACAGAAATATTGGGCGATTCAGAATAAGCTTTTTTCACGAAGCCGCTCTCGCTCGATGTGTTATATTTATCAACTCCACGTTGAAAAAACAACTGATGCATATCCACCTGATGATTAGCATAAGCATGTTCAAGCGCCTCCACCGAGCTCACTAAAATACCGGTATTCCAGAAAAACTCACCACTTTGATAAAAAATATCGGCCATTTCCTGATTGGGCTTTTCTGTGAAAGTCTTCATTCGATAAATTCCTCCGTTTTCATCGCCATCAATGGCATCGCCAATTTGAATATAACCAAATGATGTTTCTGGTCGAGTTGCCAAGGTGCCTAAAGACATTATTGAACGTGTTTTTCTCACAAA
Source organism: Mangrovibacterium sp. (assembly GCA_047971925.1). GTDB lineage: Bacteria > Bacteroidota > Bacteroidia > Bacteroidales > Prolixibacteraceae > JBKEDC01. The sequence goes on from JBKEAC010000012.1 coordinate 22,833, forward strand.
ATCAAGTCCACATTCTAGTTTTTCATAAAACTCAAGCTCATGCAAAATAATTTGGTCGGCAGGAGTAATAACCAAATTAGCCTTCGGATTCATCAGCTTAATTTTACTGGCTGCATAAGCAATACTCGGAGCGGTATTTCTCCTGATTGGCTCTAACAAAATTTGCTTTTCGCTCAACTCTGGCAGCTGCTCTTTAATTAGACTAAGATGATCTTCATTGGCAACCACAATAATATTTTCGGGAGGACAAACTCGTTTAAATCGGCGATAGGTCATTTGAATAAAGGTTTGCCCAACGCCTAAGATATCTAAAAACTGTTTCGGTTTCTGTGCATTACTGATAGGCCAAAAGCGACGCCCCAAACCTCCAGCAATAATCACACAATATGTATTTTGCATTTCGATTATAATTTTCATTGACAAACCAAAGGACGTAAATATAATTGAGAATGCCAACAAATTAAAGTATGTTATGCAATGTAGTCTATTTTTTACGAAATGATGCCAGCCATTATTTCAGATTGATAATATTGCTCCTGCTACAAAATGAGGCTGTTTCATTGCCATCCTTATAGCAAGTGTATTCTTGTAAGCTCAATTGAAACGCACACAAATTACTTGCCGACAATGGTCGAAAATAAATAGTCAACAATGAAATCGCCAACTACTCAAGAAGGATTGCAAACTAAAAATTACAAGCAGCCTCAACTCCTCCAGTCAATTTTATGCAAAGGCACTAATCAACGACATCATCAACAAGGAAACCCACCGATCTTAAATCGTCAAAATATTTAGGATAGGACTTCGTAATAACCATTGGATCGTCAATTTCCATTGGGATAATCAAAGCTGCGGGAGCAAACGCCAATGCCATGCGATGGTCATGATAAGTTAAAATCAAGGGACATTCTTTTTTGGCAAAAGGGAAAGTTCCATCCCACGACAATTCGCCGTGCGCGGGCTCGTGCAAAGAGGCTCCAAACTTAGTTAACTCATTTTGAAGTGCCGCTATTCGGTTCGTTTCTTTAATCTTCAAGGTTTCAAGTCCAGAAAAATGGAATGGCACTTGCTTCATCACGCAAAGCACCGCCATGGTTTGCGCCATATCGGGAGTGAGAATAAAATTCAAATCTAATCGTTCGGGTTGAATTTGTTCTACTTTTTTCAACAAAACCCCTCCTTCTTGCTCATAACTTTGTACGCCAAAACACTCAAACCAAGAAGCTATTGCACAATCGCCCTGCAAACTCTTGAGTTGAAGATTTGGCAGAAATATTTCGCCTTGCGGAAGCATTGCCAATAATTCATACCAATAAGAAGCAGCCGACCAATCGCTCTCCACAGCAAATGGTCGCGAACTATACTTTTGTTCCTTTATAACAATTTCAGTTTCACTAATCCACTGCGATTTAACACCATAGCTTTCCATTAATGCTAGTGTCATATCGATATAGGAGCGCGATGTAATTTTATTTTGCAAGCGCAAAGTCAAACCCCCTTGAAGTGTTGGAGCAATCATGAGCAACGATGAAATATACTGACTGCTCACACTTCCATCGAGTTCAAGGACAGCACCGCACAACTTCTTACCCTCAATTTGAAGAGGTGGGAAGCCATCTTTTTCTAAATACACAATTTCTGCACCTAGTTTCCGAAGTGCCTCAACAAGCACGCCAATCGGTCGCTGCTTCATGCGGTCGGAACCTGTGAGCTGCCAACTGCCGAGCACCTGCGATAAGAATCCAGCTAAAAAACGCATGGCAGTTCCTGCATGCCCCACATTAAGCAAAGAATCATTCGAATGAAGAGCTGCTTGGAGCACTTGCGTATCGTCGCTTTCCGATAAATTCTGAATCGGATAAGGACTAGAACTTAGCGAATTAATAATTAATACCCTATTGGCAATACTCTTCGATGAAGGAAGGTTTATCTTCGCCTCAATCGAATTAACATGCTTTGCTTGAATTAAATATTTCATCTGTCTATAATTTGTTTTTCAGTTGCCAGATGTATCTCGCCATTATAGTCATGCTCATGTGTGAGATTCCTAAGCTCATGGCTCGTTTCATCTGCTATAATTTTATATTTTAAGGGTATTTCTGAAAATTGATGTTTGTTCTTTAATCTATTAATGCGTATCATCAAGAAAAATCAAGCTCACCATGACTGATAGAACGTAAACGCCTCGTGCACCAGCTCTTCTGAACACGACTGATTAATTTGCACGCTGCCAATTTCATGCAACAAAGTGAAATTAATTATCCCTCGTTCATTTTTCTTGTCGTGAGTCATGAGTCGATACAATTCCGAGAAATCGGCTTCCGATAGTTCATATTTTCCATACATTTTCACAAACCAACAGCACAATTCCATCAAGCTATCTTGATGAAATCCACAACACTTCATGGAAAGATACAATTCCATAATCATGCCATAAATCACAGCTTGTCCATGCAAGATGGGCTTCCCACTATAAAGAGCATGACTTTCGAAAGCATGACCAGCAGTGTGACCAAAGTTCAAGCCCTTTCTGATTCCACCTTCTCGAAAATCTTGTTCCACAAACCACTTTTTAATTGCGTTCGATTCCGCTATCAATGCCAGTAAATGTGTATAATCGATGTTATTCCAGTCGAATGCTTTCAACGCGTTTAAATGTTCCGACTTCATGATAAGACCGTGTTTAATCATTTCGGCAAAACCCGACAATAAATTATCGGAATCGAGGGTTTTCAAAAAATTCACATCAACAATCACTGCCGTGGGTTCGTTAAAAACTCCGAGCTCATTTTTCAATCCACCAAAGTTTACACCTGTTTTCCCACCGAGCGATGCATCAACTTGCGCCAATAAGGTCGTTGGAATATTTACAAATTCGATACCTCTTTTAAATACCGATGCTGCAAATCCTCCCAAATCGGTAATTAATCCGCCACCCACATTAATGAGCAAAGACTTTCGATCGGCACTACCCTCAGAAAGAACCTGCCACAACTGTACACAAGAATGAATCGATTTATGATCCTCACCACTGGGAATAGAAATAACGGTAATTTCAAATTCATCTATCACATCTTGAATAATGGGCAAACACTGACGTTTAACGGTATCATCGGTGAGTAAATAGAGTTGATTTGGTGAATATTTTACAACTATTTTGCGCAATTCCAATGCCACGTGCTGAGAAAATATTATATTAGCTTGCATTTTCAGGGTTTTCATTGATTTCTACTTTCTTTTACTGTATCAATCAGCAATTGATTAAAGCAAACTTAATGAATATTCTTAAAGAAATTGGTAGATTCACGTCGTTTTTATGCAAAATTTCAATTAACAGCTCAATTTTAACATCAAATGGAACTTTCAAATAAAAAAAGAACAGTCAAAATCAAACGTCTATACACAATTAGCATGCTGCTACTCTTAATTATTAGCCTCTTTTGCTTTTGGAAAGACAATTTCCTTGCTATCTGGATTTCTGGAGGATTGTTTTTCGTTGGACTATCATTGATGCAGTTTTTTCAAATCAACTATATCTACTACAACAGTTCCGATAGCACTCTAATTCTACGCTACCACCCAACATCGAGTTTATTTAGTAACAAATATGAGTCGATAGATTTCGACAAATCATTATTATATAGTGCAAAAATCAATCGTTCAAACATTTTCGCCGATTTAAGCATTCTCATTCGCACGCAGCGTGGAATTTTAGAATATCCTGATGTGAGTTTAGTGGGATTAACCGCAATTGAAATCGACCTCATTGAGCAAGATCTTCAAAATATCATCGTTCAAAACAAAGCAAAATGGCAACAGAACTAGAGCTCGCCCAACTCATCACTCTGAATAGAATAACCGGTGTTGGGGGGCAAACCATTCGAGCTTTAATTGCTGAATTTGGTAGTTGCGACGAAATATTCAACGCCAAAAAACATCACTTCTCAAAAATTAATGGCATTGGCAATAAACTTGCTGAAAACATTTCTTCGCAGTTAAATCTCGACCGTGGAAAAAAAGAACTTGAGTTTATTCAGTCAAAGAAAATAAATGCGACAAGCTGGTATGACTCCGATTTTCCAAAACAACTTAAAGCTTGTCCCGACTCTCCCCTTTTGCTCTTTTCTAAAGGAATAACAAATTGGGATTCGCAACGCATTGTGTCGATTGTGGGAACAAGAAAGGCAACACCCTATGGCTTCGACTGCATATCGCAACTCATTGCCGAAATGGCCGCAAAAGAAAATTACACTGTAGTGAGCGGACTAGCCTATGGCATTGACTCCATAGCACACCAAGCATGTTTGAAACACAATGTGCCTACATGGGGCGTGCTTGCTCATGGGCTAGATCAGATATATCCCACAAAACATCGTGAGCTTGCTAAAGAAATGCTCAAACAAGGCGCACTAATTACGGAATTCACTAGCGGAACAGCCATGGTGCCCAATAATTTTCTAAGCAGAAATAGAATCATCGCTGGTTTGTCGAGCTGCACAATTGTAGTGGAATCGGCAGAAAAAGGAGGATCTTTAGTAACTGCCGAAATTGCAAACTCCTATAATCGTGATGTGTTTGCTTTCCCTGGTAGAGTTAACGACAAATACTCAATCGGATGCAATCTGCTCATTAGAAACAATAAAGCTCATCTGATTCAAGAGTTAAGCAATCTTGAATACATCATGAATTGGCAAAGTAGTAACAAAATACCAGCTCAACGCCAATTATTTGTTGAACTAACTGCCGACGAGGAATTACTGCACAAGTATCTCAGTAATGAACCCATCTTTATCGACACACTTTGTCAGGAAACGCAACTTTCCATGAGCAAAACGCTCAGCCTGCTTTTTTCTCTCGAAATGAAAGGCGTTGTGCGAAGCCTTGCAGGAAAAATGTATGCCTTAATTTAATCAAACTTGACTAGTTGATTGTTACATGCATTCTGAAATAATATAATACTCCTTATAACTGAATTAAAATATCCAACTATGAATATCCAATTAAACAACACGCACCAAATGCCTTGCATTGGCTATGGCACATGGCTAACTCCTTCGGGGGAAATTGCCGTTACATCGGTAAAGCAAGCCATTGCTGCTGGCTATCGACACATCGACACAGCTGCCATCTACCAAAATGAACAAAGTGTGGGCATTGCAATTAAAGAAAGCAGGGTGAATCGCCAGGAGCTCTTTGTGACTAGCAAACTTTGGAACACCGAGCGTGGATATGAAAGCACGCGCAATGCCTTTGAAAAAACACTTGCCCACTTGCAGCTCGACTATCTCGACTTGTATCTCATTCACTGGCCTGCCATGCCTAAGCAATTCAACAACTGGAAGGAACTCAATGCCGAAACTTGGCGCGCCATGGAAGATTTGGTTTTTGAAGGGAAGATAAAATCTATCGGACTAAGCAACTTCTTACCACATCATATAGATGCACTGCTTGAAACAGCTCGAATAAAACCAGCAGTTAATCAAATTGAATTCCACCCCGGATATAAATTCCACCCCGGATATAATCAAGAAGATTGCATTGCTTATTGCAAAAAACACAACATCACTCTTCAAGCATGGGCGCCAATGGGTGCTGGCAAAATCTTAACAAACGAGCTATTACTCCAATTGGCTAACAAGTACCAAAAAAATGCCGGTCAGATTTGCCTTCGATGGGTTCTTCAACACGGATTCATTCCTCTACCAAAATCAATTACGCCCGATCGAATTATTACAAATTTGCAAATTTTCGACTTCAACATTGAACCCAACGACATGGCTGCAATCGACAGCCTGCCTTGGATGGGAGGCAATGGAAAGAATCCCGACAACATAGATTTTTAAATCAGGGAAACCAAATTTAATTGTTAAAAAATATATCAACTTTAAAAAAAAGATTACATGTCTGCTAAAATGATTCACTCGATGATTCGAGTTCTCGACGACCAAAAAAGCATTAAGTTCTATCAAGAAGTGCTCGATTTAGAAATTGCAAAGCGCCTTGACTTTAGCGATTTTTCGCTCATCTACCTCAGCAATTCGGAAACAAATTTCGAATTAGAATTAACCTACAATCATGGAGTAACAAAGCCCTATGAACTAGGAACCGGATATGGACACCTTGCTGTGAGTGTTGAAAACTTAGATAAAACACACAGCTCACTCATTGAAAAAGGATATCAACCGCTCCCAATCAAAAGCCTTTCACAAGGAAGTGCACGTTTTTTCTTTATTCAAGACCCCGATGGCTACAAAATAGAGTTTCTTGAGCGTGTTGGTCGATATTTATAAAAAACTGACTTGAACCGTTGGCGGAATTAAATCAGCGCATTTTTAATCCGATAACTTATCATTAGGCTTATACCGAACAAAAATCGTTGCTAAAAGACTTCTTATTACATTATAAATTGACGCTTAACTTACCACATTCAGGAAAATGTCGCTAATTAAGTTTGCTTAAAACACCATTTCGAAAAAAATATGGACTAATAAGTTTGCTTAAAACACCATTTCAAAATAAAAATGGACTAATAAGTTTGCTTAAAACACCATTTCAAAAAAAATATGAACAATTAAGTTTGCTTAAAACACCATTTCAAAATAAAAATGGACCAATAAGTTTGCTTAATTTTGCATTTCAAAATAAAATTGGACCAATAAGCTTTATTAAAACCGTTGTATTCTGACCTACATAGTCATTAAGCGCGTCGGTTGGCGATGATTAAGTGGTAGATTCAAAAGATCTTACACAATCTCGCTGATGATGACGCATTGCAATGTATCTTTAGCAGACTCCTCAATTCAATAATTAATTTTAAGAAGGTCCCTAAATACCAATGAAACTCGAATATGCTTAACACATTCTTCGTTAAAATTGCAAATAATTAATTCCGCCAACAGGTTGACATGATAATGATAAGCAAGCGCAACACTATTATCACAATAGGAAACATAAAAAAACACACCTCAACATAGAGGAAAAGAAAAATAGAAAACTGCAAATCTCAAAATTTATCTACCTTTGCCAGACCTTTATTAAATAACTAATCATGGAATTTATCTTAGACAATCCTGAAACAGAGAGTACATTTCAAGAAATCTTAAAAGAAATCAAACGAATGAAGAACGGCATCATTTCTGATGCCATGAAAAGTAGAGGAATCGATTATAAAACCAACTGGGGTGTATCAGTAATTCAACTTCGTCAGTTAGCCTCAAAATACCAAGCAAATCACCTGCTAGCTCTCAAACTATGGAACAAAGGATGGAGAGAAACCTACATTCTAGCCACAATGCTCGAAGAACCGGCAATGATTGACGAGCGACAAATGGATTATTGGATTAAAAGCAGCCCAACAACCGAACTCATCGACCAATTGATTTTCAATCTATATACACATAGTAAATTGGCTTTTGTGAAAGCAATGGAATATTGTTGTGGGAAAAAATTCTTGGTTAACTACGCCGGACTACAACTCATCGGACGACTAGCACGAACAGAGAAAAAGGCGATCAATGAAATGTTTGAGGTGTATTTTGGAAAACTTTTCGCCCTTGCCAAAGACCCCCGATTACAAACAGCATTCTACAACATGATTATCGCATTGGCAGAACGCAACGACGAGCTCCGTTCTTCGTGCATTGAATTCCTAAAAGAACTCCAACTAGAAGAAGAAGCACAAGCAAAACACATTGCCATTACTCTCCTCGATGATTTAGACAGCTATTAATTCTTCCCGATGATCTTTACATCGAACAAAGCAATTTTAATGGCAAACTCAACCGATTATTTATAAATTTCAAATTAATATTCGTTAAAAGCTCATTATGGCTTATATTTTTTATACTTTTGCAAATTCAAAGCTATCTTCTAGCTGCGAGATAATTTTAAAGAAACGATATTTGAAAATTTAAGAAAATGAAAAAATTAATCCTTGTATCTTTTGCAGCTTTGGCTTTACTTGCTAGCTGTAAATCAAACAAAAATTTAGTGAATGCTCAGGCAGTGGCGGAAGAGGAAAAAGAAGAAGTATCAACATTTCAAATGAGCGAACCAGAAGCTCCATCAACTTCTACTTACAAACCTACCACAACAACAAACACATCGACTAGCACTTCAACTTATAAGCCTAGCACATCAACAAGCACATCAAGCTACACACCTAGTGCTAATGTTCGCACTCAATCGGAAGAATTTGCTTTCGATTCTGCCAATGATGCTAGTCTTAGCTCGAATAACTCATACTTTATTATTGTGGGTAGCTTCAGCACTATTGCCAATGCCAACCGATTTAAAGCAGAATTAGCTCCTAAAGGTTTCAGCGCAATTGTTCTTCATAGCGACACCGGATACTACCGCGTGTGTGTAAACTCTTATGCTAACGAAAATGCAGCTCGCGTTCGAATCAGCCAAATCCGTTCGGAATTTCCTGAATATGCCGACTGCTGGTTGCTAGTAAAAAAATAAGATTTTAAAATCATCACAAAAAGGGAGAGCAAATGTTCTCCCTTTTTTGCACAAATCCGCATCAACAAAAAAAAATGGGAAAAACCCAAGTCACAATCTACACCGATGGCGCTGCAAAAGGAAATCCCGGTCCTGGAGGCTATGGAATCGTGCTGCAATCGGGTCCGCACCGAAAAGAACTTGCCAACGGGTTCAAACTCACAACCAACAATCGCATGGAGCTACTCGCTAGCATTGTTGCTCTTGAATCGCTAAAGTTCCCTTGCACAGTGACGCTCTATTCCGATTCAAAATACGTGGTGGATGCTGTGGAGAAAAAATGGGTCTTCGCTTGGCAAAAAAAAGGATTTAAAGACAAGAAAAACCCCGACCTTTGGAAAAGATTTCTTAAAATATATCACAAACACGAGGTGAAATTTGTGTGGGTGAAAGGTCATGCCAACATTCCCGAAAACGAACGATGCGACCAACTCGCTGTTGCTGCTGCCAATCAAAAAGACTTACCCGATGATGTGGGCTATCTTCAGTCGATTGAACAAGCTCCAAACCTAAATTTATAACTATGCTCAATTTGCTCTATCAATTCATCATTAAATGCTATGGCATGGCTATTGCTATTGCCGCTCTGTTCAACGAAAAAGCAAAACTCTTGAAGCGTGGGCAACAGCAAAGTTTCTCCTATTTAAAGGAGAAAATTTCACATCATCATCCGATTGTGTGGATTCATGCCGCATCGCTTGGTGAATTTGAGCAAGGACGACCTCTCATTGAGCACATTAAAACTCATTTTCCGAATTATCAAATCCTGCTAACATTCTTCTCGCCATCGGGATATGAAGTAAGAAAAAATTACACTGAAGCCGACTATATTTGCTACCTACCGCTTGACTCTCGTAAAAATGCGCACCGATTTCTCGAAATAACCAAACCTGAACTTGTTTTCTTTGTAAAATATGAGTTCTGGACTAACTATTTTCAAGAAATCAAATCACGAAATATTCCACTATACATGGTTTCTTGCATTTTTCGCCAAGAACAGACATTCTTCAAAACCAATGCCATTGGAAAGTGGTATCAGAAAACACTTCATCATGTAAATCACTTCTTTGTGCAACATGAAGATTCAGGAAAACTTCTCGAAAAAATCAAACTCAACAACTTCACAATCACTGGAGATACACGATTCGACAGAGTGCACGCCATTGCTCAGCAAGGAAAACAACTGCCGATTGTGGCTCAATTTAAAGGCAATTCTAAACTATTAGTCGTGGGAAGTTCATGGCTTGCCGACGAAGAGATTTTAAAACCCTTCATCGACAAAAACCCCCATATCAAAGTAATCTTTGCTCCGCATGAACTGAAAGAAACAAACATTAATCGCCTGTTGAACTTCGGAACAAAAGCTCTAAAATACAGCCAACTCAACGAATCTGAACTCAACTCGGCTCAAGTGTTGGTGATCGATTGCATGGGGCTTCTTTCGAGCATCTATCGATATGCCGATGTGAGCTACATTGGCGGCGGATTTGGTGTTGGTATTCACAACACGCTCGAAGCCGCAATTTTTAATATCCCCGTTGTTTTTGGTCCAAACCACAAACGATTTAATGAAGCTCTTGAACTAATCAATAGAAAAATAGCTTTCTCCATTACAAGTAGCACCGAAGCTAACGAAGAACTTCAAAGACTATTTAATAGCGAGGAAATTCGTGTCGAAATAGCAAAGAAATGCCAATCGTTCATGCTCGAAAATATTGGCGCTACATCAAAAATAGCTCAATTTGTATTTCACCAAACAAAAGAGAACAACAAAACCAAATCTGCACAAATTACATGCAGGTAGTTACAATTTTCACCGTTTAAGGGAGCCATTTTTTGCAAAAAAGAGTTCTCCCTCATGCTCTTTTTAATGCGTTTAGCTTTGCATTTCTTGCAAAAAAGATGTTACCCCCATGATTCATTGGGCTGAACACATTTTCGAAGCATTCAAACAAAAAAAACACAGACTAATTTCCACGAAAAAGCAAGCTTTTCGATGTTATTTATTTGTGAACAATTATCACAACTGTTTTTTGAAAATATTCTAAAACTGCAAACTTTTTCAATTGCAATTTTAACCACTTTGCTACAAATGAGCAAACTAACCTTTGAATGTTGAAAACTTTCGTATTTTTTCATGATTCTTCATTTCAAAAATAATTATTAAATAGTAACTTTGTACCGTACAAACAGAAAACAATTCTTCTCTTTGTTTTTTATACAATCACTAATGATTTAATAGTTCAAAAAAATATGTCTTCTAGCAACAAACCAAACTCTTTTGCCGAGCAAAATGCTTTGCAAGTGACCTTCTCTCAAGAAGAAGCTTTTCAAAATACTCTCGAATATTTTAAAGGCGATGATTTAGCCGCTCGTGTTTGGGTAAACAAATACGCACTCAAAGATTCTTTTGGAAAAATCTTCGAAAGCAACCCCGACATGATGCACTGGCGACTAGCTAAGGAAATTGCTCGAATTGAACAAAACTATAAAAACCCGCTCGGCGAAGAAGAAATTTACAAACTACTGAAAGATTTCAAATATATCATCCCTCAAGGTGGTCCGATGACTGGAATTGGCAATAATTTTCAAATTGCATCGCTTTCAAACTGCTTTGTTGTGGGAAACGATGGCGAATCGGACTCTTACGGCGGGATTCTTAAAATCGACCAAGAGCAAGTGCAGCTCATGAAACGACGTGGCGGAGTGGGTCACGATCTTTCACACATTCGCCCAAAAGGCTCTCCCGTGAAAAACTCTGCTCTCACTTCAACAGGCATTGTGCCATTCATGGAACGATATTCTAATTCAACCCGCGAAGTTGCTCAAGATGGCCGACGAGGCGCTCTCATGCTTTCCGTTTCGATTAAGCACCCCGATTCTGAAAAATTCATCGATGCTAAAATGGAAACAGGAAAAGTTACTGGCGCAAATGTATCGGTAAAAATTCACGATGACTTCATGGAAGCTGTTCAAAACAACAAGCCCTACATACAGCAATATCCAATCAACGCTAAAAAACCAAAATTCACCCAAGAAACCAATGCAAAAGCAATTTGGAAGAAAATTGTGCACAACGCTTGGAAATCTGCTGAACCCGGAATTCTATTTTGGGATACAATTATTCGCGAATCACTGCCCGATTGCTATGCCGACTTAGGCTACCGCACTGTGTCGACAAATCCGTGCGGAGAAATACCACTCTGCCCTTATGATAGTTGCCGACTAATTGCTATCAACCTCTACTCTTATGTTGAAAACCCATTCACCCCGAAAGCTATCTTCAATTTCGAACTATTCAAAAAACACGTCGCCTATGCCCAACGAATCATGGATGACATCATCGATTTAGAACTCGAAAAAATCGATGCCATCATTGAGAAAATCGACGAAGATCCCGAAAACAAAGAAGTTAAAGAGACCGAACGAAACTTGTGGCTAAACATTCGAACTAAAGCGAAAGAAGGCAGAAGAACCGGTGTGGGAATTACTGCCGAAGGCGACATGCTTGCAGCACTAGGTTTGTGCTATGGAAAAAATGACGCAACCGAATTTAGCGTCACAATACACCAAACACTCGCCCTAAGCGCCTACCGTTCTTCAGTGGAATTAGCAAAAGAACGGGGAGCATTCAAAATCTACGATGCCAAGCGAGAAGCCAACAACCCTCTCATGATTCGAATTAAAGAGGCCGATGAAAATCTATATCACGAAATGTGTAAACATGGGCGACGAAACATTGCGCTGCTCACCATTGCACCAACAGGAACAACGAGCCTCATGACACAAACTTCATCGGGCATTGAACCCGTGTTCATGCCTGTCTACAAACGTCGAAGAAAAGTTAACCCAAACGACAAAGACGTGCGTGTAGATTTCATTGACGAAGTGGGCGATAGCTGGGAAGAATACATCGTTTTTCATCACAAATTCTTAGAATGGATGAAAATTAACAACATCGACACCACGATAAATTACAGCCAAGAAGAACTCGACAATATTGTAGCTAAATCACCCTATCATGGTGCAACATCGAACGACGTTGATTGGCTTTGCAAAGTGCAAATGCAAGGGAAAATACAAAAATGGGTCGACCACTCCATATCTGTAACCATCAATCTCCCTGCCGATGTCGATGAAGATCTAGTCGACAAGCTTTATTTTGAAGCTTGGAAATCGGGTTGCAAAGGAGTAACTGTCTATCGTGACGGCTCGCGATCGGGCGTGCTCATTTCAAATAAAACCGAAGAGAAAAAGGAAGAGAAAAAAGCCTCATTCCCAACCACTCGCCCCAAAGTGCTCGACGCTGATGTTGTTCGATTCCAAAACAACAAAGAAAAATGGGTGGCATTTATCGGACTAATCGACGGTCGTCCCTACGAAATATTCACCGGCTTGCAAGATGAAGACGAAGGAATTATGCTTCCTCGTGCAATCACCGAAGGAAAAATAATAAACACAACAAGCGAAGACGGTCATTCTCGCTACGACTTCCAATTCACCAACAAACGTGGCTATAAAACCACCATCGAGGGGCTTTCGCACAAATTCAACCCCGCCTATTGGAACTATGCCAAATTAATTTCAGGCATTTTGCGCTACGGCATGTCGATCGAAAAAGTGGTTGATGTGGTGAGCACCATGCAACTCGACAACGAAACAATTAACAGCTGGAAATCGGGAGTGGCGCGTGCTTTGAAAAAATACATTCCCGACGGCACTGCTGCCGATGGTGCCACATGCGGCGATTGCAATTCAACCAACCTAATTTATCAAGAGGGTTGCTTAACCTGCAAAGACTGTGGCTCTTCAAAATGCGGGTAATTTAATTCGAAATTCTCAAGGATTTGTTTTCATAATTATAAGGTGAGAAAGTCACATTGCTTGCAATGTGGCTTTTTTTTATTCCAAACACCACCTCTCTTTACTTGGGGCTGTGGGGGTGCCGGCATTCCTCCCCACCGCATTCCCACTCCCATGCCGTCGCGCTTTCCGCTGCAATCTTTTAAGTGGGCGAGAACCAAAGCCCACTTAAAAGGATTTCCGCTGCAATCGCTCACCCACCTAACGGTAAGTAAATCGAAACATTTGCAAACATTAGCATGCAAGCAAGTGTCCGAAGGACTTTAAGACAGCAGCATAGTGCATCGCACTATGAACGCAAAGCAAACCAACCCATAGCGCCGATAGGTGGGACAGCATTTTTACGTGATTGCGATGCAGGTTTAATTGCCATGCGGAAATTACAACGGAACATTTGCGATACATTATATACATTGCATTTCAAATCATACAACGTAATAAAATCGAATATAACCCCAAAGACTGTTATAAAGCTATTAAAAACAAAGTTAGAAGAAATTAAAAACTCTTCTGAAGGCATGATTTTATTTTTTTCAAATCGCAGGTAGCATTATTCGTTTCTTACTTGTAAATGCATTTTTTTGGTATAAATGAAAATACAAGACAAATAAAACATGTCAGTGGAACAATGTTTTTGCACGAGAATTTGCACTTATTACATAAAATCGAAACAAGTTTACTACATTTGCAACAAGACTTTTAGCATAAATAAGTATGAGCTACATCATTCACATGGAAAGCACAACCACTGTTTGCAGTGTTTCTTTAGCAAAATCGGGTAAACTAATCGCAAGTAAAACCGATTTCGACGGACAAAACCACGCTAAACTCATTGGGCTTTTCGTGGAACAACTACTGCATGAGAACAACATAAACCCTAAGCAACTTGCAGCAATTGCAGTGAGCGAAGGACCTGGATCCTACACTGGTTTGCGCATTGGCACTTCGCACGCTAAAGGAATGTGCTATGCATTGAACATCCCATTAATAGCTATTAATCCGCTTCAAGCACTTTGCAAACAAGCGCTGTCAAGAAAACATGCAGGCATTAAGAATCCTGAAACGGCTCATTACATCGCACTCATGGATGCTCGAAGAATGGAAGTATATACCGCAACATTCAACAGTCATTGCCAGATGCAAACACCCGTTGAAGCCAAGATTATTGATGAAAATAGTTTCATGGATGCCAATAACGAAAATGAAATTGTGATTTTTGGAAACGGAGCTGCTAAATGCGCCCAAATCATGAAGCACCCACAACTTCACCACATGGAAGAGGTGCATTGCCATGCCGACGACATGTGCGAACTGGCTCACGAGGCATTCCTGCAAAAAACATTTGTCGATGTGGCCTATTTCGAACCACTCTACCTGAAAGATTTTGTGGTGTTGCCACCAAAACAATCAATTTTTGAAAAAATATAAATCCACCAATGCACACCATCATGAGACATACATTTTTATTTGTTTTATTTACTCTGGCAGCAATGGCAGGCAACGCCAAAGTGCGCGAAAAAATGACCTATGGAGCTAAATTTGCCTTCGTGAAAGGTGGCGAAGCTGAACTGATTATTAGCGACACCACTTATCAGAACAAAGCACTCACCCACTATTATGTTAGAGGCTACTCGATAGGACTAACCAAACTAGTGTATAACGTAAATGACATTTACGAAAGTATTCTCGACAAGAAAACAGGAAAACCCTATTTCCACATTCGAAATGTGAGCGAAAATAAATATCGTTTCTACAATGAAACACATTTCTATAACGATTCCATTTGCAGCACACGATCGGGTTGCCGAGAAGTTCCAAAAGGATTAATCGATGCACTAACGCTCTATGCGTCCATGCGAAATGTGGCGTTTATTAACAAACTCAAAGTGGGACAGCGATTCACACATCAAGTTTATCATGCCGACAAACATTTCAGCATGACATCAACCTATGAAGGAATACAAACCATAAAAACAGAAATCGGAACCAAAAGGTGCCATGTAATAGCTCCCGTAATTGAAGATTCAAAATTGGTAACTGGGAGCGATGCGCTGAAAATATACATCACCGATGATAACGATCGTATTCCGGTAATCATTGAACTCGAAATGACTTTCGGAAAAGTGAGCGGATACATCACTTCCTATCAGAAATTTAACTAAACACTTTTCGCCACCCAAAGCTATTACATGACAATGAAATGATAGCCAAAGTAAAGACCTTTCAAGCTAAAAGGCAGCTTTAAGTTTGGTCGGCTCATCAGTTGTCATCGTTTTTTATTATCTTTGCTTACTGAATATATTCTTATAACGACAAAACAACCAAAAATATGTGTGGAATAGTTGGATATTTAGGCAATAAAGATGCCTACTCAATTCTCATTAAAGGACTACAACGACTAGAATATCGCGGATATGATTCTGCTGGAATTGCATTACAAACAGCTAGCAATCAAATCAACCAATATAAAAAGAAGGGAAAAGTAAAAGAGCTCGAAGACGCTTGCATTGGTCAAGACATCTCTGGTTCAATTGGCATTGGGCACACTCGCTGGGCAACCCATGGAGAACCTAACGACGAAAATGCTCACCCTCACACCTCCATGCATGGCGATTTTGTGCTCGTGCATAATGGCATCATTGAAAACTATGCCGAAATAAAACACGACCTGATTAAATTAGGCTATCAATTTCAAAGCGAAACCGACACCGAAGTTTTGGTGAACTTAATCGAATATATCTACCGCCTCGACGAAGTAACCGACATGGAAACTGCCGTGCGCATTGCGCTTAAAAAAGTGGTGGGTGCCTATGGAATTGTTGTGCTAAGCAAGAACGAACCAGGGAAAGCAATTGCTGCACGATTAGGTAGTCCGCTAGTGATTGGCGTGGGCGAAGGAGAATATTTCATGGCCTCCGATGCTAGTCCGATTGTGGAATATACGAAGAATGTGATTTATCTTTCCGATGGAGATATTGCCATCATTCAACACAACAGTTTAACACTAAAAACACTCGACAATACGCCCGTTAATGCAAAGATAACAGCTGTTGATTTGCAAATTGGCGATTTAGAAAAAGGCGATTTCGATTATTACATGCTCAAAGAAATTTTCGAGCAACCTAAAACCATTCGCGACACCTATCGCGGACGAATTAGAGAACACCAAAATGATATTATTTTAGGCGGACTAATCGACGTGATGCCCCAAATTGTGAAAGCCAACCGCATTATCATTATCGGATGTGGAACAAGCTGGCACGCAGCCCTTGTTGCTGAATACTTAATTGAAGAATATGCTCGCATTCCTGTGGAAGTGGAATATGCTTCTGAATTTAGATACCGAAAACCGATTATCAACCCAGGCGATGTGGTGATTGCTGTTAGTCAAAGCGGGGAAACTGCCGACACGCTCGCCGCACTGAAAATGGCGAAAGAAAACGGAGCCCTCATTTTAGGAATTTGCAATGTGGTAGGCTCTAGCATTGCTCGAATTACCGATGCCGGTGTATATACGCATGCTGGAACAGAAATTGGCGTTGCCTCAACAAAGGCATTCACGGCTCAAGTAACAGTGCTCACACTTTTTGCTTTCAAACTAGCCAAAGAACGAGGAACAGTTTCAACAGAAACCTATGAAATGTTCATTAATGAAATGCTTGCTATTCCTGAAAAAATCGAAAGCGTATTGTTGAAACACCCTCACATTAAAAGTGTGGCTGAAAAATATAAAGATGCTGCCGATGCCCTATACTTAGGACGTGGATACCTATTCCCCGTTGCTCTTGAAGGCGCATTGAAACTAAAGGAAATTTCATATATTCATGCCGAAGGCTATGCTGCCGGCGAAATGAAACACGGACCGATTGCACTAGTTGATAACAACCTTCCGGTGATTGTGGTTTCGGCAAAAGACGATTACTACGAAAAAGTAATTAGCAATATTCAAGAGGTGAAAGCTCGAAAAGGAAACATCATTGCCGTGGTGGCTGAAGGCGATAACACCCTGCGAGGATTAGCCGACGATCTGTTTGAAGTACCTGCATCGCATCCGGCAGTGGCAGCCTTACTTACCGTTGTGCCGCTTCAACTATTTTCTTACTACATTGCTCTCCTGCGTGGCTGCGATGTCGATCAACCTAGAAACTTAGCTAAATCAGTCACTGTTGAATAAATTCAACACTAATAGTCTTTTATGAAGAAGTTTGTTTATCTCATTATGGCAATGTGCCTTGGCTACATGACTTTCCACACTTCGTGTGCTAATATCGGCATGCCTACCGGTGGCGATAAAGATAGCATCGCCCCCGAAATAGTGCAAATTAACCCCTTGCCTAATCAAACAAACTTCAACAAGCAAATTCTTAGCATGACTTTCGACGAATATGTGGTTTCAACCGATGTTCCAACAAAGATGCTGGTATCGCCTCCAATCATTAAAAAGGCAGCTGTGAGAATGCGCTCAAAAACCATGATGATTGATTTCAAAGAGCAGCTTAAACCCAATCAGACATACTCCATTGACTTTCGCAATTCTATTAAAGATAACAACGAAGGCAACCCGATGGAAAACTTCCGAATGGCATTCAGCACCGGAAATGAACTCGACACGCTCCTTGTGGGCGGATATGTGCGCACAGCAGAAACAATGGAGCCCATGCCCGACATTCTGCTAAGTTTATACGCTATCGACAGTCTGCACTATTTCAGAGATAGCATTCCAAATTATATCGGCATGAGCGACGAAGAAGGTTTCTTCATGATTTCAAACGTGAAAGCCGGAAAGTATCGACTCTATGCACTGCAAGACCTCGACAATAGCCTTACTTACAACTCTAGCGATGAATTAATAGCCTTTATTGATACGTTGATTTCGCCAACAGTGGTCGATGAAAAGTGCCACGAGCATTTGCATTTCCTCAACGATTCAATTCTAGCCACTCTGCCCGATTCGATTGCTCAAATACTTAGCGACAGCATTGTGTTAGATAAAACAATCGAGGCACTACCCGACTCTATCAAAACAAGCTTTGCTCGGCTCGAAAAAGAATACCACAACGACCATAGTCATCAAGTGGCTGAACCGTTTTATTTGAAACTTTATGAGGAAAATGAGTTTGACCAATATTTGAATGGCAAAGAAAGAAAACGAAAAAATCTTTGCTCGTTCTTCTTCGATGAACAATTGAGCGATTCTTTCAAAATCGATTTAATCAAACCGAAAATTAGCAACATCAAAGATTGGGGTCTGCTAGAATACACGCTGAACAGAGATTCGCTTTTTGTGTGGATTACCGATACAACAATAGCAAGCCTCGACACACTTGGTTTTTCGTTGACGTACACCATGCTCAACGATAGCTTAAAAACACTCTACTCACAAACCGACACCATCAATTTGACATTCACTGATGGTGAAGCAGGAAAAAAAAGAAAGAAGGCAGAAGATAAAGATGGCGAGAATAAAATGGCTGAGCTGCCTCATTTTGCTTTCAACTCCAATGCAACAAAAGAGTTTGACATTTATAAAGATCTAACGGTTGTTTCTGCTGAACCATTGAAAGAGCTCGACTATTCAATGATTCACCTTTATCGTGTGGAAAACGACACCATTGAGAAGCCTGTGGAGTTTCAATTTATGCCCGATTCGCTCAATCTTTGCAAATACTATGTGAAATATCCTTGGAAATTTGAAGAGAAATATCATTTTTATATTGATTCGGCTGCCGCCATGAGCATTAGTGAAATGCCCTCTCATGCTTTAGCTCAACAGCTCGCAATTAAACCAGAAGACTACTACGCTAAAATATCTCTTACACTGAGCAACATCAGCTCGCCAACGATAATCCAACTATTAAAACCCGGAAAAACAGAAACAATAATCGCTAGTCAATCGACCGCGAGCAATGGGGTAATCGAGTTTCCGCTGCTTAATCCCGATAAATTCGCCATAAAAGCGATTATCGATGCCAATAACAATGGTAAATTCGACGTGGGCGACATTGATAGCAATTTGCAACCCGAATCGGTGCTGTATTACCCAAAGGTAATCAAACTTCGATCAAACTTCGAGGTTCAAGAAAATTGGGAGCTTCCTAGCGATCTGAACTCGAAAAAGGAATTGATTGACGAGGATGAGAAGGAAAAAGAAAAGTTTGGAGGTCCTAAAGCCAAAAACAATCAACGATAAGTTTAACAATGCTTTCGAGAGCTCATCTCGCTTGCAAACACACATAAAAAAAAACTCGCATTGCAATGCGAGTTTTTTTTATGTCGATATAAGTAGTTTTGAATATCGCTTCGTGAATAATCAGAAACTATTCCACAAACTTATAGCCCACACCTTTCAATGTTTTGATGTGGTGATTGCCTATCTTTTCGCGCAATTTGCGAATGTGAACATCAATTGTTCTATCGCCAACAACCACGTTTTCACCCCACACGGTTCCATAGATTTCTTCGCGAGTGAACACCTTTCCTGGTTTAGAAACTAAAAGAGAAAGCAATTCAAACTCTTTACGAGGTAAAACCATTTCTTCTTCATCAACCACGATTAAGTATCGTTCTTTATCAATCACGATATTACTCACCATAATCTTGCTAGAGTTTGCCGATGAAGTTTCTGCTGTTACACCAATGCGCACGCCAAAACGTTTCAGCAAAGCATGCACACGGCTCACCAACACTTTCGGACGAATTGGCTTTGTGATATAGTCATCGGCACCTGCTTCAAAACCAGCAATCTGAGAATAATCTTCTCCACGTGCAGTTAAGAAAGCAATAATACAGCCTCCTAAATCAGGAATTTTGCGCAATTCTTCGCAAGTTGTAATACCATCCATTTCGGGCATCATGACATCAAGGATGATCAGATGCGGTAATTTTTCTTGTGCAATCTTAATAGCCTCTACGCCATTTGTTGCGGTATAGACCGTTAGTCCTTCTTTTTCTAAGTTATAGCTAATGAACTCCAAGATATCAACCTCGTCATCCACAAGCAACACTCGATAACTTTCTTCTGCCATTATTAAAATATTTTCTAGTTATCTATCTTTGTTATTTTTTTGTAAACTTACAAATTTATTTTGATTTTTCAATAGTAAATGTAAAAGTTGTTCCAACATTAAGCTCTGATTTCACATTTATTGTCTGATTATGTGCTTCCATGATGTGTTTAACGATCGACAAACCAAGACCTGTACCACCTTGTTTTCTACTTCTCGACTTGTCGGCACGGAAGAATCGTTCAAACACACGTGGCACATCTTCACTCGAAATACCCAGTCCGTTATCAACAACTTCAACCATCCAATATTCTTTCATGTCGTAGAAAGTAACTTGTACAAAACCATTATCGCGACCATATTTAATAGCATTTGAAATCAAGTTGGTAAGCACTTGCGACATGCGATGACGGTCGGCATTCACCATAACTTGTTTATCCGGACGTTTAAATATCAACTTAATGTTGCGTTCCTCGGCAATCATTTGCTCCATGTCGAAGGTTTCTTTCACCAACTGTGCCATGTCGAAATCTTGATAGCGCAAACGAAGCACACCCGATTCGAACTTGTTAATGGTTTCTAAATCCTCAACAATAGTAATCATTCGGTCGATACTTTGCTCCGTTCTCTTTAAATAAGGGATATTAATCTTGGGGTCATCAATTCCACCTTCAAGCAAAGTCAAAATATAGCCTTGAATATTAAAAATAGGCGTTTTCAACTCATGCGATACATTCCCAACGAACTCTTTGCGGTAGCGTTCCAAATCCTTCAAGCGTGTAATTTCGGTTGTTTTATCTTTAGCCCATTGCTCAACTTCATGCTGCACATCGGCAATTTCATTCGAAGGATCGAGTGGACCAACATAGTCTTTTCCGCGGTAATTCTTCGATCGAATAATTTTATAAATAGGTTCAATCTTGGCATTAATCTGCGCTTGAATAATGTAGAGCGCAAAGAAATAAACACCCACAAGCATCACAAAATAGATTGTCAATTCCATCGATAAATGCAGCTTGTAATATTCCATGTAGAATGCCGAGGCAAACCAGAGAGCTGCAACCACAAGAGTGAACACTCCTGCCAAAACAGGAGTTGAATATGTTTTCATAACTTTAATTTTTGCTTCCATAAATTATCAAGCTGTATAATTTTAATTTCTGTAATCATTTTGTAATATTAATTGCCGTAATTGCACTCAATTTAAAAAAACGAAGTAAATATACATAAATTATACACTTAGGTTAACAAAAAATGGAAAACTTTTATTTAATTCTTGTAATCGTGTTATTTGCACTTGCAATATCCGACTTAATTGTGGGTGTTAGCAACGATGCTGTGAACTTTCTAAACTCTGCCATTGGGTCGAAAGCCGCACCAAAATGGGTTATATTTGGAATCGCCAGTTTAGGTATCCTTGTAGGCTCATGCTTCTCGGGTGGCATGATGGAAATTGCTAAAAGTGGAGTCTTTCACCCCGACATGTTCGTTTTTAAGGAAATCATGATTATTTTCTTGGCAGTGATGATTACCGATGTCATTTTGCTCGACATGTTCAACTCTTTCGGCATGCCCACATCAACCACAGTTTCCATCGTGTTTGAGCTTCTCGGCTCGGCGGTGGCTGTTGCTCTTGTGAAAATCGATGGACTAGGCAACAACCTATTAACTCTTGCCGATGGAACCCAAGTTGTACCTAAACTAGGACTATTCATTAATAGTGGGAAAGCTTTAGCAATTATCTCGGGGATTTTGGTTTCGGTAGTCATTGCATTCTCAATTGGTGCCTTGGTGCAATATCTTGCTCGCATTGTCTTTTCTTTCCGACAAAAAAACACGCTCCGCCTTTTCGGTTCAGTATTTGGAGGATTTGCCATTGCTTCAATGACCTATTTCATGATTATAAAAGGAGCTAAAGGTGCAACTTTTATCACCGAAAACATGAATGAGTTTATGAACGCTCACATGTTTGAAATCCTGCTCTATAGTTTCATTGGTTGGACCATCATTTTGCAAGTTCTTTCATGGCTATTCAAACTCGACATCTTGGCAACAATTGTTGTTGTTGGAACATTCGGACTGTCGATGGCATTTGCGGGGAACGACTTGGTAAACTTTATTGGAGTTCCTCTAGCTGGACTAGAGTCTTTTAATGCTTGGGTGGCTAGCGGCGGATTATCGCCCGAAACATTCACCATGGAAATGCTCTTGAACAAGCAAAAAGCCCCTGAACTTTTCTTAATAATTTCAGGATTGATAATGATCGTAACTCTCATCACTTCAAAGAAAGCAAAAGCTGTAATTAACACTTCTGTCGATTTAGCTCGCCAAAGCGAAGGTGAAGAACGATTCAACTCAAGTGTAGCCTCGCGATTTATTGTGAGAGTTGCCATGCAAATGAGCAACACCTTCGATAAAATAACGCCAAAAAAACTAAAAGATTTTATCGACACTCGTTTCGAACAACCGAAAGATGAAAAAATCCTATCGCTTGAAGATGGTGCCGCATTCGACAAAATCCGCGCCTGCATTAACCTTATCGTTTCGGGAATTTTAATCTCAATAGGTACAGCCTATAAGCTTCCTCTTTCAACAACCTACGTAACTTTCATGGTAGCAATGGGAACATCGCTTGCCGATAGAGCGTGGGGAAGAGATAGCGCCGTGTATCGTATATCGGGAGTGTTCTCGGTTATCGGCGGATGGTTTTTAACAGCACTCATTGCATTCACCGCCTCGTTAATCATTGCCACACTCATCTCAATAACACACGTCTATGCCATCTTTGTCTTTATTATCATTGCGCTTTTCGTGGTGTTCAGAACGCAACTCTCTCGAAACAAAAAAAACGAACCTATAGCACTGGAAGACGAAGAACTTTCGCCTGAAAATGAATTGGCTGAAAAAGTGTTTGAAAAAACAAAAAAACAAACCGAAAATGCAGTCGTAATAATCAACTCAACCTACAATCAAGCCATCAACAGTTTCATTGCTCAAAAAAGAGGTCAAATGAAAAAAGCGATGGAAAGCACCCTTGAATTCAACAAGAAAACGAAAAAACGAAAATCAAAAGTTGCCGAGGTTGTAAACATCATCAACAGAAGCAATGCGCAAGAAATCGGACATTATTACGTGCATCTCATTAACTACACTCGTGAAGCATCATTGGCACTTACACACCTCATTCAACCTTTGCATGAGCACATTGAGAATAATCATAAACCATTCACCACAGAACAATCAGAGGGACTATCGATTCTTCTAAGCTTGGTAAATGCTTTCTCTGCAACAGCTAAAGATGTGGTTGAAAACAATGAATTCAGCAAGCTTGCGGCGCTCGACCACGAGAAAACAGCATGTATTAATAAAATCGTTGAACTTGAAAAATCGCAAATCAAACGCATTAAAGCCAAAGAAGTGAACACGCGCAATTCAATGCTTTTCTTCAACTTGCTCACTGAAACAAAAACGTTGCTCCTTGCTCAAGTGAAAATGGTGGAAGCAAAACGCGAATTTTATTCCAGCCGACAATAACTAGAACTCACTAGTTAATTAATAACTTAAAGTCATCGATACAAACATCGGTGACTTTTTGTTTTTAACACCTCCGCATCATTTCCTATTTTCTTATTGCAAGAATGCTGATTCAATTAAATGATAGAAAGCACACACACTTGTTCGTCAAGCTTCGATTAAATGATAGAAAGCTCCCACACTTGTTAGCCAAGCTTCGATTAAATACGCAAAGCTTCTGAGAAATGAAAGAAGACAGTTTAAAGCGTGTTGCAAACGTGTTGCAAGCACTTCTTCCTCAAAGCTAGGAGTAATTAAAAAGTCAAATTATTTTTAGCAAGCACACCAAACATAGACCCAAACGACTAATCATTCCCCTTTTGTTTTGGGTGGTAAGCTAGGAAAATTGCATATCATTCGTAAAAAATGATACATTATTTCAATATTAATTATCAAAACATTATTAGCTTTTAAATTACATCAACCAATAAACCTACATATCTTTACATATAAAGTAAAACATCGGGCACACTCGAGTGTTAATATAAAAATCAAATTTAAAATTAATTTCTATGAAGAAGATTTTAATTATAGCCCTTCTTCTTTGGGCTAATTTAAGTTTTGCTAGCTCGGATAAAACTTCAAGCATTGAAACTAAAGCAAGCATTGGAACTAAACTAACAAATGCTTCCGACCCAATAGTGAGCAGCAAGGTCGATAACGATTCTACCGAAAACAAAACAACAGCCAAGAATAAAAACTTCGAGCTTTCGGTCATGCCCTACATTAGCTACAACCGAACCATGGAAGGAATGTTTGGTGCCCTACCCATGATGACTTATCGCTTCAATAAAAACGACAGTATTTCGCCAAAATCGATGGCAATGATTGGCGGCGTGTGGACAACCAACGGCTCATGGTTCACCAACTTTGCTAGCCGAACCTATTTCGGCGAAGGCAACTGGCGTACATTTCTGGTTTTCATGAATGGAAAGCAAAATGCTTCAACATCATTTAATTCTACTGCTAGTGGTGGAAAGCCTTTCGAGGCCGACTATTCAAACCGCATGATATTTTTTCTTGGAAGTGTGCAATATCAAGTGCTCCCTCATTTGTTTGCCGGTGTAAATGGTCGATTCATGAACTCACGCATGGAATACAGCGATAAAGCTAAAGAGGGATACGATGCTAGCGGAAATCAAGTGAGCGATAGTAAGGCAAACATTGTTTCTTTGGGATTAGTGGCGAACTACGACACCCGAAACGACCAATATTATCCAACTGCTGGGATTAACACCAAAATTCAGTGGATGACAAACCCCGAGGCAATGAATGATTTTACAGCAAACCGAATCTTCACCGAATATAACACCTATTATGCCATGCACGGAGGGCGCGATGTTCTTGCTGCTCGATATAACGGTCAGTTTGGCGTGGGCGATGTCATTTTCCAACAACAAAAAACCATTGGCGGAAAAGATTTACGCGGATACTCTTCGGGTAAATATCGTGGCGATGGAATTATTGATGTACAAGCGGAATATCGCTACAACCCATTTGATAGAGTGGGATTTGTGGGATTTGCTGGAATTGCAACACTCTATGGCTCATCGGTAGAAGAATATAACTGGAAAGCCTATCCTGGTGCCGGTGTGGGTGTGCGCTATCGTGCATTCAAAAGCACAAAAATGAACATTGGAGTTGATGCAGCAGTGGGAAAAGAAGATTGGGGCATTTATTTCCGTATAGCCGAAGCATTCTAAAAGGAGAGCGGGTTAAGAAATGCACATTCACCGCTGAGTGGAAAGAGCATAAACCCACAACATGCTACATAGAATTCAAATAAAAAAAAACAATTCCAGAAAAGTTATTGGTTCACCCTTTAACCTTTCTGGAATTATTTTTTAATCATGAAAAAAAAGACCTCAGCCTCCGTTTCAAATAAAATTACGCTTAACGCTTCTTGCCAACGTTAATCAACTTGTTGTTTAAATGAACTAGCTCAATCGAATCATTATTCGTACGAACTAATTGCATTCTGTTTTCAAAAGCCGCCGAATCAGAAGAACTAATAAAGCCTTGTGATTTTAGGTTAACTTCGCGATGAAGAAACGACTGCTCATCATTTTTTACATGTGCCAATACCAGAACCAATACGATAATTGCTCCATAGGCAAGTAAATCAAAATAATTTTTCATATTATCAGTTTGTGTGTTTTTATTCGTAAAAGATCATCTCAATTTTCAATCTCCTTGATATAATCCTCTATTAATGCACTAAAAGTAGATTTTTATTCCGCTATCACCGTTAAATAAATCTTATTTCCAGCCATTAACAGCCACACATGATAGAAAATTAACATAGCTCATTAAAAAGCCTTTCCTTTTTCGCCTCTTCTAATAAAAACCGAACGAACATGTGCTTTGCAAAAAACAAGACAAGAAGGAGCAAGAAACTCATGCAATCGGAAATTAAATTGAATTGCACTTGCAAGAAGTTTCAGAACGCAAACACCCTTAAAAACCAGAAAAGTATTAAAAAATCGACTAATCGTTAAGCTAAAGGGGACTTCGAAAAAGAAAAATACCTAAGTTTTCTCAAAAAAGCATGTTGGTTAAGCAATAATGTGTAACTTGCGGCGTTTAATCACTTTAACGCAAATCAAAAAAACAAATTCATTTAACCAATCATATGTCGCAGAAATTAAAAATACTCATTGCAGAAGATGTTGAATCAAATTTCTTATATCTCAAGGCTGTCTTACGGAAAATCGACTCAGAAATTCTTTGGGCAAAAAACGGCAATGAAGCCATCGACTTGGTGAGGCAGCAACCTGATATTTCGATTATCTTAATGGACTTGCTCATGCCCGATTTAAATGGTTTTGAAGCCACTTCCATCATTAAGAATGAATATCCCGAAATTAAAATCATCGCTCAAACAGCCTTTGCCCTTCCTGAAGATCGTGAAAAAGCACTCATGTGTGGCTGCGATGAATATATAGCAAAACCCATTCGTTCGGCCGATTTAATCGCTCTAATCGATCAATTCAAATAATTCATCGTGCCCATGGAAAAGCAGTTGCTACTCGACAAACGATATCTTCGCATGGCAAAAGTGTGGGCAGAGAACTCCTATTGCCTTCGCCGACAAGTGGGTGCTCTACTTGTGAAAGACAAAATGATTATTTCCGACGGCTACAACGGAACACCTTCGGGATTTGAAAACTGCTGCGAAGATGATAACACCGGCAGAACCAAGCCCTACGTGTTGCATGCAGAAGCAAATGCCATTAGCAAAGTAGCGAAATCGAGCAATAGCAGCGATGGCGCAACACTATACGTTACTTGCTCACCTTGCGTGGAATGTGCAAAGCTCATCATTCAAGCTGGAATCAGTCGTGTGGTTTTTCTCGACAATTACCGCATTGAAGATGGTATTGAACTTCTTCGGCGTGCCCATGTGGAAATTGCTCAGATTGATCTAGACAATTAAAAGCAAACAATTTCAGCAAACAATTTCAGCAAACAACAACAATTAAATGCCCTTGCAACAAAAATTTATTCAATGAATACAAAGAGATCTATCATCATACCCCTCGTAATTTCACTTTCAATAATTGCAGGAATACTGATTGGACGATTAATAAATCCAAGCATAAAGAACTCTACATTTAATGAATCGAGAAAACCCATCAACAATAAACTAAATGCCGTTCTGCAACTCGTCAATCAGTCATATGTTGACACCATCGACAACAACAAGCTGCAAGAAGACATTATTCCCGTAATACTCAAAGAGCTCGACCCCCACTCCGCCTATATTCCAGCGAAAGACATGAAAGAGGTGGCGGAAGAAATGAATGGAAACTTTGGCGGAATTGGCGTGCAGTTTTCTATTCAAAATGACACCGTGCAAGTTATTGATGTCATTTCTGGAGGTCCTTCTCAAAAGCTCGGACTTCAACCCGGAGATCGAATTACAATGGTGGAGGACTCATTAATTGCAGGTGTTGGCGTGGAAAACGAAACCGTCATGAACCTTCTTCGAGGCGAAAAAGGAACAAAAGTGAAAGTGGGAATCACACGTAAAGGAATACCCGACATTATTTGGTTCGACATTACTCGTGGTGAAATTCCACTTTATAGTGTTGACACAAACTACATGGTGAACGATAGCACCGGATATATTAAAGTGAGCCGTTTTGCTGAAAAAACATATCAAGAATTTACCCAAGCATGCCAAGAAGTCATTAATGCCGGTGCAAGCCAATTCATTATCGACCTTCGTGGAAACCCCGGCGGATACCTAAGCGCAGTGATTCGAATGGTGAATGAATTCCTACCCAAAGATGCCATGATTGTTTATACAGAAGGTCGGGCTCGCTCGCGAAAAGATAGCAGAGCAACAGGCTCGGGAAGCTTCCGAAAACAAAAAGTAATCGTGCTCATCGACGAATTTTCTGCATCGGCCAGCGAAATTTTCTCGGGCGCATTGCAAGACAACGACCGCGCGGTGATTGTGGGACGACGATCATATGGAAAGGGACTTGTGCAAGAACAAATTCCATTCAACGACGGGTCGGCACTGCGACTAACAGTGGCGCGCTACTACATTCCAAGCGGTCGATGTATTCAAAAACCCTATGAAGGAGGCGAAGAAGAATATAGCCACGACATATATAATAGAATAATGCATGGCGAACTTGCCCAGGCCGATAGCATCCATTTTGCCGATTCGCTTCGATATGAAACCCTCAACGGAAGAACTGTTTACGGTGGCGGTGGTGTAATGCCCGACAAATTTGTGCCCGTTGACACTACCGGATATAGCACCTACTATGGTAAAATCATTCAGCAAGGACTTAACTACCAATTCGCTCTCGCCTATGTTGATAAGAATCGGACTACTCTCCTAAAACTTCAAACAGCCGAGGAAATAAAAAATCATTTAGAGAAAGAAGCCATCATGACTAAATTCGTTGACTATGCTCAGGAAAAAGGGGTGCAAAAAAATGCGAACGACCTAGCAATTTCAGGGGAAATCATTAAAACCCAAATCATGGCCTACATTGCTCGAAACATTATTGGCGACAAAGGTTTCTATCCCATCATTCACAAAATTGACAATGCCATGCAAGAGGCTATTTTGGTTTCAAGCGACACAACAGTCTATAATAGCTATCTATCAAACGTAAAAGAGTAAATAAATTCAAATGAAAAATACCATCTTAACATTTATTCTTTGCTTGTTCATTATTGAAAGCAATGCACAAAAAATAATTATCACCAACGCTTCTCACGGAGATTCAACGAGTGTGAACGACACGACAACTATTAAAATTGCGGGACTTTCCGTGGAAGTTCTCGAAGTGAATTCCGACTCCATTGAAATTAACAACGATGAGACAATTTGCATTTATCGCGACCCTGAAACATGGATTAAACTCGAAAAACCTAAAAAATCCCCACGATTCAATGGTCATTGGGCATCGGTTCAGCTTGGAATTAACGGCTACTCTAATGAAAACTACAGCCCAAGCCCAGCACCTGAAGGATTGCCAAGCAACTACATGGATTTAAATCAAGGCGCATCGTGGGAGCTGAACTTGAACATTGCCGAATGGAACATTGCATTGAACAAGCAAAAAAACTTTGGCATTGTAACGGGGGGAGGACTAAGCTGGAACAACTATAAATTCGACAACAAAATTAGCCTCGACAAAAACAACGATGGCATTATTTACCCCGTTGCTGTGAGCGATGATAATTTTAAGAAATCGAAACTCATGTTGTCTTATCTAACGGTGCCTTTACTGTTGGAATATCAATTTCCGGTGAACGATGGAAAAAGCAAAATGTTTGTGAGCGCCGGAATTGTGGGAGGCTTTAACATTAAATCGCTCACCAAAGTCAAAGCCGACAACACAAAAACTAAAGATAAAGGCAGTTTAGCTATCGAGCCATTTAAAACGTCTGCCATGTTCCAAATCGGCGGAAACAATCTTTCGCTCTATGCCACTTACAGTTTCTCTGAAGTTTTCAAATCGGGAAGAGGACCAGAATTAACGCCCTACAGCTTTGGCATCAGCTTGCTCAACTTATGGTAAACGCTATCTTTGCAGAAAATTTTCCATTCAAAACGAATAAGGTGTATTTTTAATCCGTGAAAGAATGATTAAGCTATAAAGGAACAAAAATCATAGCTAAAATGCAGCTTAGCAGATTAAAATAGGAGCTTTATTTACCACATGAGAAAAATATTTTCTATCAGCTTTAATATTTCCAAGAAGGAGTAGAATTTATTAACCTGAGTTTCGGATAAGATTTTGCCTCAGGTTGTTCTGTTTTTGAGCAGAAACGATGCTTTGCGAGTTCCACGAGGCAAATAAAAAAAACAAATAATATGCTCGTGCAATTTTGGCTTTTTCACGAAGGAATATCGGGATATTTCACCAAGGTATAATTGTTTGATATTTGTTTGGTGGAACTCGCAGAGCCTCGTTTCGAGTGGGAAAGGCGAAATTTATGCCAAAAACAGAGCAAAAGGTTCTTAAGTACAGTTATTTTTGAAATAAATCCTGTGGTGAAAGCTTATCCGAAACTCAGGTTATTAGTTTACCCTACAGCATGGGCACGCTGAATGAATAGAACAAAAAACCGCCACCCATTTTCTGGGTGACGGTTTTTTTAGCTTATTACGATCCAGCTTCTAATCGTTGCTTCTTTCTCTCAGGGAGTGCCTTTACTTTTCCCACTCGGAGAATCATCTGAATCTCCCCCGAAATATTTAACTCTGATTTTAATAACGTATAGTACTTAGTCTCTTCGAGTACTTGACTCATCGGATGAATCGCTAACTCATAGGCTGTGCCTTTCAGCCACACACGTTCTAAAAGTCTACCTGAATTAAACCAACTTTTCCAATCTCCATGTGGAGAAGTGATAAGTAAATAGCCCGAACAGGCTTCTAGTTGCTTCTTCGCTTTACTAACCGAAGCTTTGGCAAAAGACTTCTTGCTCACCGAACGTTTGTTGAGAAATAGATTAAAGAATAAATGCTCCATCCTCGACATACGCATCATTTGGGGGGTGAGGCCCATCATCTTCTCGTGTTCTTCTTTGGCGGAGAAAGTCATCCATTCGCCGAGTTCTTCTGCTTTGGCTTTGTCGTGCGCTTGTTGCTCATAGGCTGCAAGCGAAAGCTTTCGCATGACTTCCCCTTGCGAGGAATGAAGCGAGTGATATTGCACCTGTGGAGAGCTGCAAAGCTCGGCAATAACATCATCGCTTATGGGCTGCGGAAGAAAGGGGGTGCGAATGGTCTGCCGCTTTTCAATCAATGAAATGTTTTC
>JBKEAC010000013.1:0-16619 GCA_047971925.1 Mangrovibacterium sp.
CAAAAATGCTCCGACAATAAAACCAATGCCTAATATTAAGGGCAAAGCTCCTACATCTATTGTTGGTTGATAATGGTACGAAAGCACTGGTATAGGTTCTTTTAGCATAATGAGTTTCAAAACATGTCTGAAAGACAGTTTTTAGTAGTTTGAAACAGCAAATTTCATGCTCTCCGTACTGCGGAGGAACGCCATTGCAGTTGTGCAGATGCGTTTTTTACGTCTCGGAAACGCCATTGCAGTCGTGCAGATGCGTTTTTCCCATGAAAGAAACACCAATGCAGTTGTGCAATTACGTTTTTCCCATGGAAGAAACGCCAATGCAGTTGTGCAATTGCGTTTTTTACGTGTCGGAAACGCATATGTTCTTGTGCGCTGACGTTTTTCCCATGGAAGAAACGCAAATGCACTAGCGCGCTGACGTTCCTCCGCAGTTTGGAAAGCGATGTAGGTAGTGCGCTGACGTTCCTTAGCAGTTCGGAAAGCGATGTAAGTAGTGCGCTGAGCTTTCGGAGCCCAAAGAATTTAGGCAATTATTTGTTTGATGTAGCAACTAACAGCACTCGTGCCCATGCTGCAGAGCAAACTTATAAAGTCAACAAACTGACTGAACTCCTTCTTGGTAATCTTAAACCAGACTGAAAATATTTTTCCGCATGAGGTAAGTTAAGCTTCAATTTATAATATAATAAGAAGTGCTTTAGCAATGATTTTTGTTCCTTTAAAGCTCAATCATACTTTAACGGATTAAAAATGCGCTGATTTATTTCTTCCAACAGGTCTTCTAAAAGGACAATGCATTTGAGAATCCGCCATGATTATATTATTTGGCTTGATGTTGATTTTAGTGGGTAGGTAAATTGTCGAATTATGCTTGCTTGCTTAATTCTGCATAGCAATTCAACAATGATCAAATGGGCATTCCGTTGAAAGATGAATTGCATGTGGATTTAATTAAATGATAAAAGGCTCCCTCACTTGTGCGGCATGCTTCTGCGAGATAACAAAAGGTTCCGCACTAGTGCGCAAAGCTTCTGCTAAATGACAAAAAGCTCCCGAACTAGTGCACCGAGTTTTTGCGAAATCACAAAAGACTGTTTAAACGGCGTTTAAACAGCATTTAAAGCACTTCCTCCTCTAAGCTAGGAATAACTAAAGAGCCAAGTTTTTACCAACCACATTCGACATAGCTCCTAATAATTTTTATAACCTGAGCTACACTAAACTAATTTGTGATATTAATGTTAATTTGCTAAAGAGCGAGGAATAATACCTGAAAAATATCTATTTTTTCGTATCTTTGAGATGTGATGAAATAAGCCATGAATGAATGTCTCATGCGCATAGGAATGATTAAATAGCGAGAAAAGTTGGTTTTTAAATGGCAGATTTCAAATAGATTAAACACGTTTTTTTTATAAAAAGATTGAGAAAAATTAAATAAAAAATATCAATACACTTATGACAGTACACAGAACATTTGGTTTGGCGCTCTCAGATATTGAAGAGCCTCAAATTTCATTAAATAAGAAGATTCAGTATATCAATCTGAAGCTTGCTGCTGGAGGTTATCCAATATGCGAGAGTGCAGGAGTGAAAGATGACCTATTAGAAGTAGCAGCTCCATTATTGACGGGCTATAATATCAAGTCAAGTTTAGCAGGAAATAGCCTTTCACCAGTAAGCAATCGCATTAAAACATTTTTAGAGTCATATCTTTCTGATTTAGATGGAGGATATCGGATGAGTTTTCCCGCCAATCCACTAGTACTTGATCGTTATGGATTAGCTCGAATTGTTTCATTGCCACCCGATGCAGATTTATATGAAACTAACGTGGTTAGTACTTATCGCACCGTGCAAGGAATTTTAAATAACCCCAAAGAAGACAGGAGAACAACAAA
Source organism: Mangrovibacterium sp. (assembly GCA_047971925.1). Lineage (GTDB taxonomy): Bacteria > Bacteroidota > Bacteroidia > Bacteroidales > Prolixibacteraceae > JBKEDC01. The sequence goes on from JBKEAC010000013.1 coordinate 1,905, forward strand.
AGGGGTTTTCCATGTGGTTGAAGGAGGTTTACCTATTGCGCATGACAAGAAGGCAGTGTCAAAAATAGCTTTTGCTCGCTTACTTGATTCAGCGATGAATCCGCCAGCAGAAAACATGATTTTACCATTTACTGCTAATCAATCCGAGCCAGCAAAACTCTTTACAAGTCTTTTGCTTCGTCCGATAGTTGTTCCAGAAGTTCCAGGAGTAACTCCTGAAAAATCGATGGAAGTGCTTTTCTTAGCTCCTGGTAGTTTAGTTTCAAATCTTGATTTTGTAGAATCAATTTTTGGAAATGCAGGAGATGATTCTTTACCTCGACATGATGCTGGTTTGAATCCAGAAAACTGGACAGGTCACACCGGATGTGTGATTTTAGCACCACATTTACAGCTGATGACTAAAAAAGAATTAGGTCTTCCACACTATGATCAAGCAAGCGATCGCCAGAGAAAAGATGGCATGTGCTGGAAATCTGAGGATGAAAAATACAATGATGGTAGCGCATTTAAAATTACATGTCGCGATGAGCGAGGCATTGTAATTACTATTATTTCCGATAACTATTATGGTTATTGCAAGAAGGAAGTTAAAACAATGATTAGTTATTCTGCCAATCTTTTTGGATTGTCGGAAGAAGAGCATGCAGGAGGAGCAATTTCTTTTAGAAGCTATAACTTGGGTGAAAGAGCCTATTTAGATGAGAGATTGCCTGAAAATGGTTTGACATTTAATCAGTTTGCTGAAATATTTGCCGATGTGATTGATGTTAAACCACAAGGATATGCTGTAGATAAAAGAAAAAGCGAACTTATTTATGTGCCAGAAAATGCTTTGTTTGAAATGAATAAGCAGACTATTAGCTGGACTAAAGACGGGACAAAACAGAGCATTAAGTTATTGCCCTACAAAATTTATATCTATCCGAATGGATATAAAATCGAAATGAAAAAGCGCATTGATGGCACACGATGGCATTTGGTTGGAACGCATGCAGAAGGTACCGTTTTGCACAAGCCATGTACTGTTTCTGGGGGAGGAAAATCGGAGATATCAAAATCAATTAGTGATGCCATGATTCAAGGTTCATATATTGTGGGCGATTTACCAGAAGATTTAGCAAAGGTTGATGAAATCATGGCTTATGACTTTTCAAAGCGTTTTAAAGTTCCAGCCGATTATTCAATCAATGCACCTCGACACATTTTGAGTTCTAGCCGTTCGCTTGGTTCTGTTATTAAATTGTTGACACCAGCCGATGAATATACCGATGAATATAATTCATGGTTAGCTGCTCTTCCTCAGCGAATCAAAGTGTTGATTTATGTTATTAAAGGTCGCTATTCAGAAGATTGGGATAATAATTGGAAAAACTATTTTTCAGTTGACCAAATTAATGGTCAACCAGGAAATGAGTTAAAGTATAAAAATGAGAAATTAAGCTCAAATTATTTACGTGTTGGACATGATTTAGATGGAGGATGGCGAATCTTCTTAACTCGTCAGGATTTTGAGCCATCGGCAAAAGTACAAACAGAAGATGATATTTCATCGTCGATTATTGTGCCATCAAAAGCGCTAAACGATTTGAATGCGGAATATAACAATCCAAGTGTGAAAATGATTGCCAACTGTGAGGCTCGATTGTTTCAACGCCCCGACGATTGTGTGATTAAAGGATATGACAAGCAAGGTGAGAAAGATTTGTCATCGCCTGGAACTTTCATTTCAAACTTTGAACCTCTTAATAGAGAGCAAGTGCAAGCAATCAAAGACGATGCAATTGGTTTTGAGCTTTACACGCAGCCTGTTAAAGATTTGATTAATGAATTTTTGGCAAGCGAATCACCAGAATATTGTGTTATTCCATCTGAATCTCGTTTGGTGAATGGTGAGCCCTCAAAAAATCCACGTTATTTGCAAGTTCGACCTGATGTAACTAATCCTCTCAGTAGATTTGTAGCTGAAATGTCAACACGCATTTATCGCAAAATACCAATGAGCAAACCTCTGCATATGCCGGTAAATGCGGTACTTCCTGGTCGTCGGAATAATCCTGCCGATGTGGCAAATAATGTGCCTCCATTAGCTGTTTATAATCCGATTCATTATCAAGAATTGCCTGAGTTGTTCATCGATTTTATTTGTAGTGTGACTGGTAAATCGCCATCAACCACTGGCTTTGGTTCAGAGGGAGCACTAACAAAAGGACCATTCAATAATCTATTACCATCATCAGATTTAAATAATGCCTTGTTGTCATATATTTTAACTGGCTATGATGGTTTTAGTTCTGCAGCGGGTTATGTGGGTCCTAAATATAAAGTTGACCACGATGTAAGTTTACTTATTCCAGAAATATGGTGTCGTTTATCTGTTGAAGAGCGTAATCCAAAATTCCTTATTAAATCGGGATGTCTTGAAAAAGTAGAAGACTTTGATCATAATGGAAAAAAAGTAGAAGCAAGTTTATTAGGATATCGCATAACAAATAAGTTTGTAACACGCTATTTAGGTAGAATTTTCAGTAAGCCAGATTCTGTTTTCAATAGCGAAATGTTGAAGCCAGAAACGCAAGATATCGAAATGTTTGTTGCATCGATTGAAAACTTATCGGTTACTCAGCGTCGGGTGGCTGAAGGCTTATTGAATGATGGTACTGTGGAGCGTCTTTGTCCTCCTTTAAAAGCTTTGGTACACACAATGGTGCACGGCACTTATAAAGGAATGACACGCAACGATGCTAAATTCCGAGAAATGTTTACTGCTGAAGCTGTATTAAATAGCGATTGGTATAAGGAACGTTTGGTGGCAAAACAGCAAAAAGATATTGCATTGTGGACTAAGAATGTGGCTTATATTGAGGAGGTGCTTTCACGTCAATCTTTTGCATCAACTGCTGAGCGTCTGGATATACCAGCTCGATTGCAAGTTGCTAAAAAAGAGTTGGCACGAGTTAGTAGTGCTGAATATTTGGCAACTCTTCAAGGAACACTCGGTGTTGACACCATGAATCCTATCGCTGATTAGGACTTGAAATTAATTTAAAAAGGGAGAGAATTTGCGAAAGTAGATTCTCTCCTTTTTATTTCTTTTATTTTTGCAGAAATTATTTGAATTATGAGGTCGATATACTCTTTTATTATAAAACACATAATATCATTTTTGGTGATTGTGGCAATTCTGTTTGCAACAGATGTTTTCTTTTTTGCTAAGAGAAAATATGAAAATGATGTTGTGCAAGAAAAAAAAGTTCAAATTGAAAATCAACTCATGAATGCTGCAGATAACATAGCAGATTGGAAGCTCAAGTTGGCGGAATATGAAGATGATTTAAAGTCAGTTTCAAGCTCGATTGCTGAAACGAAAGCAAAACTGAAAGAATTTAGAAATTCATGGTTGGGAGTTGTCACTGAGTGGTGGTATGAAGAAGATATCAAGATTTTAGAGCAAACATTGGCATCGATGGAAAAGCAACAGGAGAAGTTGCAAGAACGGAAAAAGATAGCTTTAGAACGAATTTCACATTATGATTCTCAATTAGCGCTGTATGAAATTCAACAAGAATTGATTGCCAATCGAGCAATAGAAAAATCAAAAAGCAAATGGAGGGAGTATTCTCGAACAGCAATTCTAATTATTTTTTTAGGCTGGATTAGCTTTCTATTTCTTCGTCTGCTAATTTATTATGTGATTGCTCCTTGGGTGGGGAAAAAGAGCCCAATTTGTATTGATGAATTTTCTGATGGTGATTTATCTTTTAATAATGTTGAGCAGTTGAAGTTAAATCAGAAGCAGAGTGTGAGGATTGGGAGCACCTCGTTGGAAATTTCTTTTGGAAAAAATGAGGAGCTTTTGACGCATCAGAAATTCTTACAGAGTTCTTTTGAGGCAGATAAAAAACAAATAATCCCTTTCTTGAGCAAATCTTATTGGATAACAAGTATTTTTTCAGGATTGTGGGGAATGCTTCGTTGCCAAACAAATGAGGAAATGACAACATTAACACTGTCCGACCCGAAAGGTATTGTGAGTGCAATCGATGTGATTTCTTTGCCTTCGGCGAGTAAATTTGTTTGTCAAGCTCGTTCAATAGTAGGGGTTGTTCGAGAAAGAGAGGGAGAAGTACACCTGAAAAGTGTTTGGCGATTTGGGTGGCATAATTGGCTGATGCTTCGTTTTCGATATTTAGTATTTTCAGGAGATTGCAAATTAATATTGAAAGGAAAGCATGGCATTGTGGTAGAAATGGGAGGTAGAGGGAAAGTCATTAATCCTGATTTAGTGCTGGGTTTTAGTGCTAATTTGAATTATTCGAATGCAAGGAGCGAATCTTTTTGGGGATATTTATTAGGTTGGGACAATATCTTTAATGATAGATTTCAGAATTCGAGTAATAAATATGTTGGTTTTTATATTTGTGAGGAAGTTCCCGATACGAATAAAGGAGAAATTAGAAGTAGAGGATTAACGGGCATTCTAGATACAATTTTGAAAGTGTTTGGAATCTAACTCGGCATGTTGAAAATTCGCTTAACCGTTAAGTTTTTCATTGAGCAATTGTAGAGAAAATCCTTTTATCAACGATAGGAGGGAAAAGATTAGAAAGGAAAGTGCGACGGCATAGCGAGGATAGAGGTTTGCCTAGATGCTGCCACCTCCAAGAAAAAGGAATGAAAAAAATATGGTCAATTTATTATTATGCGTTTGAAAATTTAACCCGACTTTCAAGGTGTAAAAAAAACAAGCCTACTATAAAAGTGGGCTTGTTTCATTTTCATTTCTTATGCAGATGCAATTACAAAATTGTTTCTATATAATAGACCGCTGCTCCAGCAAGATATCCGATAAAAGCTAGCCATGAGATTTTTTTCAAATACCACATGAAGTCAATTTTTTCTAATCCCATTGCAGCAACACCGGCAGCAGAACCAATAATAAGGAGACTACCTCCAGTACCTGCTGTAAAGGCAAGGAATTCCCAAAATGCGCCATCTTGCATGAAATTACCCGATTCAGCAATTGGATACATGCCAATAGCTCCAGCCACAAGAGGAACGTTGTCGATGATAGAAGAAAGTATACCAATGGCAAGATCAATTAAATAGATATTACTCAATTTTTCATTAAGCCAAGATGCCATTAAATTTAGATGCCCTGCCGATTGAAGTGCCGCAACTGCAGATAAAATACCTAAGAAGAATAATATTGTTGGAACGTCAACTTTTCGCAGCATGGCTTGAACCGAAAGTTGTTCACGAATTTCTGCTGGTTTTTTTCTGTGAATGATCTCTGAAATTAACCAAATAACACCTAGTGCCAAAAGCATTCCCATGTATGGAGGCAAGTGAGTTACTGCTTTAAATACAGGAACAGATAGTAGACCCAATACACCAATAGTTAGCATGAATTTTTCTTCACGTTTAGTTGCTAAACTTTCTTCAACGTGTTTCGATTCAGGAGTTTTAACATTACCTTTCATGCTAAAGCTAAGAATGATTAGTGGAATTAAAATAGAAATAGCACTAGGAAGGAAAACACTTTCAATAATTTTTAGCGCTGTGATTTGTCCACCAATCCAAAGCATAATTGTAGTGACATCGCCAATTGGAGACCAAGCACCACCAGCATTGGCGGCCAGCACGACTATACTTGCAAAAAACCAACGAGTTTCTTTGTCATCAATTAGTTTGCGAAGTAGAGCAATCATTACAATTGTGGTGGTAAGATTGTCAAGCAAAGCCGACATGAAAAAGGTGAGAATCCCCATTATCCATAGAAGTTTCACTTTATTTGTTGTTTTAATTTTATCCGTAATGATTGCAAAACCATTGTGAGAGTCAACCATTTCAACAATAGTCATTGCTGCTAACAAGAAAAATAGAATTTCGGCTGTTTCACCTAAATGCAACACTACTTCATGTTCGGTAATGAAGTGAAGAGATTCTTTAAATCCAAGATTTTCATGATGTAAGGTAGAAAATTCACGCCATGCAGAACTTAAATCCATGCTCAATATTTCTTGAGCACCGATAATGTAGATTACCCAACAGAGGGTTCCAATGATTAAAGCTGTAGCAGCTTTGTTGATGTTGATTGTGTGTTCAAGTGCTATTCCGATATATCCAAGCACAAACACGATGACCATTAATTCAAACATGATGATTTGATTTTTTTTTATATTATTTTTTAAAATTTGTTGCGAATATAGTTAAGCTATTTAAAAATTGGTGTATAGTGTATATAGAATAAATTTATCTTTTTTTATTTTTTAATATTCGGAGGATAAATTATAGGGGTGTTAATATGAAATATTATCTTTGAGCTGTTGAATTTTAAAATGTTTTTATGACAAAGAAAATTGCTATTTTTTTGGCTGAGGGGTTTGAAGAAACCGAAGCTATTGCTACGATTGATTTATTAAGAAGAGCAGGTTTGGCTGTTTGTGTGTTTTCGATTACAGGCGATTTGAAAGTGAAAGGAGCAAATCAGATATCTATTTTTGCCGATGAGCTATTCGAAGCATTTAGTCCGGAAGAATTTAGAATGATTATTTTGCCAGGAGGTATGCCTGGAACATTGAACTTGCAAAAAAGCGATCCATTGATGCAGTTGGTTCTGCAATTTGCAAAACAACGGAAATGGTTGGCTGCCATTTGTGCTGCACCATTAATTTTTGGAGAATTAGGACTGCTAAAAGGGAGAGAAGCTACTTGCTATCCGGGGTTTGAAGATAGACTTCATGGTGCTACTTTGGCAGTAAAGAAGAAGGTGGTGATTGCAGATCGAATTATAACAAGTAGAGGCATTGGAACGGTTATTCCTTTTGCACTTACAATCATTGCTAATTTGGTTGGTGAAGAAAAAGCTGATGAAATTGAAAAGGGAATTGTTTATTTAGGCTAGAATCTTAAAAAGCTTTTATCTCTGAAATTAATTTAGATATGAGTTTTATTAAGGGCTTTATGTCGAATATAGTGGGTAGGTGAATTGTCGAATTATGCTTGCTTGGTCAATTCTGCAAGGCAATCCAATAATGACCAGATGAGCGTTCCGTTGAAAAACGCATTGCATGTGGATTCGATTAAATGATAGAATGCTCCCGCAGCTGTGCGCCAAGCTTCGATTAAATGATAGAATGCTCCCGCAGGCGTGTGGCGAGCTTCGATTAAATGATAGAATGCTCCCGCAGCCGTGTGGCGAGCTTCGACTAAATGATAAAAGACTGTTGCAAGTGCGTTGCAAGCGTGTTTCAATCACATACTCCTCTAGGCTATGAACAACTAAAGAGTCAAATTATTTTACCAACTATATTCTACATAGACCCATCTTTTAACTAATAGTTTCTTTAAAACCATTTGTGTTTCATGAATACCACAATGCTGATTAACGCAATTATTGCCATCACGCCAAGCAAGATGAAATAGCCATTTTGACTTTGAAGTTCGGGCATGTTGGCAAAGTTCATGCCATATATTCCAGCAATGAATGTGAGAGGAATGAAGATTACAGAATAGCTGGTGAGCGTTTTCATGACCCGATTCAAATTATCGCCTTGAATACTAAATGCTAGATTGAGTTTACTTTCTAGAGTTTGTAATTCAAAATCAATATCGGAAATCAAGTTGATAGTCTGCTCTTTTAATTCAGAAAAGTACTTGGTTTCAAAGTTGGCTAAATCAACATTTTCCAACTTAACAATTAAATTTCTCAGACTAACAGCCACTCGCTTGAAATCAAAAAGTGTGCTTTTGTGCTTTTCAATTTCTTCCGTAAGAATAGATGTGGAATTGTTATTTATTTTATTCAGATTGCCGTTGATGTGTTCAATGAGTTGTTGCATGCGAAGCTCATAATGGTCGATAATCGCCTCAAGAATTAGGAAGAATAGATAATCGGCATTTTTATTTCTTGCCAAACCTTTGGGATTGCTTAATTTTTCTCGCACATGACCAAAATAATCTCCACTTCGTTCTTGAATGCTCCACACAAAATTGGCATCGATAACAAAAAACATTTGCTCAGCTTCAAGTGGTTCAAACTCTGGTTTAAGCACGCGAATAGATACAAAAATCAATTCATCGAGTTCAATCATCTTATTAGAGTGTTCAGTATCACTAAAAAGCTTGATAAGAAAGTCGTCGAGGTCATTATTCAACACGACTTCCTTCACTTCTTCAATGAAGTTTAGTCCATAGGTGTTCAGCCATTGCGTGTAGGAGGGAATATCAAGTTTGATATCATTGAGCATTGAAAATGAAAGAACTTGATGCTCATCATTGGCGTATCTAATAAGTGTTGTTTTATTTAGAAAATTCGAGTTCATGGTGTGTAATTTAAGGATACGAAAATACAATTTTTTCAATGGTAAATGCTATAGAATGGAGTTCTAGATAAGTTTTTACTTCAGTTTTAATTAAATGATAGTTCTTAAAAAAAACATTGCATCTTGTTTTAAGAAAAAGTTCTATTTGAAAATCAGCACGTAAGGAATAAAAAAAGATGTGTACCAAATGTTGATACACATCTTTAAAATCGGCAATGATAGCTTAAAAATTGAAATCCGCTTTAATTGTTTTTAGCCATTCATCAATACGGGTATTTGTTTTTTTCGATTCATTGTCTTCATCAAGAGCTAATCCTACAAATTTCCCTTCAAAAACTGAAGATGTGCTTTCGTCAAATTCATAACCATCTGTAGCAGTTTGTCCCACAATTCGGCATCCTTTATCCTTTATGGCATGATAGAGTTGCCCCATTCCTCCAGCAAAAGTATCAGGATAGGAATAGGAGTCGCCAATGCCAAAGAGTGCGATAGTTTTTCCTGTTAAGTCGATTTTAATCAGTTCATTGATGAAGTCATCCCAGTCATCTTGCATATCGCCATTTCCCCAAGTGGATGTTCCCAAAATGAGTTTGTGATATTGAGCTATTTTATCAGGTTTCACATCAGCCACATCATATACATCAGCACTGATTTTACTTGCAATCTTAGTTGCGATTGATTCACTATTCCCTGTGGTAGTACCGTAGAATATTCCTATATCTTTCATGATATTATTTATTAATTTAGAGTTTTTGAAGATTATTCTTCTTGCCCTATAACAAGTAGTTATTCCTTTAGTTGAGATGAAAGATAAAAAAAGAGTTGAGAATTATTTTAGTTGAGGTGTAATAAGTATAACAAATTAGGTGTACAAAATTAGTTACTTTTGCAGTAAGAAATCCAGAGATATAGATATTATGATACGCGAAATAGTTAATATAGACGAGACTAAATGTGATGGTTGTGCTTTGTGTGTGCCGAATTGTCATGAGGGAGCAATACAAATAATTGATGGTAAGGCTCGCTTAATAAGCGAATTAATGTGTGATGGATTGGGTAATTGCCTAGGACACTGTCCGCATAATGCTATTAGCATAGAAAAACGAGAGGCAGAAGATTATGATGAAATTTTGGTCATGGAAAAAATGATTTCAAAAGGGAAGAATACGATTATTGCACATTTGAAGCATTTAAAGGATCATAATGAGGCGATATATTTAAAGCAAGCAGTTAGTTTTCTGAAAAACAATAGAGATATGATTCATTTAGATGTGGATGCAATTATAAATGAGATGCATGCTCATGGTCAAGAAAAAAAAGCAGAATGTGGGGGAGGGGGATCTTGTCCTGGTTCTGCCCCACGAACGATTAATCGAAATAGTTTTGTTAAAATGGCACCAACTACTACAAAAATAGGACGAGCAAGTGAATTACAGCAATGGCCCATTCAGTTGCACTTGATTAATCCGAACAATGCTGCTTTCAGGAATTCCGATTTGTTAGTAGCAGCAGATTGTACCGCATTTGCATATGGTGAGTTTCAGACTATTTTAGCAGGAAAGAAATTAGCCATTGCCTGTCCGAAATTAGATCAAAATCAAGAGCGATATGCAGAGACATTAATATCTCTCATTGACAATTTGCAAGTGAATACAATCACCGTAGCCATCATGGAAGTTCCTTGTTGCTCAGGTTTGTCTAGAATGGTTCAAATGGTAGCTCAACGAGCGAGCAGGAAGGTACCTATTAAATTACTCGTCATTGGTATTTCTGGAGAATTGCAGCGGGAAGAGTGGCTTTGATTTTTTTATTAACCCGAGTTTCAATTTGAACCCTGAGCTTATCTTGTTAAGCACAGGGCTTACAAATAATATCGTTCTCACAAATTGATACTTTGCATTCTTTTTTTTGTTTCTCGAAATTCATTAATCAAGTTCGAGAATGTTTCTTCTACCGATTTGATGTGGGTGAAGTAGGCGGAGTTTTGACCAATTTCAAGTTCTCCATCGATTAAATTTCCTTCAAAGATTCCTAGTTTAGAACGTCTTTTTCCTAGAATTTCAATTAATTCTTCCTTAGAAGCACCTCGTGTTTCTGCTTTAATAATCTGATTAAAGAATTCATTTTTGATTAATCTGACAGGTGAGATTTGTTTTAAGCAAAGTTGAGTATCTCCATCTTTTAATGTTAAAACATGCTTTTTAAAATTTTCATGAGCCGAAGATTCTGTAGTGATTGCAAATCTCGATCCGATTTGAACCCCATCGGCTCCTAAAGCCATTGCAGCGTATATGCTTTCACCATTTCCAATTCCTCCTGCAGCCAATAAGGGAAGAGAAGTACATTTTCTAATGGAAGGAATTAGGCACAGCGTGCTAGTTTCTTCTCTTCCGTTGTGTCCTCCAGCTTCAAATCCTTCTGCAACAATTGCATCAACATTTGCATGCTCGCATTTTTCAGCAAAAGTAGAATTAGAAATAACATGAGCAACAATAACTCCTCGTTGTTGAAGCCAGTTAGTCCAATTTTTTGGATTTCCAGCAGAAGTAAAGACTATTGGTACTTTTTCGTCAACAATAATGTTCATTATTTCTTCTAGCTGTGGATAGAACAACGGAACATTAACTCCAAAAGGTTTTGTTGTGGCATTTTTAGTTTTTCTGATATGCTCGCGTAATGTTTCAGGGTGCATTGATCCAGCACCAATGAGTCCTAATCCACCTTGATTGCTCACAGCAGAAGCTAGTCGCCATCCGCTACACCAAACCATTCCACCTTGAACAATTGGAAATTGAATGTTGAATAGTTGACAAATTCTATTTTGCTTGATCTCCATTTTCACTTTCCTCCTTATTAATAGGTTGAACTATTTTTTCTAAACAGGTCATTAATTCTTCTTTATTCAAATCGATGTTTAGCTCACCATTGTAGCAACATGATATTTTCCCGCGTTCTTCAGAAACGATAATAGCAATAGCGTCACTTTCTTCTGTAATCCCAATTGCAGCTCTATGTCGAAGACCAAGATTATAATCAATATCTCTACGATCGGAAACGGGCAAAATGCATCGTGCAGCCGCAATTTTATTGCCTACAATTATCATTGCACCATCGTGTAGCGGAGAGTTTTTAAAAAAAATTGTTTCTATTAAACTATCTGAAATTTGGGCATCGAGGGCTTCTCCGGTCTGTATGATTTCGCCGAGCATAGTTCTTTTAGCAATAATAATAAGAGCACCAGTTTTCGTTTTAGCCATATTATGGCACGAATTAACTACTGTTTGAATTTTTTGATTTGACAAAGCATTATTATCATTCGCATTGTGTTGGAAAAACTTATTCGATCGAAGAAAACGACTAATTTGCTCATTACTGCCAATCATCAATAAAAAACGTCGGATTTCTTGTTGAAAGACAATAATTAGAGCGATAACCCCCACACCTAAAAATTGCCCTAATATTGTCTCCATAAGCTCCATGTTTAAAGCTCGAATCACAATCCAAGAAAAGTAAAGTAGAAATAATCCGATGAAAATATTGAAAGCAACAGTTCCTTTAATTAATCGATAAAGATAGAATAGCAGAAACGAAACAATTAAAATATCGAGAAGGTCGAAGAATCTAATGTTGATAAACAAGCTAGTCATTCTGCAAGATCTTTGAGTTTATTAAAAATGGCTATACATTGCTTTGTTTCCTTCACATCATGCACTCTGAGAATATTAGCTCCACTCAAGAGAGCAAGAGTGTTTGCAGAAATAGTCGCAGGTAAGCATTCATCGGGAGTAGATTCCATGAGTTTATAAAACATTGATTTTCTACTCATGCCTGCAAGAATTGGAAGCTGAAAAACTTTAAAAGCATCGAGGCTATTTAGTAGTGTATAGTTATTGTCGATTGTTTTTCCAAATCCGAATCCAGGATCTAATATGACATCTTTCACACCAAGCGCATGAAGTTTTCTCACTCGATCGGAAAAAAACTTAGTAACCTCCTTAATGATATCTGTATATTGAGGAGTTTCATGGATATTTCCATTATCCTTTCCCGCAAGATGCATTAAGATATATGGCACTTGAAGTTTAGCGACAGTGCTAAACATTTGTTCATCGAATCTACCGCCAGAAATATCATTAACAATTACAGCTCCAATTTCATCAACAACCCGATGTACTACCCATGATCGATAAGTATCAATAGATATGGGGATTTCTGGATAGAGTTCTCGAACTATTTTTACTGCTGGAATCAAGCATTTCAATTCTTCTTTTGGAGAAGGTTGATCAGCTCCAGGACGAGTAGATACTGCGCCTATATCAATAATGTCAACACCTTCAGCATGCATCTGATGAACTCTTTTTGCAATAGCATCTGCATTGAGATATTCACCACCATCATAAAAAGAATTAGCACCAACATTTAGTATTCCCATTATTTTGGGAGTAGCCAAGTCTATTAGTTTTCCATTTAAAACGATGGTAGATTTTTCTTTTAATAATCGATTAGCACTTGATGATATCAGCATGATAAAAATTTAATTCTACACAAATATAACAAAAATCAACTTATTATGTTGTTATTTACTTGTTTTTTTAAGCAGAATTAGTTTAAGGATGATTATCCAATGATTTGCATCTTTTCCGGAAGAATTATTTCTTTACCTAAAAAACGAAGCAATAAATTTGCCACTGCTAGAGTATCTTTCTCACAATAAGCCACTATTCGCTCCAAGTTGTTCTCTTCATAATAAACATGAAAGACCTCACTACCATCGATATCGTCTTTGGGCGTTGGTATTTGAAAAATCTCGCAGAGTAAAGCTAATGAAGTGAAATTTTTGAAATCGCCAAATTTCCAAAGCTGCATCGTATCGATGAGTCGATCTTTTAGCTCCCACGGCTTAAGTCCTGCAATGTTCAGCATTGTAGGTAATTGAAGTCCTAAAATTAGCGTTCGTCGTGCAATAAATGGAATGTCGAACTCATTTCCATTATGTGCGCAGATAGTTCGAATTCCTTTTTTATAAAAATTTTCAAGATCGTTATTGAAATTCTTAATCAATTTTCGCTCATCATCATCAGCATACGATTTTACCTTATAAATATATTCTCCTTTTTGTTGCACAATTCGGCCAACAGAAATGCATATGATTTTACCAAACTCAGCATATATGCCAGCACAATTATAAACATCGCTAGCGTTTAAATCATCAGTCATATGCTTACTTGCCTTTTTATCCCAGAATCGTTGCAAGCTTTCAGGCATATTATTGTAGGAAGGAAATTGAGCCGCAGTTTCAATATCTAAGAAAAGTAAATCTTCGGGATTTATTTGGTAAATCATAAAATTTGTCGTATAAAATTAGTAAGAATATCAATAGCTACTGTGTTATTTCCTCCCTCTGGAATAATGATATCTGCAAATTGCTTTGTGGGTTCAATGAATTGCATGTGACTTGGCTTAACTGTAGCTTCATATTTAGTAAGGCTTTCTTCCGTGTTCCTACCTCGCTCAATCACATCTCGACGAATTACTCTCGACAAACGAATATCAGGTTCGCAATCAACAAATACTTTGATATCAAGAAGATCTCTAATCGATTTGTCATAAAGCATCATAATTCCTTCCACAATAATAACTGATTTTGATTCAACGATTTTAATTTCATTCGATCGGGTGCAAGTAAGATAAGAATATTGAGGTTCTTCGATTGAAAATCCCGATTTGAGTTGTTTGATATGCTTATTAAGCAATTCAAACTCAATAGCATCAGGATGATCAAAATTTAAGAGTTTACGTTCTTCAATAGATAAATGTCCGCTGTCTTTATAGTAAGAGTCTTGAGAAAGTACCGTCACTTCTTCTTTAGAAAAGCTTTCTGCAATTTTTCGAACTACGGTTGTTTTTCCCGAACCAGTTCCGCCTGCAATACCAATAATAATCATATATAGTTTTGTAGAAAATAATATAAAAATTAGAAGAGAAAAGTTTAGTAAAAACCTCGATAATCAGCAAAGTGATTATCGAGGTTTTGTTTTCTTTTCAGATTACTTTGGCATTTCAATACCACGCTCTTTAGCCATTTTTTCCAAACGTTGTTGAAACTTTGATTTTTGAACAGGCTTCTTCTTGTTAATAGCAATTTGTGCCAATATTTTATCTTCGTCGATCATTTTGCGAACAATAAACATTTGTGCAATTGTAATCAGGTTGGCAAGTAAATAGTAATAACTTAATCCCGATGGGTAACTATTAAGCATAAACAAGAAAACAATAGGCATGATATACATCATAGTTTGCATGCCTGGCATGGCTGCCGAACTCTGAGATTGCGAGTTTAATTTAGTTGAAATAATTGTTGTAATAGTCATCAACAAGCAGAATAAAC
>JBKEAC010000014.1:0-21474 GCA_047971925.1 Mangrovibacterium sp.
ATGAATTGCAAGGAAAGGACGGAACAAACTCATGCATACCACAAAAATATTGATAATAAGCATTTTCACTCCATTGTTCTACAACCGATTCGTCAGAGACATTTCGAAGATGTTTGAGGATTAACAAGCCACACATTAAGCGGATTGGTTTGGCTGGACGACCATTATCTGGGCAGTATAGCGGGGTAAAGGCTTGCTCAAATACGGCCCAATTTATCTTGTGCGAAAGCTTGTATAAAGGATGTTGCTAGTTCAATAAATCAGCTAATGTAGAAAACAAGGATGGGGTGTTTTGTGTCGACTTTATCATAAAAAATTTGCAAGTTTCTGAATCCAAAGATAGCAAAACTTGCAAATTTATCAAAGCATTTTTAGATTTATTGTATTAAAAATCAATACTAAAAGTAGTTTTTAAGGGGCGACTATTTACATCATTATTAAAATAACAAAACATATGGCCCACTAAATAAGTAAAATCAGTCGTTATAATGTAGGATAAACTTCTTTAATTGTACCATCTTCACTAAACTCAAGCTTATCCATGCAAATTTCACGATGATATCCTCCTGATCTACCCATTTTGACAGCATTTGGGCGACGGAAACGATGATAAACGATGTACCATTCATCATTTGAATTTTGCTTTTTAAACACCGAATGATGCCCTGCTCCAAATATACCATCTTCTAATCGTTTTTGAATAACAATGTTATTCTTTGGAATAGTTAATTTTCCTGTTGGTGAGTCACTGTAAGCATAACGCACTTTGTAATTTTCACTCCTAGTATCATCTTCTGACCACAAGAAATAGTATTTCCCATTTCGAAAAAAAACATCTAATCCCTCACGATAAGAAGCATCGGGACGCATATCACGTTGCATGGTTTTTTGCTTTATTGAAATCATGTCATCGTTTAATTCCACGCAGCCCACAAATCCATTTCCCCAATACAAATAATATTTATTTGAAATCGGATCATGAAAAATATCTGGATCAATAACGGCACCCCGACTCACACCTTCGGGTTTAAAATCAATAAGAGGCTTACCCAATGGATCAGTAAATGGTCCTTTGGGAGAATCGCTCACCGCTACGCCAATATTTCCATCGGCCGTGTAATAATAAAAATAGCGATAAGAACCATTTATTTTTCTTTCAATAGCTGTTGGCGCCCATGGACGTTCGTTAGCCCAACTAATGTCGCGAGGTAAATCTAAGATTACCCCTTCATTATTCCAATCCTTCAAATTAGTCGAAGAAAAAGCCTCAAAATAAGTTCCTCTCCAATTATAAAATCCATCAGATGTAGGGTATATATAATATTTCTGATCCTTTTCTGAATAAATAATTTCAGGATCGGCATAATAACCCTTAATAATCGGATTATTCACATTGTCATTTGGATAGTAATCCAAATCACTACCTTCGGTCGACATTTGAATTCGTTGTAATTGTCCATTTTTCTTATGCTGAAGAAATTCAGAGCAAACAGAACGGCTATAACTCGATCCACCATGCTGCAAAGCTCCTGTGTGATACATGAAATACCAATCTCCTTTAAAATTAATTATTGATTGGTGATTGGTATTTGAATTACCTGCTACTTCATTAAGTAATCCCCCATATTGCCAAGGACCTTCAATATTTTTAGCCGTTGCATAAACGATTGTTTCCGGAAAACCACTTGCATATGATAAGTAATAAGTATCTTCATTTTTATGAATCCAAGGTGCCTCAGTGAAGTTATTCAAGCCATTTTCATCTTTCAAATGCACTTGTTTTATTTCCCCGTCTAGCTCAATCATATTATCTTTCAGTTTGGCATAATAACATTCTCTATTTCCCCAAAAGATCCATGATGTTCCATCGGAATCAGTATAAATTGCAGGATCAATGCAGCACCACCCATGTGATGAAGCAAAGCAATCAGCCTTAGTTATGAGTGGCTTTCCAAGAGCATCTTTAAATGGTCCTGCTGGATTATCAGAAACTGCAACCCCAATTCCAGGTTTTTCTGTACTTACATAAAAATAAAACTTTCCGTTTTTTTCGGTTACATGCCCTGCATAAGCCTTTCCTCCATTTGATTTCGCCCATTCAAAATCGGATATCCGCAAAGGAACCTCATGCTCTGTCCAATTCATCATGTCAGTCGTTGAAAAAACAAGCCAATCATACATTCTATATTTGGCTTGATTTCCCTCATAATCATGCCCAGTATAAAGCCACAAGGTATCGTTATGTACCATTGCTGCAGGATCGGCAGTAAAATGATGCCGAATAATCGGATTTCCATTATTATTAAAATCATATTTATCGGTTGAACCAGTTGGTTGGAGTAGTTTTGTAGAAACTCCACCCCACCTATTATTCAACCTGCGAGCTTCTTGTTTAGTTATGCCTATAATAGAGCCATGTCTTGGTGTAAAATCTTTCTGAAAAGATTCTGCTTTATCTGAAAAATGAATCAAATCGGAACTTCGTTGAAATTCATATCTTTTAGACGAATAGACATCATACATCAGTACATAGTCTTCTTTATCATTCAACTTAAATATTCCTGATCCTTCCACCTTTGTGCTTAAATCTTTTGCGTAAACATCTATAAATTTTCCATCTGGTATATATTTCCCTGAAAGTTGCTTACTCGTTGCTTGCATAATTCCATGTTGCTTCACCACTCCACTAGCATCAACCTGATGTCCTTTATAAAAAAGATGAAATATACCATCTTTTTCAATGATATCGGCATCAAGCACTTCGGTATCTGGTGCAAAAAGAACCTTTGGTTCACTATCTAACCCAGTGAAATCATCATTTATATAAGCATAGTAAATGGCTAACTTGCTATCATGTTCATGAAATTTCACTGAAAAATAAATCATATATTTATTTTGTTGAACATCATATATCGTCTGTGGAGCCCAAACATATTTCACATTAGCAAATGTTTTAGGGAAAAGTGTTGGAAAATCTAAAATGGTATGATCCCAATTTATCAAATCATTTGATTTTAACAAAACAACACCAGGGTTTGATACCCATCCATTTTTATTTGCAGACATATCTGTTGCTACCATATAAAACAAGCCATCTTCTCCCCTCAGAATATGAGGATCTCGAACCCCGCCTGTAGTTGAAATACTTTCCGATTTCAATATTGGATTATTATTATTAAGTGCCTTCCAATTAATAGCATCATCGCTCACTGCAAAACGTATTGATTCTGCATCGTTTCCATTGCTCTCAAAATAAACAAACAAATACCCTGACAATTTATCGGGAAGTGCCACTAATACCTTAACAACCAATAAAACAACAACTGTTAATAATATTTTTCTAATCATCTTATTACAATAAAAAAAACAGCCTACATCCAAAGGCTGTCTTCATAATTAATTTTTCAATTTCTCGCCGTTCACAATCACTTTATTCATTGTTAAATCAGCTATAAAATCACTTGGTATAGTTACTTCTTCATTTGTTTCTAAATAGATATTATCAAATGTGAATTTCATCAGAGCATATTGCTCCGATTCTCCAATATCAAAGGCATTATCACATTTAATATGCATGTTCCGCATAACAATATGCGATGCCAAAGAGGCTGGCATTTCTTTTTCCCCCTTAAGATCAAAGAACTGCACCCATGGTTTGACATGAATCACATTCTGTGCGCTACCGTCAATATTTTCAATAGTAATATATTCGTAATTCTGAGGAGTATCGGGACGCATCTTCAAACGGAAAATTCTCTGAACTCCGTTTACTTTACAATTTCGCATAAGTATGTTTCGATTGTGTATAGATTCACTTCCGCAAGTAAGCACGCTGTGGCAAAAACCGAAAGTGCAACCTTCTATAAGAATATTGCTATTTCCACCATTACGTTCATCTTCATCGGCATTCGGACCTTTACCTCCCTTCAAAGCAATAGCATCATCATGAACCGATATATAGCAATTACCAATATACACATCTTTACACACATCTAAATCAATTGCATCAGAACTAGGAGCTTTCACACCATAATCACCAATGTAAATTTTCAAATTCTGCATTGTAACTTGCTTACATTTATATAGGTGTGTTGTCCAGAATGGAGAATTCCTTAATGTGACATCTGTTATAGTAACATTTAAACTATTTGATATATAAACTAATCGAGGTCTTAACTCGTCAACATTTGTGCAATCAGGAATTACTTTGCGCCGAATCCAAAATGATTTCCAATAGCGCAATCCGTTTCCATCAATTGTTCCTTTTCCTGATATTTTAAAACCATCTAAATTATCGGCATTAATCAAGGCTGAAAAATAGTTTCGGGTTTGCCCTTCTATTCTTGTTTCTTTAATTTCAAAATCAGTAATATCATCGCTTCCCTTCAGCACAGCGCCCTGTTGAAGCAATAAATTCACTCCTTTCTTAAAGAAAAGCGATCCACTTAAATAAGTTCCTTCGGGGAAACACAACTCCCCCCCACCATTCTCACTTATTTCGTCAATGATTGCTTGTATTACATTTGTTTGAACAATTGTGCTATCCTTCTGCACTCCATGTTTTGTTACATCATAAATTTTCCCCAACAGTTCTATTCTTGCACTTCCAGCTCTCCAGCAAATGGGTGAGCCATCGGGAAAAAAATCGTTAGCAGATGCACTTGTTTGAATTAAGAAAACTATAGCTATAAGTTTTATAACATCTTTCATTAACTTAGCGTTTCAATTTAATTTGCCATTTTGTAAATCTCACAACCAGCCATCAATACACATCCTAATCCATAATCTTCAAAATCGGGCATGCTTGTATAAGTTACTGGCTGACCATCTTTAGGTTCTTTTCCTGTTCCCTGCATATAACCGATAAAACCACTCTCATGAACTGCTTCTGTTGCAATAGCATTCCATGCTTTCTTAATATTTTCTGTGTAAGTTCCTTTTTCAACTAAGCCATGATTTTCAGCCCATGCCATACCATAAATAAACAATGCTGTTCCAGAAACTTCCTTACCTCCATAATTAGAAGGGTCATGCAAACTCACATTCCAAAAACCATCTTCACGTTGCACTTTTGCCAGAGCATTTAACATTTTCAGCAAAGTACCTTTATATTCCTCGGCATGTAAATTATTTTCATTAATTGTTAGCACCCTACAGTAAGTAGCAATTACCCACCCATTACCTCGTGCCCAATAACAATCTTCTCCATTCGGTTCTTTATACGGTGGGAGGAAATCAGCGTCTCTCCACCATAAATCATCTTCTTCATTCCACAAACCTTGTCTATCTTTCGTATCACAATACATAGCATAAGCACGTTCTGAATATGATGTATCGCCAGTAAGCATAGTCAATTGCTCAAAAATAGGCATTGCCATTTGAAGCGCATCAATCCAGTTCCAATCATCAATTTTATCAGTTGCCATCATTAAATCAATCGATGATTTAATATCTCTAATTCGAATTGAATCAGACGAATCGATGTTATATAATTCAATATAAGTCTGACCACATGCATGATAATCGGCATGACGCCCAATTACACCATGTCCTGCCAATCCCCAGTTATGACTATTGCCCCATGAAATAGCGTAATCTAGATATTGATTATCTCCTGTTAGCTTATACAAATCCATCAATCCTTCATAATAAACAGCTCTTGTCCATATATTACTTGGTCTTTCTTTATTTGTGATTATGGTTTTCCCAGTATCAGTCCACTTATCCATAAAATACTTGTTGGTAAGCACTAAAGTGTTCAATACCTTCTCTTTTTTTAATTCTGCCACTTCTGTCGAAGTGCTGCATGATGCAAATGATGCTACCAATAGCAAAAATGTAATGATTTTATTATTCATGATTTGTTAAAATGAAATTGCTCTTCTTAAACATATAAGCCTAGCGGAATTATATTTGTTTTTAATAATTATCACTTATCAATTTCCGTAAGGCTTTTCAAAATCCAACGATGGACTTAACGGCCAAATAAAATCATCAGGATTATCAGGATAGTTCGGATCAAAGTTCGCAAAATCGTCTTTCACATGCTTTTTTAATGATAAATCCTGATTAATAATCGATTGTACAATACACTTCGCTAATTCATAAGCTCCATAGGTGTTAAAGTGCGTATTATCGGCAAAAACTTTTGTTTGTCCAGGAAAACTTCCCATCGGATAATGCACTAATGCTTTCTTTGAATTTTCTTCACCTAAAGCTTCATACAACTCCATACTCATTTTATTTAAATCCACGAGTGCAATCCCATGCTCTTTTGCATAATCACGCATGGCCTGAGGAAAATCTCCAAGTGTGTTTATTACCTTGCCATCTTCATTAAAATTGCGACGCTGGGTAGATGTAATTAAAATGGGTTGCCCCCCTTTTTCTATGATTTTATCACAATAATCTTTAATATCTTCCTGATATTCGCCATATGGTTCATAAGCTTTTTGTTTCTGATCATTATGTGCGAACTCCACAATCATATAGTCTCCTAGTTTCATTAAGCTAAGTGCTTTTTCTAAGCGACGTGATGAGCGATAATGACGCAGTGTGCTTCCTGAAACAGCATAATTTGCCACTGCGCAATCAGGTTTTAAAAAGAACGGAAACATCTGCCCCCATGAAGCCCAAGGTTCGCTATTCTGATCAGTAACTGTTGAATCTCCAGCAATGTAAATAACGGGCACATTTACCTTTTCAATTTCAAGAGCTGCAAGAGCAACACATTCTCCATTAAACTCTAGGCTAAGTGAATTATCCCAATTTAAAGTTGTCTTTTCTCGTTCCTTCAGCCCTACTCCTCTCTCATCACCTTCAATATGTGTGCTGAACACATCTACGATAAAGGTAAGTTGGCGCTGTTCTCCAGCTTCCAACTGTAAATTATGAACAAACAATCGGCGCGATTCTGCTTTCACGGTAGTTTGTGTTGCCACATCTTCTGATCCAAGTGTAACTGTTACCCGATATCGCCCCTCAGGAACATCTAGCTTAAAATAAAAAGCTCCATTGCTTAATACATAATCCGAATTGAGCTTCCCTTTTTGAGTTGATTCCACATCTTGAATAGGTCCATACGGAATTAACCCATATCCTCTATCACTTGAATATTCGGTATTTGCATGAACAGCTAAATATCCTTTTTCTAGTTTGCCACTTCCAAAATCAAACTTAAACTTTTCTTGAGCTTTTACTGCCGATGTTACAAATAAACAGACTAGTAAGCACAGTACTAATAAAAAATTTTTATTCATTATCTCTTCACTTTATATTTAAATTTTCACGCTGTTTACTTCATTTTCTCAAATTATATTGCCAGCGTGATTTAATTTATTTCATGTAAAACACTTCTCTCATTGGAACTGAAATAGGCGAATTATCAGGGTTCGTCTCCATAATATCTGCCATGTAACTCCACCATTTCTGCACAATTTCATTACTCCCCAAATCTTGCGACCCACTATTTCCGTGCACTTTTTGACATGCAAATAGTAAATTTGTTTCTTTATCCCAAAAAATATGATAATCGTACACTCCCGATTCTCTAAGTAATTGTTCTAATTCTGGCCATATGGCACGGTGTCGTCGCTCGTATTCTTCTTCAAAGCCTTCCTTCAAATACATTTTAAACGCTTGCATATCCATTAGTTTAGTTTTATTTAAAAAATCTCATAATTCTTCTTCAATATAGACTTCCTTTAGAAAGAGAACAGCTGCTATAATATGAACCCTTTCTTGAAAACGTATTATTTAATACTAATAAATTCTTTAATCGGATGTTTATCTAATTCATTTAATTTAGTTGCTAAAACATAGGCATTCAATCGGGCACCATAAATATTGGTGTGAGTTCTATCATTTGGAAATTTTGGAAACATACCAGAAACCACTTGCTCGCCCATGGCATCATAAAGTCTAGCAATTTCGGTGTTCAAATCGATAAATGGTACTTTTTCTGCTTTAGCTACTTCTCTCGACCATTTTCCATAAGAATTATTTACTCGTTCAAATACTCCATTTTCATTTTTGCTTCGTGCAATTTGACTAATTACAATTACATCTACTCCTTTTGCTTTTGCTTCGCGCACGTATTGAGTCATGTACCAACCATAGGAATGAACAATTTCTTCTTTACCATCACGATCAACTACTTGGGTAGTATCGCTCATTCCCGGAAATGAACCTCGATACTTTTCGGTATCAATTTTTCCAGAATCGTTGTGACCAAATTCCATTAATAGAATATCTCCTTCTTTCATTTGATCAAGAGCTTCTTGCCAAAGTCCCTCCCAACGAAATGATCGACTACTTCTTCCACCTCGTGCTTTATTTAGCACCTGTACCATGTTTGTATCCACATACATGGGAAAAACTTTTCCCCATCCTGTAATTTCACCTCCACTATTGTCAGCCACCGTTGAGTCGCCTATAATCCAAATTTTCTTTCTAACTGGAAATTGCAATTTAGGATTGCTTAAAAGATAATTATTTAGCTTGCATTTTTTATTTTCTTTAATTCCTTCTACTACTTTTTCAGCTGCTAAGCCTGCTCCTTTTGCCATAGTGTGTGTTGAATCCCATTTCCAAAAATAGTTATTAACCACCGCTTCATTGCCTACTACATCTAGCACATCACACATTTTTGCATTTAAATCAATAAACAGAATTTTTTCATTTTGCGCAATTTCTTTAGCCCACTGCCCATAACTATTTTTATTATTTCTATTTATTTTTCCTTCTTTATTCCAGCTGTTTCGAGGAATTGGAGACATAATAATTGGTATGGCTCCTTTTGCTTTAGTTTCTTTAATGAATTGAGTCATATACCAACCATAAGTATGCACGGTTTCGTGTTTTTTAGTGAGCATGTTGTCAATATCTTCCGTTTCGCTCCCTACTCCCTTAATTGTTCCACGTGCACGCGAATCATCATTTATCGGACTGCTATCATTGTGCCCAAATTGCATGAGGACATAATCACCTGGTTTTAATTTCTCCAGAACTGCATCCCAAAATCCTTTATCGCGAAATGTACGCGAACTTGTTCCTCCTACAGCATGATTTTCAAAATTAACTTGACTCTGATCAAAATATTCACCAATAGCTTCCCCCCAGCCAAATCTTCCAGAAGCTCCATTCCCTCTACCATGTTTCACTGTGGAATCACCGATGGTGAAAATAGTAGGTTTATTTTGCGCTAATCCTAACATTGATCCTAACACAAACACAAAGCAAAATGCCATTCGTGAATAAATCATTTTCATATACAAAGTTTTTAATTATTTTTTATTGTTTTAAGTAATACTGCTGCTTGCCTACAAATTAATCTAAAAAAAAGAGTTCGTGACATGTATTTTTGTTCATAATCCTAGAAAAAAATAGCAAATGACCTAGTTTTTACCCGTTGGCGGAAATAAATCAGTGCATTTTTAATCCGTTAAATAATGATTTGGCTTATCACGAACAAAAATCGTTGCTAAAAGACTTCTTATTACATTATAAATTGAAGCTTAACTTAGCTCATGCGGAAAAATGTCGCTAATTAAGTGTGCTTAAAGCACCATTTCAAAAAAAATATGGACCAATAAGTTTGCTTAAAACACCATTTCAAAATAAAAATGGACCAATAAGTTTGCTTAAAACATCATTTCAAAAAAAATATGGACTAATAAGTTTGCTTAAAACATCATTTCAAAAAAAATATGGACCAATAAGTTTGCTTAAAACACCATTTCAAAATAAAAATGGACCAATAAGCTTTTTTAAAAACCGTAGTGTTCTAACCTATATAGTCATTAAGCGTGTCGGTTGACGATGATTAAATGATAGATTCAGTGATAGATTTAGAAGATAATTCCTTTTATGTGCCTTCTTCATGTTTGTTTAATGAAATTGCACAGTTACGCAATCAGTAAACTCGCATCCTCGATAAGTTACTTTCAATTGCACTTTAATCGGTTTGTTATTTATTGAATCTGTTTTCTTAACTGTAATTGTTCGCTGATTTCCCCCAACAGACCAGTCATAAGAGTCATAGTTCATTCCGGCATCGAGTGTTACAGATGTTCCCTTCACATGCAATTCTTTTTGAAGGAAACATTTTCCTAAATCACTTCCGAAATAAAATCCGGTTTGAGTGGGCTGATTGTATCCTACGTTTTGAGTAGCTAAGCTTATTCGATAAACAGGGTCACTTAAGAATGTGTGAAACTTATAATTTGTTTGATCGGTTGAAATGTATAAGTTTAGTTGTTCATTATCACTCGTGCGAAACAAGATTTCTTCACGCCAATCACCAATTAAATCGCCTTGCAGACATGGATTTGCTTTCGAGCTGTTATTAGCTTTGCAACCGTGTGCTTCCATGATCGTTTGCATGCTTTTATTGGTGAAATCATATTTTGATATGCTTGTTTTATCAAGCATTTCCCTGAGTAAATCGCCATCCCACCAGCAAGCCATATTCACGGGAATTCTCACTTTTTCTACTATTACATCGCCATTCATAGATCTAATTCCGCCTGATGCCGTTGACCACATTTCCACTCCGTAATTAAGCGGATCAATATCAGCTGCCATACATCTTCCGACATCAGAAGTCGATGGTAATTGAAATATTATTTCTCCGTTTGCTGCATTTCGAAAGGTTGATCCATCGCGCTTGTTTTCGTGGCAAGCCCACACTTGCAACTGGTTTGATTCTGGATTAAATGCTGTAAGATGTAAGGCATCACCATGCCCCATTTTTGTGCTGTACAATCCACTTCCATCGTCATCAATAGCACATTGTCCGTAAATAATTTCATCTCTACCGTCAGCATCAACATCACCCACACGCAAATTATGGTTTCCTTGTCCGAAATAATCTGAATTAGAAGGCATATTCGTATCGAATATCCATCGTTGTGTGAACTCATTGTTTCTCCAGTCGAAAGCTGCAATAACTGAACGAGTATAATATCCACGACACATAATTAAGCTTGGATACTCTCCATCTAGATAAGCTACTGCCGCAAGGAAACGATCAACTCTGTTTCCATATTTATCGCCCCATTCTGCCACATTGCCACGCTGTGGGCAATAATTAACTGTAGCCATTTCAGCACCTGTTTCACCATTGAAGATTGTCAAATATTCGTCGCCTTGTAAAATATATCCACCCTCATTTCGGTTGTCAATTTGCTGGTTTCCAATTACATTCCCAACTCCATCGACTGTTCCGTCAGCTGTTTTCATGGCCACTTCAGCTTTTCCATCCATATCTAAATCAAACACCATGAACTGAGTATAATGAGCACCTGCACGAATATTTTTCCCTAAATTTATTCTCCACAATTGTTCTCCACTAATTTTATAGCAGTCAATTATCACTTCGCCTGTGTAACCATGGTGCGAATTATCGTGGGCATTTGAAGGTTCCCATTTCAAAATAATCTCAAATTCACCATCGCCATCAACATCGCCCACGCTTGCATCATTTGCTTGATAGGTATATTCTTGTCCTATTGGCGTTTTCGATGATAGTGGTACATTTAGTTTAATTGGTAAATATCCAATGGGGCTGTTCTCTTTTAGTTCATATTGAGCTTCAATTTTTTCTTTCCCTTGTTGTATTAATCTCAATTCATAATGTACTTTATCATGTCTTTTAATTTGATCGGTGAAACAAGTTACATTCGTTATAGGTTTTTTATTTATTTTCTTACCATTTCGATAAATATTGAAAGCTGCTTGCAATGAATCTGATGGGAGATAACGCCACGAAATGAAATTAGTCAAACTGTCTTTTCTAAGCACGACCATTCCTCTCGATAGTTTTTCTTGTTTTAATCTGCTATAATCGTAATTAGTTTGTGCAACCATTTTCAAAGATGCCACGACACATATTAATAGCACGCATGCTTTTATTAGTATTTTCATATCTTGTTTATTATCCAATTTTCTGATTCTATATGTTCTGCTTCCAATTGTTCAATCATTATTTTTGCTTCTTCTGGATGCTTTTCTATTATATTATACTGCTCGTTTTCATCGTCTTCTAAATTGAAAAGTTCCATTTGTTGATTTTTGCTAATTAACTTCCATTTCCCCCAGCGAATTGCCTGTTCAATTCCATCTTTACTATATTGTTCCCAATAAAGAAATCGCTTACTTTCTTTAGCTGAATTAGGATTCATGATTATAGATTTAAGGCTTATACCATCGGTAACGAGCGACGAGGATGCACCAACCAAATCAATTAGCGTGGGCATGATATCGGGGAAGTAACAGGGAAAATTAGATATCGATCGAGCGTTATTTTCATTTGGCATTCGAATAATTAGGGGTACGCGAATGCCTCCCTCATATAAGTCACCTTTCCAGCCTCGTAGATTCCCATTTGGTTTGATGGTTTGTGTTTTTGCTGCTATTGCTCCGCCGTTGTCTGATGCGAATATGACTATCGTTTTTTCGGCTAACTTAAGTTGCTGCAGCTCGGTTAGTACTTGCCCAATGCATTGGTCCATGTGGGTTATTAATGCTGCATACGATTTGTCGTTGTTCGAAAGGGTTTCGTTTGTGCCATAGCTACCCAATTCTTTGGAGTGTAGTGGCACGTGTGGCGAATTGAAAGCTAGATAGAGAAAGAAGGGGGTTTGCTGATGTTTTCGCATGAAAGCAATGGCTTCTTGTGTTGCTCTATCGGTGTTGTGATCGATTTTCTTATCGTTTAAGTTTTCTTGAATGGTATATTTTTCTCGATTCCGCCAGCGTATTGTTGGGTAGTAATTGTGACTTTGTGGTTCGTGGATTAGCCAGCCGTAAAACTCGTGAAACCCTCTATCTAGTGGTCCGGCCGAAGGGTCGAAGCCATCAAGATGCCATTTATTTATCAAGCAGGTTAAGTATCCATTATTGCTTAGCACGTTGGCAATGGTCGAGTCTTGCGGCTGTAGATTTACACGCCTCACGATTTGATTTCCGTTTGGGGTTTCTTTTACTCCTTCAACTCCTCCTATGTTGCACATATTTCCTCGAATACGAGCATGCCCAGTGTGAAGCCCCGTCATTAGCGTACCTCGCGAGGGTGAACATACGCTGGCTCCGGCGTAGCAGTTGGTGAATCTGATTCCTTCTTCGGCAAGTTTATCTATGTTGGGCGTTTGTATGATTTGGTTTCCGTAGCAACCAAGGTCGGCATAGCCAAGATCGTCGGCCAGAATGAAGAGTATGTTGGGTTTCTGGTCTGTTGATTTGATATTTTCCTTGCAAGAAGTTATCTGCATAGCACCTAGTGATAAGACTAATAAGAGTAATAGTTTATTTAGCATGGTGGTATTTTCTTATTTTAATTTGATCAATTACAACGCCTTCATCTTGTGCCGTGAGCTTAATTAGGTGTTTTTTTGATTGCTGAATGGCGTGTTTTGTTTGACGAATAGCTTGATTTCGCAATACGTTTTGTTTCCATTCCTCGCTTCGTCCTTCAGTAGCGTAATTTACGGTTATGGCTTGGTCATCGTCAATGGTTATGGTGTAGCGAATTTGCTCGCCACTTACTGGGTGATTGGGTGCAAGGTCTATTTCCACCACAAGCGAATCTGCGTCTATGCTTTGTATTTCATAGCATACGGTACTTCTTTTAGGCAGATAAATGGCTGCTCTTTGGTATCCGAGTCCATTTTCAATGGGTTTTTCACCGTTGAAATTGCTATATTCGTTTCCGTTGAAATGGTATTCCCATTGCTCTTCTTCAACTAGTGATGTTGTAGCTTGCGTGTGTTCTGGTTTTGCGAAAACGCTGAGGTTTCGAGGCTTCATATCCATAATGCCTCGCCATTTCCCATTTTCAATTGCGCTGTATTGTTCCGTTAGTTCAACAATACTGTTATACGCTGCATCGCTTTTATCCCAATTGGCTAAACCATGACGAGCTAGTTGTGCGTAGAGGTGCTTGAAGTTCATTTGTGCGGCTGCTAGCACGGGGTATTCTACGAGTTGAAACCATGCGGATTGCTTATGAACTGGTATGGTGGGTGATAGTTCTTTTATTTTATTAACTAGGGTTTGGTAGCAGGCTATTCGTTCGGTGATTTGCTTTTCGCTCCAAGCTAAGTCCGACACGTTATTCCAATGCGAGGTTTTGCCCTCTTCTACTCGTGTATTCCCCATATGTTCGGGCTTGCGAATGTATGCTAGTCTGTAGTATTCATTCATCACGTGGGTGAGTTCTTGTGCTTTTTCTTTACCAAATTCTCGGGCTAGCCAATGGTTAAGGTGCTCATCTAGTCCTTTCTTAGTTCCTTCAATACTGTTGATGTTCCACGCTATGTCTAGGAAGAACTCTGTAAGATATTCTCCAGGCTTTATATCGCCCACGTTGAGCACCCACATTTCCCGATTACCTTTATCGTACGAGAGTTTCATTTGGCTGTAGATTTGGGCTGGCGAACTAGTTGCTAACCAAAGATAATCGTGTGGACGTCCCCAATACGAAATGTGATAATACAGTCCGTTTCCTCCTTTTCTTGTTTGCTCCTCTAGAGTTGGAAAATGGCGTACATATCCATAGTTATCGTCGCACCACATGAGCGTAACATCATCGGGCACTTGCAGTCCGAGTTTGTAGGCATCAAGCACTTCTTTATAGGGAATGAATACTTGCGATATTTGTTCCACGTCTTTGTTTACATATTGTGCTAGCATGTTTCGTTGGTCAGCGATTACATTGGTGAGTACTTCCATGCGCTCTGCATCGGTTTTTGCTCCTTCCATTTTGCCGTCATGCTCGCCTCGCAATCCGAGGGTGTAAATGTTATCTGATTGGGCTTGTTGAATTACTCTTTCTTGCCAAAAGTTTAAAATCCCTTCTTTATTAGTTAGGTAGTTGTAGTGTCCTCGTTCCTCTCTATTCCACTCGGCATTGGTGTTTCTCACCATGGGTTCGCAGTGCGATGTGCCTACAAAGATGCTGTATTTATCTGCTATTTCTTTGTTTCCTGGGGTTTCGAAGAATGCTTTAGAGCATTTGTGCATGGCCGGCCAGTAGGTGTTGGCTCGAAGTCGAAGTAGCAGCTCAAAGATGCGAGCATTGGTTATCGGACCTATTTCGCCCTTTACCTCTGTTGGCTCGTAGTTGGTGCTGCTCCAAGGCATCAGTCCCCAATCTTCATCGTTAATGAATATTCCTCGTCGGGCTACTGATGGATATTGCAGTGTTTTAAACCCATCGTTCAAAACAAGCGATTTCTTTTGCTCTGCTTTAGCATCGGCCCACCACTCCCATGGCGATACCCCAATTAAACGTGACAGTTCGAGAATGCCATAAGCTGTTCCTCGCTTGTCGCTTCCTAAGATGAAGATTTTTCCATTGTTCACTAGGAGTAAGAATGCTTCTTCTTGTTGCTTTAGAGTTTCTAAGTCATAAGCATCAATCAGTTCTTTCGACCAATTCTCATTGCCTAACGTGGCTATATATAAATCGGTGTGCTCTATTCCTTTTTCTATCGAGGCAGTAAACACTCGTTTGAAATCTTCACCAAACATGCGCAAGGCTTCCTTCACCACTGGCTCTTCGGCTTCATTAAATTGAATTGCAATGTTTTCTTTTTGTTTGAACTCAAATCCTGAGGTTGAACAACTCGCAAGCACTAATGTGGCTAGTGTTGTTAGTAAAATTAGTTTTCTGTGCATCGTTAGTGTGCTTTAAATTCGTTCATATATTCTTGGGCAAAACGTTTTCCAAGTTCTCGCTGTCCTGCGGAGTTGAAATGAAGCTTGTCGCCTTTGTCTTTTAAATCGGAAGTGGAGAAAATGGTACAGTTGGAGTCTGATGCTACATATTGACGACTAGCTTCATTCATGATTCGCCACGCCAATGGATCTTTGGAATATGAGCCTAACTCACCTACAATGATAGGCAAATTGTCATTAGCTGCTGCTTGTCGGAAAATTTCAAACAATGCACTTAGATTATCCTTCCTACTCAACACTCCTCCTTCGTTCACATCCGACTCTCCTTGGTGCCAAAGCACGGCTTTTATCTCGCCATAGTTTTTAGCCCAATTCATTCGCTTAATGAAATTCGATTGCAGATTAACTCCACGATGGGGCTTATCGTCGAGCCATCGTTTGATAGAACTTCCACCCACTGCTGTAGGCACCATCAAAATACAAATACTATCGGGCACATGAGCAAGTAGCTCCGTGGCAAACGACATGCCACAATCCAAACCTGCCATCTTGGGTTCATAGAAATGCAGCGGCTCTTGAGCCAACACAATTTCTCCAGCCTCATTTATAGTAAATACTCTTGTATTCACGATTGTATCTTGCGGTTCAATCACTCCCCTACCAGCCATGTTCGACTGACCAGCCATCATGAACACCCAAAGATTTTCTTTCGTGGGAAGCTTCTCATTCTGCGCATTAACCTCAATTACACTCATCAAAGCTAATAAAAACAAACTCCATACTGTTCTCATTGTTCGTTTACTTTATTTTAACTACTATTTCGCCACCATATGGGTTGAACTCAAAGCAAGCTTTATCTTTTTCAAGTTTCACCAGCAAAGCTTTCCCATCTTGATTTGCTACTACTTTTTTAATGTCCAACGCTTCAACCACCATGGTTAGTGGCTGATTGAAAATGGCTTCTTTTAAATCTAAATCTGGCGTAATTATCCATTGCTTTCCTTTGACTTCGGTGCGCAAGTTCGTGTTTTCAGCTTCTTTGGTGTAGGCGGAAATGTCGGCAAATGTTGCCACCCAGATTTGCGCCTCTCTCGACTTCACCTCTTCAAGATGATTCCAAAACACCTGAGGATCTTTAAATGCATCATAGCCATGGGTGATGCCGTGTGTCATGCCTACGCCCCATTCTTGATTAATTATTAGCGTATCAATCCAATTAGAAAGAAAGGCTGAATCTCGTTTGCTTCCTATTGATATTTGAAAAGTGCGCGTGCCTACTCTTCCTTTGGAAACATAGGCAACTCCTTCCTTATTCTTGCTATTGTTAGGATAGCAAAAGGTGAGAGCTGGCTTGCCAATGTTCTTCTCAATAGCGCTATCATTCTTGCAAATGTCTTCTTTAATTTCCTCGAAAGGAAAGCGGTTGAAGTTTTTGTGTGCCCAGCCATGATTAGCAATTTCATGTCCATGGTCTGCCATTTCCTTGAGCTGTGCCCAAGTTGTCCGCACCACGCCACGCACTTCATGCACACCTTGAGATTCTTCTATAGTGGCTCCATTAATAAAAAAAGTGCCTTTAATTCCGAGTTTTTCAAAATAAGGAAATACCAGCGTGTAGTGCTCCTGCAAATCATCATCGAAGGTATAACTAATAGCACATGCCTTATCATCTTTAAACTTTGCTACTCGAAAATTTACTTCGTTCTTCTGTGCCCACACTCCCATGCTTAGTTGTAGGAGGAGTATTATTGAGGTTAGTTTTTTCATTTTTATAGTTTATTTTTTAGTTGACAGATGTATCTCGCCATTATAGTCATATTCTTGTTTGAGAGATCTACGCTTAGGACTCGTTTCATTTGGTTACTTTATGTGTTAGTTTCTATTTTGAATGATTATTTCACATCCAACTTCACACTCGCACTCTTCAGTCCACTTGCTGATACCTTCACTTGCACCTTTCCTGCGGTTTGTGTGGCTCGCAGAATAGCTAAGGCTGCTCCTCGATAGAGCTTTCGTTGATTGCCTGCGAAAAGCTCATCACTTTTGTGATCGCCATTATCCACCGCAATAAGTTTTGCTGCTCCATTCACTTCAAACGTAACCTCTTCGGTTGCATCATACACCCGACGACCTTTCTTATCCACTCCATATACGCTGATATATTGCAAGTCCATGCCATTGGCATTCCATTCGTCGTTATCTTCTATCACTATTTTTAAAGCAACTGCCTTACTTGTTGTTTCTATTTCGTGACGAGCTACTTCTTTTCCTCCTGTTCGTGCAATTGCCACTAACACCCCAGCTTCATAAGGCACATTCTCCCATAGAATCTTGTTTCGAGTTTCAATGTCTGAACGATCGTTCTTTTGCACACCAATAGACTTACCATTTAATACTAATTCCACTTCATCGGCATTGGTGAAGGTGAATACTGTTTGATTTCCTGCCTTGACTTGATTCCAATTCTCTAGCAAATCGATATGACCAATCGTTACATCATTCCAATCAATATCTTCTTTTTCACTCTGAGCTACTCCAATGTGCACCATCGGCTCATCTTCTTTAAAGGCACTCTTCACCATATAGGCCTGAGGGAATGGTTCTAGTGCATGGTTGAAATAAGAATAAGCCCAACCTTTGCGAGGCCATCCGCTTGACTCTCCCCAATATTCAATTGCCCCCCAATAGGCCAATCCCACCATTTTTTCTCTGTCCATTCCCCAGAAAGGAGCAAGCATACGATTGGTGGTTGCTTCACTTTGATAGACAATCATGTCTGGCTCATATTTTAGATATTGCTGATAGGCTTCAAATTGATAATTAAAGCTTGACACTTCTGTAACAGCAGCGAGCTCTGGTGGCAACATTTTATCTTCATCCCAAAATCCACTTCCTTTTCTGGAAAGCGCATTGGCTCTTGAGGGATACATGCCCACTGTTGTTGGACGAGTGGCATCATATCTTTTCACGAGCACATCGAGCATTTTGTATGTCGTAACGCCCCAATCACTTGTGGGGAAACCTGCCAAGTCTTCGCGCATTTGCAATTCATTGCCCAAACTCCACATAATAACCGAAGGGTGATTGCGGTCGCGCTTCACCCACTCTGGAATATTTTCAAAAACCAGTTCTGTCCATGGTTGACGCCCCACCCAATAGTCTTTATTGCTCCATTTATCGTAAAGCTCATTCACTATAATAATTCCCTTTTCATCGGCAATTTCTAAGAATGCTTTTGAATAGGGGTTGTGCGAACATCTAATGTGATTAAAGCCAAATTGTTTCAACACATCCATTTGTCGAGCAATGGCAGTTTCATGTGCCGCAGCGCCCACCGCTCCCATATCATGATGTCCTGAAAGTCCTTTCAAATATACCTTCTTACCATTTAGCTTGAAGCCAAATTCTTTTGAAAACTCGATAGTGCGAACTCCAAATCGTTGTGAAATCTGGTCAAGCACCTTATCGCCTATCGCCAAAGTGATTTCTGCAGTGTATAAATTGGGGTGCTCACAATCCCACAACTTCGGGTTACTAAGCGTAAGTATCGGAAGTGGCACTTCCACACATTTCAAACGCGAACCTTTGGTGCCGAATGCGCTTGTTTCACCCACTTGTTCTCCTCTAGGAGAAAAAATACGAGCTGTAATTTTCAAATCATCATGCTTGCCCGTAAAACCTTCAAGCTCAACCTGCACAGCCACCTCGGCAGTTGCTTCTGTTGCCACTGGCGTGGTGATGTAAACCCCATTCCTAGCCACTGAAATTGGTTCTTTTATCACCAAGTGTACATCTCGATACAATCCGCCTCCAGTGTACCAGCGCGAACCCGTCCTCTCACCTGTTGAAGATTTCACAGCAATCACATTGGGTGCATCATATTTCAGCAACTTCGTAATGTCGCAATCAAAACCTAAGTAACCATAATCAGTTCCTCCCACTTTCTCTCCGTTTAGCCACACATCGCCATGCACCATGATGCCTTCAAAGTCAAGCAACACTTTTTTGCCTTCCCATTCTGGCTTGGCATCAAATGTTTTGCGATACCAACCTGTTTCCATATTTTTAAATCCGCGCATACTGCTAGCCTTTTTATCCCAAGGCATATCAATTTGAAAATCATGGGGCAAATCTAGCTCTTGCCACTGCGAATCGTCAAAATCTATCTGCTCGGCATGTTCTATATCGCCCAAATTAAATTTCCAATCGAAATTAAATAATTCATTCACTCTTGCTTCTTGAGCATTTCCCGAAAAGATTGCACCTAAAAACAAACTAAATGCTAATAGTATTTTTCTCATTTCCTTTCTTTATATTTAATTGTTTTTTCATGATTTTTCTTTCAAATTTCACCCAATGCGCATAGCCTGCGTCATTCAAATGCGTCCCATCTTTGGTAAACTCGATACGCAATTTTCCTTCTTCATCAACAAACTGGTTATATAGGTCAACGAGAATGAAATTTGACTTTTCGTCACATGCTTTAAGTAGCCGATTCACTTCTACTATTTCATCATTGCCATAATCTTTTCGGATAGGCAAAATAGTCCGCACAAAAACTTTTGTTTGAGGTGAGTTGTGCACTATCATTTCTGCAATTTTCACGATGTTATCGGCAATGTATTTTGGTGAAGGCACAATTTGATCATAAGTGAATCGCGTGTCTTTTTCGTGATACATATTAAACACATCATTTACACCAATCAAAATGAATACTGCCTTGGGCTGATAATATACAATCTCGTCTAATCGTTTCAATACACCATCAGTCAAGTCTCCAGCAATTCCACGATTCCTGATATGTTCTATACCAAACTTCTCGCTCCAATCGCCCCCTTGCTGCGTGATACTATTGCCTATGAATACTATTTCATTAGCATTTAATGGATCTTTCTTGAAACTTTTAATCCGATTACGATAGTTCTGTATTGCCCAACTATTATGATAGCGCGATACTATGGAGTCGGTGGGATAAAGTTCGTCATTGCTTTGTGCCGAAACTTGGTCTATCAAACAAAATAATACGAATAAAAATATAGCAAATCGTTTTCCCATTTCACTTATCATTTTTAATTGACAATCATTCTTCAATGTGTAGCTTAGTTTAATTGTAGACTAATTATAGCTTAAATTAACTGCATACACATTACACAAAGATACGGCATTAACAAAATCTCAATACCAACAATCGTACATATAAATGGAAAATTGTACGACTTTCTTACTAAAATTAAGTTTTCAATTCAGAAGTGTCAGCGCACAGCTAACATGACTTTCCTAACTGCTTAGAAGCGCCAGCGCACTCCTGCAGATGTGTTTCTTACCGCTCCGAAACACATCTGCGCGACTCCTTTGACGTTTCTAACTGCTCAAACAGCTTCTAATTCTCCCTCTTTTGGAGTAGTTGATCCGCTAAAATGGGAGTGTAATCTATTGTATAAGTATTTTAAAGCAATAGTTTCCAGATCCTAATTCCAGGTATTGTTTATTCTCTTTTATTGTCATCGACTTAATGCCCAAACCATTTGTTGGCAATCCGATTTGGTTAGTAGGCAAAATAAAGTTTGCGGTGGTGTTAGATGGAATAGAAACATTATACATTACGTTATTTCCATCCATTTTCCAATGACTTTTCACTGCGCCGTTTACGGTTGCTACTGTTGCGTTTACCTCGTTGATGCACTCTTGTCCTTCTGGCATGTTGGTGCGCAGGTCTAGTTGCGGCTCAATGATAATCTTGCGGAAACCTGCACCGTCCGAGCGAATGCCCGCCATGTATGCATACATCCATTCCAC
>JBKEAC010000015.1:0-25384 GCA_047971925.1 Mangrovibacterium sp.
GACGCATATCATGCGTCGATACAAATGTTTTTTGTAATAAAAGTTCGATTGAATTTTTCCGAATGGCAATTAAACCCGCATGGCATTCACGCCCAAATGGTTTCGCACCTATCGGCGCTTTGGGTTGGGGTGGTTTGCTTTCATAGTGCGATGCACTATGCTGCTTTCTTTAAGTCCTTCGGACTTGCTTGCATGCTAATGTTTGCTAATGTTTCGTGCGACTTGTCGGTTTGTGCACGATAAGCCCGATAGGGCTTGAAGATAGTAGAATAAAGAATACCGTGCAACGGTCTTATAATGCGACGATGTGATAATGCAATAAGATGGATTCAATTGTTTACTATTCGCATGGTGTTAAGGGGACTTCTAAAAATTAGTTTTAAATTGGGGAAGCTGCTAAATACAGCTGTTGTTCATTTTGTTTTCTGAGCGTATCTTTTGCACTAATTTCTTAAACCATAGCTCGCTATGCTTCTGTGAAATTAGACCAAAATCTATCTCCCATAAAATCAAAATGACCTAACAGCTAATTTCTAGAAGTCCCCTTAAGTAGAAGTTTTATCATTAATTGTTTATTTGCGATTGATTTTTATCATTATTATTGAATTTTACGTTAATTCATTTACTAAAGTTTGTGTATTACAAGTTTTGTATTTGTATCTTTGTGTGAGGGATTGAAGTGGAAATCCTTTTCCCCGACCAAAGAAGGGGGAAAGATTGTAACGGAAAGCCCGGTGCCAGGGGTGGATTGCGGGGAGAGAAGGCACACACCCAAATTATAACTGCCATATATATACTATATATAGATTATTTGCATTCTATACATTATATATGTATGCATAAAAATAAACGTATGAACAAGCGTTCGGAAATTGACAGTTTAGGAACCTTGAGTTATCTGCAAGAAGATGATGTGGTTATGGTTGTTTTAAACCATGATTATTCAATTGAAAATCAGCAATTGATGTGGGCTGCATTTCGCGATGAGGGTAGCTATCCGGCACATGTGGACAAGTTTTTGTTGAACTGTGGCGACTATGTTTCGATTGGTTCAACGCTGAAATTCACGGCAATGGACGAATGGTGGTATGAGAATTTTCCGGGAAAGAAACTTGCCATTGTTACTTCATCGGCAACACATGTTGCGGTTTTGAAGATGGCAGCAAAGCCCGACATGTTGCAGCCTTTTTCAACACTCGAAGGGGCAATGCGATGGTTGCAGAGGGATAGTTTTTATGTTTCGGAAGCTCTTAAAGCTTTGCAACGAAATGCGATATGATTTTTTTGTGAGTGCTTGATATTTATTATTAAACGCCTTATATTTCGAAAAAAAGAACTAAATTATTAGTTTGTTTCGATTTTTTATTGCAAATTGCATCTATTCTTTAATAGTGGACTTGCAAGAATTATCGTTCGACTTGGATTTTCGAGCTAATTTTTAGACTTCCACAAAAACAACATCGTACTATGAAAAAGATTATCGGAAAGATTTCGCCCGTTGAAGGCGGCAACTGGCTAGAGGTTTCAATTTCAAGTAATTTTAGCGTGTCTGAATTGCAATTGATGTGGAATTATTTTATTGAAAATGGAGATATTCCAGCCAACACAAGCGGTTTTTTGCTCGATTTGAGTGGTTTTCAAGCCGAAGGTTCGAGCTTGGGTTTTCGAGAAATGAATGCGTGGTGGTGTGAGCGTTTCCCTGGAAAGAAACTTGCGGTGGTTAGCTCACTTTCGGCAATGGTTGCAATTTTAAGCATGGCCAAAGACCAACAAATTATGCCGTTTTCGAGCACCGATGGCGCAAGGAAATGGTTGAGCAGTTTTGATGTTACTTAGTTATATTTTTATTATATATGTAATAATTGCAAAACGGCATTTGTTTCTATATTTTTAATTTGTTATAATAGTTATATATTACATGAGTTCTATTCGGCATAGCCTTACCTATTATTCTCAGACAGACATTGCTGAGCTTGCTATTTTTGAAGCTTTTCATTTGATTGATATCATGCAGCTGCTTGATGATTTGATTGGACGAGGCGAGATTTTGCAGACTTGTCGTAAATATCTGTTTGTGGTTGCTCCTGGTGTTCCTTTGCTCGATGAACCTTCGGCAATTATAGCCTCGCGTGGCATGTGGCTACGTGATTTTCCGAATAGTTATTTGGCAATTGTGAGTGGCGATGCGAAGATTACGGCAACTGCCACAATTAGCAAGCGGATGACGTCGCGCACCGAATCGTTTCTGTTGAAGAAAGATGCGCTACAATGGTTGCAGCAAGTGAGAGCCAATGAGGAAACGTGGCATGATGCTCTGGGCGATCTTTCGATGAATCATGAGCATGGAATTATAACTATTCGTCTGACGCAAGACATTGAAAGCAGGAAGCTCATTAGCATGTGGGAACATTATTTAATTAATGGGGCGATTTCAAAAAAGTGTTATCGTTTTTTGCTTAATGATAATAATTTTGATCTTCTCGATGATGCCCACCGTGTTTTGAAGAGCCGTGGCGAATGGGCGGAGTTGTTTCCCGATGCCCATTTGGCGATTGTGAGCACGAGCACGAAGGTTGCGGCGGTGGTGAGCCTGATGGAACGTGAAAATCGGAAGACACGTTTGTTTTTCGATGAAGAATCGGCAACAACATGGCTGAAATCGTGTGCAGAGCCGCAACACAGAGAAAGCGATTATATTGAAACAGAAGAGCTTTTGAAGCGATTGGGCGCCTTGTCGTATGACGCACGCACGAAGGTTGCCACGGTGAGCATTTTGCGTGATATTTATTTGGTGGAGCTGAACCAAATGTGGGCCGATTTCTTTAATAAGAATATGCTGCCCAATGATACGACGAAATTTATCTTGAATCAAGGAGAATTTGGCTTGCTCGACGATGAGCTTGATGTGATTGAGAATAGCCGCAAGTGGATGGAACTCTTTCCGCAAAGCTACACGGCACTGGTGACGACACACGAGAAGTCGTTGCGCATTTCCGAGCAAATTACGAGAGAAAACGACCATAATAATTACTTTCGCGACATTTTAGAAGCACACGATTGGTTGGCTTCATTGGAAGAAGGCGATTTGGCGACAAGCAATTTAACTATTGATGATGCTTCATGGATTGATTTGCAATTCAATGCCGAAGAAAACATTGCCTATGCTCGGGTGAAAGACCACATTTATTTTGAACGGTTGAATGATTTTTGGTTGGCTCAGCTTCGCAGTGGAGCTATTCCAAACAATGTGCGAGGACTTATATTAATACAAGGCACATTTGCTATTTTAGATAATTATCAGGATTGTTTGGAGCGGAAAAATGCGTGGATGCATTTATTTCCACGAGCTGTTCTGGCGGTTGTTGTTCAAGACCCCAAAACGATTGCCTATTTTAGTCATGCGCGCTTTAAAGATTCGCGCGCCTCGCTGTTAAAGACAGAAGAGGAGGCACTGGCATGGGTGAATTTTGCTCGTCCGCTTTCCCTGCATCGTTCCAGCGAGCAAGGGGTGAGTTTATCGGAGCAACGCGAAGTGTTTAGCATTGATCATCATATCTTTAAACTACAATATAATCCGCAGAATAAGACAGCCATTGTGAGCATTGGTCGGAACATTTACATGAGCGAACTCAATCAGGCGATGATTCACTTTTTTTCGATTAGCAATCGACTACAAGAAATTTGGAAGACCGTTTTAGATTTCGGAGCCTATCGATTGCTTGACACCACCGAGGAGCTTTTGAATAATAATGAGAAGTGGACCACTATTTTCCCTCAGAATTTCACGGCATTTGTTTTTGAGCAAGAAGAAATGATTGAGCTGATTACGGTTCTGAATAATCACACGCAAATTACGCAGGGCTTCCAAAGCAGATTGGAGGCATTGGCTTGGTTGGAAAAACAACGACGCAAGCATACCATTGAAGATGTTTCGTTTGATGAATCGACGGGGATTGCACGGGTTGAGAAGAATGCCGATTTCACGGTTCAAGAGTTGAATGAAATGTGGATTGGATTTATTTCCGATGGACTAATTCCGCGTAACACCAATCGATTTCTGATTGTGAATGGCGATTATCAGTTGACCAGCGAAATGTCGGAATTTTTCGAGAGCAACGAAGAGTGGAAGGAGCTTTTCCCATCGGCATTTATTGCCATTGTTACAAAGCAGACCAAGTTGAAGGCGATTATTGCCACGCTCGATAATCATGAAAACCACATGCGCTCATTTGATGATGAGGCGAGTGCTTTGGAATGGTTGAATGCGCCTGAAAGTGAAGCTGAAGAGATGAAGATGGCACAATTGTATTTCGATGAAGAGAGCCGTGTTGCCACGATTGAGATATTGAGAGATTTGCATATATCGGATTTAAGTCAGATGTGGGAAGAATTTGCCAACATCGATGCCATTCCTGCGCACACCAAGCGATTTTTGTTTTTGCAGAACCATCACACGTTCTTCGACAGTGCTGAAATATTAAAGAACAACAAGGGTCGCGAGTTGTTTCCCGATGGCTATTTTGCAATTCTTTGCACCAATTCGCTATCGATTGAGGCGTTGCGAGAAATGGAACACTGCGATTCGACTATAGGCGTTTTCACTAATGCCTTTGAAGCATACAGTTGGTTAGGCACGAAAGCCCCCGATGCGCAGAGTGAAATGGGCAAGTTGTTTTATGATGAAGCGAGCAAGATTGCAACGATTCAGATTTTGCGCGACTATAAGATTCAGGAGTTTGATAGCCTCTTGAAGCATTATCGCGATAGCAAGGCAATGCCACCTGGCACAAAGAAATTGATAATTAATCAGACGGGTTTCACAATCAATAGCACGGGAGCAGAAATATTTAAGAGCGAAACACTTTGGGTTGAAATATTTCCTGGAGCCTTTTGTGCGTTCATTGGCAGCGACAGCAAATCGGTTGCCTATGCCACCTTGGTTAGTCAGCGTAATGCCCGTGTTAGCATGGTTTCCGACATGCGCAGTGCAATTTCGTGGGTAAATCAGACGAGCTTAATCGATTAGTAGGCTGTCATGTTAGAGCGATCAAGATGATGCTGAGGAATAATTAAGCTAATAATTTTCGATCGGATAATTCCCTAAAGAAGTATAAATTGTGTATCTTTGCGCGACAACATGCAAATATATAGAAATGACAACTAACAGAAAGATAAAATCGGCTTTGATTTCGGTTTATCACAAAGAAGGCTTAGACCTTATCGTTAAACGCTTGCACGAGCTAGGAGTTGAGATGATTTCGACAGGAGGAACTCAAAGTTTTATAGAAGACATGGGGCTTCCTTGCACGGCTGTAGAAAGTTTAACGAGCTATCCTTCTATATTAGGCGGACGAGTAAAAACGCTTCATCCGAAGATATTTGGTGGCATTTTAAATCGCCGTGACCACGAGGGCGATCAGCAACAGATTTCGGAGTTCAACATTTCACCGATCGATTTGATAATTGTTGATTTATATCCGTTTGAAGACACGGTAGCTTCGGGAGCATCGGAAGAAGATATTATTGAGAAGATTGACATTGGTGGCATTGCGTTAATTCGTGGAGCAGCGAAGAACTATAATGATGTTATTATCGTATCGAATAGGAATCAATATAGTCATTTGCTATCGTTGCTCAATGAGAAGGAAGGTTCGAGCAATTTGAACGATAGGAAGCGTTATGCACGTGAGGCATTTGCAACCTCCTCGCACTATGATTCGGCGATATTCAGTTATTTCAATCACTTGAACGACATGCCATCGGAGCGATTGAGCCTGAATGATGGCGATGTACTCCGCTATGGCGAGAATCCCCATCAGCAAGCCACTTTCTATAAGATGAACAACAGCAACAGCAGCAACACGCTAGCCAATGCTCAAGTACTTCAAGGGAAGCAACTTTCATATAACAATTTGCTTGATTCCGATGCAGCATGGAAGGCGGCGTCGGATGCATATCATTCGGTTAGCCATTTGAGTAACAAAACGGCTGTTGCAGTGATAAAGCATTTAAATCCGTGTGGATTGGCAGTGAGCAGCAGCCCAATGAAAGCATTGGAATTGGCATGGGCAGGCGATCCGATATCGGCATTTGGTTCGATTGTTTGTTTCACCAGTGAGGTTGATGAAACGATTGCCACATGGCTTGAGAAGAAGTTTGTTGAAATCATCATAGCACCCTCATTCAGCGCACAAGCATTAGCGATATTTGGCAGCAAGAAGAATTTACGTTTGTTGGTTGCTGGAGTTAAATCGGAATATACAGGCGAGAAGATTTATCGTTCGATAAGTGGCGGGATGCTCGTTCAAGATGAAGATGAGGGCATGGATGTAGAGTTTAAGAATGTGACCACCGTAGCATTCGATTCGACAAAGCTCGCCTTGGCGAAGTTTGGTATAACGGCTTGCAAGAATTTACGCAGCAATGCCATTGCCATTGTTACAGAGCATGCCGATGGTTCCTTTTGGCTCACGGGAGCAGGCATGGGGCAACCTAATCGCTTGGACAGTCTTCGTCAGCTCACGATGCCTCGCTTTAATATGAAATCAGAAGTTAGCATTTCGGAATCGGTTGTAATATCCGATGCATTCTTTCCCTTCCGCGACAGCGTTGAAGTTGCGCAAGAATATGGTGTGAAATACATTGTTCAGCCGGGCGGTTCAATTCGCGATGAAGAAGTAATTGAGGCATGCAATGAGTTTGGCATTGGGATGGTGTTCACGGGTCGCCGACATTTCAAGCATTAATCGACGATAACACACAAAAAGCACGAGCTGACTTTCAGATGTTTTACTTCACACAACTTTCAAATGAAGGAAGAAAAGAGCAAGTAAAAAGACATTCGGAAGTCAGCTTTTAAAGTGTTCAAGACAGAATAAATAAGGTTCAATTTATCGTTTGTGTTATAAAAAATCTTAAAGTTGCGCTTTTTTCTCAAATATTCTCTTGCATAAGATAATAATGTATATATTTGGGCACAAAGAAAAATTATTAACATTCCACTCTAAAAATACAAATGGGATTATTTTCATTTCTCACACAAGAATTGGCCATTGACTTAGGAACAGCCAACACGGTAATCATTCAAGAAGGTAAGATCGTACTCGATGAACCCTCGGTTGTTGCAATCGATCGGAAATCGGAAAAGCTATGTGCTATAGGCAATGAAGCGCGTCAGATGGAAGGACGAACACCACCGGGAATCGAGACAATTCGTCCGCTACGAGATGGAGTAATAGCCGACTTCAATGCGGCAGAGCAAATGATTCGAGGAATGATTAAGAAGATCAATCCACGAGGCAGCCTGTTCAGTCCGGCATTAAAGATAGTAGTATGCATACCATCGGGATCAACAGAAGTTGAAATTCGTGCCGTTCGCGATTCATGCGAGCATGCAGGAGGTCGCGATGTTTACATGATTTATGAGCCAATGGCAGCCGCAATCGGCATTGGATTAGATGTTCAAGCGCCCGAGGGCACAATGATTGTCGATATCGGTGGAGGAACAACCGAGATTGCGGTGATTTCATTGGGAGGCATTGTAACTAACAAGTCGATTCGCATTGCGGGAGATGATTTAACATCAGACATTGTTGAATATATGTATCACCAACACAACATTAAAGTTGGAGAGCGCACTGCCGAGCAAATCAAAATAAATGTAGGAGCAGCGTTGCCCACATTAGATGATGCGCCATCGCCATACATTGTTCAAGGACCAAACCGGATGACCGCCTTGCCAGTTGAAGTTCCGGTAACACATCAAGAAGTATCGCACTGCTTAGAGAAATCGATTCATAAAATTGAAACGGCAATCTTGAGTGCATTGGAGCAAACACCCCCAGAGCTATATGCCGACATTGTAACGCGAGGCATTTATTTGGCAGGCGGTGGAGCACAATTGCGAGGCTTAGATCGTCGATTATCGGAAAAAATAAACATTCCATTCCACATTGCCGAAGATCCACTTCGCGCCGTGGTTCGAGGAACAGGAATTGCACTTAAAAATATTGATCGATATCCCTTCTTAATGCGCTAGACCTTCAAGAAGGATTCATGCCAACTTAGTTTTGTTCACTCTGAAATAAAGGGGGTGTAATTGCAGGACTAAGTTGGCACTATACTTTAAATTAATAGCTGATTTGCAATCGAATTAACAGACCTTAAAAGCAGCAAGCCAAATGTTCTTGTATGATAACAAATGGACTGTTTCGCCAATTATCATTGGAATGCCA
This sequence comes from Mangrovibacterium sp., assembly GCA_047971925.1. GTDB lineage: Bacteria > Bacteroidota > Bacteroidia > Bacteroidales > Prolixibacteraceae > JBKEDC01. The sequence goes on from JBKEAC010000015.1 coordinate 8,235, forward strand.
TTTGATTATCGCAGCCAATTTCAAATCAGTCTGCAAATTCAAAAAGCCACATTCAACCGAGTATTGCAAGAGCACAATTGAGAAAGAAGAAATCATTAATTTGGAGTAGTTCAATTTAAAAGTAGTAAATTATACGCAGATGAAACGAGCCATGAGCTTAGGAATCTCACACACGAGCATGACTATAATGGCGAGATACATCTGACAACTAAAAAAGAAAATATAAACAGATGAAAAACCTCTGGAAATTTTTCTCCCGTTTCACTAATTTTTTTGTATTTGCTGTGCTGCTATCGCTCTCGCTATGGCTAATTCATGAGCACACCAACATGCAACGAGTTCGCTTGGTTGGAGCAACCATCGAGCTAGTGGGACGAGTGCACGAGGTTTCAAACAATTGGCGTAATTACTTTTCACTTTCAAAGAAAAACAACGAGCTAAGCAAAGAGAATGCCCGATTGTTTGGCGAGCTGGAGCGTTACAAACAGCTCTATGAATCGACTCAAAAGCTCGACATGCAAAGGGTTAAACAAAGCATTGCCGAGGCACTTCTCGATAGTTCAACCATCGATGTGAATGGCGACTTCACCGCTCCCCTACTTAGCGACACCATGCAATATGAATTTATATCGGCACGAGTGGTGAACAATAGTTTCCGCCGAGCCAATAATTTCATTACAATCAACAAAGGTTCCATCGATGGCATTAAGCCCGAAATGGGAATCGTTGGACCCGATGGCGTGGTTGGAATCATTACCAATGTTAGCAAGCATTATGCCATCGGACCATCATTGCTTAACAGTCGATGGTCGGTATCGGCAAAGGTGAAGCGGTCGAAATATTTTGGCACACTCGCATGGGACGGAGCCAACTCAAGCTATGCACAACTCCATGAAATTCCATTTCATGTCATTCTGCATGAAGGCGACACGCTCATTACGAGTGGATTTTCCGATGTATTTCCTGAGGGAGTGCCAATTGCAATTGTCGACAAGATTAGTCATGCAGAAGGAGCAAACTTCCTCGATATATCGGCACGTTTGCTGAGCAATTTCCACAATTTAGATTTTGTTACAGTGATTTCAAATAGCGATTCACTAGAAGTTAAACAGCTAAATGCCCAAATACCACATGAATAAATTTTCTTTCATCCGTGTTTTGATAGCCCCTGTGATCATTCTAGCTATTCAAATTCTGTTGCTGAACCATGTTCATTTGCTTGGCATGGCTGTACCGTTTATTTATATTTTCATCATCATGATGATGCCCTATCGCACAGCCCCCTATGTGTTAATGATAGCTGGCTTTTCGTTGGGATTATTTGTTGATATATTCATGAACACCATCGGATTGAATGCAGCAGCAACAAGCTTTTTAGCCTTTCTCCGCCCCACCATCATTCGCATAATTTCCAAGAAAGATTATTCAGAAATTAGCAGCTCGCCAAGTGTTGCAAGCAACGGAATGCTATGGTTTATTAGCTACACCCTCTTGTGCTGCCTTTTTCATGAGCTTTTCCTTTACACCCTTGAATCATTCAGTTTTGCCAACTATGCACAACTACTTTTCCGCACAACCACAGGCTCTCTTTCAAGTGCGCTCATCATTATTGTCATTGAACTTTTAACATCAAAAAAGAAATAGCGTGCAAAATCAGTCGACTCGAACATATGTTGTTGGCGGAATATTCATCTGCATAGCTCTCATTTTCATTGCTCGCTTGTTCACTTTGCAAGTAGTTACCAATAACTACAACGAAAAGGCGATGAAAAATGCGCTACGCAAGGTGACTAATTACCCTGGACGAGGATTGATTTACGACCGAAATGGCAAACCACTTGTTGAAAATAAGGCTGTTTACGACTTGCTAGCAACTCCACGAGAAATTGGGAGTTTCGACACCCTTCAACTTTGCAACATTTTAAGTATCGAAAAGAGTTTTCTAATTGAAGAGCTCAAAAAAGCGAAGAAATACAGTCTCTATCGACCTTCGATTGTTGTTAAGCAGTTTTCGCCTCAGGTGAATGCACGCTTGCAAGAGAAACTGTTTAAATATCCGGGATTTTATGTGCAATCGCGCACCATTCGCCAGTATCCAAAACCGATAGCAGCCCATCTTCTTGGCTATATTGGTGAAATAAATCAAAACCAAATAAATTCCGATACCGAGAAATATTATGGTATGGGCGATTATATCGGCATAACGGGCATTGAACGAGCATACGAGAAAGAACTACGAGGAAAGAAAGGTTCAAATTATTTTCTTGTTGATGTTCACAATCGTGTGAAAGGTTCATATAACGAGGGAAAGAACGACACACTTGCCTCATTGGGAAATAGTTTAACCATGACCATCGACCGCGACTTGCAGGAGTATGCCGAAATGCTCATGAAGAATAAGAAAGGAGCAGTTGTTGCCATTGAACCAAGCACAGGCGAAATACTCGCTTTCTATTCTGGTCCGAGCTACAATCCGAATAAATTAGTGGGTCGTGAACGTGGAAATAATTACAGCGAATTGCTCAAAGATACTTTACACTCGCTCACCAATCGGGCGATATCGGCAGCCTATTCGCCGGGCTCAACCTTTAAAATGCTAAACGGACTAATTGCAATTCAAGAAGGCGAAGTTACACCACACACGCCCTTCACATGCAGCGGACCAGGTTCAACACCAATGAAGTGCACACACTTTCACAGTTCGAGCGTGCAGTTTCATGAGGCGATTGTGGAATCATGCAACCCCTATTTTTTTCAGGCATTCCGTGCAGCAATGGGCCATAAGAGCACCATTGAAGAGAGTTATCGTGTGTGGTATAAATATGCGCAAGAGTTTGGTTTAGGCAAGACACTAGGCACGGAGTTCTTTGGGCAAACGAAGGGAAATTTGCCAACTGCCGATTATTACAATCGGATTTATGGCAAGGGAAGCTGGAATGCCTACACCATTCGCTCGCTAGCAATTGGGCAGGGTGAAATAATTTTAACACCACTTCAGTTGGCGAACTATGCCACCATTCTTGCCAATCGAGGATATTACATTGAACCACATGTGGTGAAACAGCTGGTTAATAGCGACCATGAGGCAACCGCATTGAGTTTTGAGAAACATCAAACAAGCATCGACACCCTCTATTTTGGGATGGTTGCTCGAAGCATGAACAAAATGGTTGACCACATGGGCGGTCGATATAAAACGAAGATAAATGACATTGATTTGTGTGGAAAGACAGGTACAATTCAGAATTCATCGGGAGGATCCGACCACTCATCGTTTATTGGATTTGCCCCTTTGAACAATCCGAAAATAGCGATTGCCGTGTTTGTTGAAAATGGCGTGTGGGGTTCACGATATGCCGCCCCAATAGGTTCATTGATAATGGAGAAATTTATCAGGGGTGAAATTTTGGAAGAACAACGCCGAATAGATGAGGAGAAAATATCGAATATTAACTTACTAGGAAAACACAACGATGCGCTCTAGAACGAACATATGGCTTAATCTGGATTGGATAACAATAATACTATATCTACTTTTGTGCCTCATGGGTTGGGTTAATATTTACTCGGCAGTTTATAACGATGATCACAATAGCATTTTCGATTTCACACAGCGATATGGCAAGCAGCTCATTTGGATAGTAGCCGCATGTTTATTGGCAATGATAATAATCTTGATTGACAGCAAAGTTTTTGTTTCCTTTTCAATTCCGCTTTATATTTTCACCATCTTTTTGTTGCTGGCGGTACTTGCATTGGGCACAGAGGTGAATGGAGCCAAATCGTGGTTTCAAATCGGGAGCTTTGCCTTTCAGCCATCGGAGCTCACCAAAACCACAACGGCACTGGCATTGGCTTACTACATGAGCCAATATAGTTATAAAGTGGGACTTCAATCGATTGGGGTCATAGCACTCATTATTTTCACCCCCATGCTTCTCGTTTTAATACAGAATGACACGGGTTCGGCGCTTGTATTTTTTGTGTTTTCGCTGGTTCTATATCGAGAAGGATTGCCGGGTATTTTTTTATTTTTAGGCTTAGTTGCGGGAATAACTTTCATCATTTCATTGCTAACAACGCCCATCATTAGCACGCTTTTCATATGTGTAGGCAGCATTGTTGCACTGGCAGTAATCAGTTTAAAGTGGAAGTTGCCCTCCATTTTACTCTTAATTTGCTTATGTGTTTTTGCGCTCACATGGCAAGCTAATCTGCTATTCGAGCTAGACCTCAATGAAAGTCAGGTAGCACTTTATGCATTCGCAATAAGTTTTTTCATTGCCATTATCTATGCCATTATCTACAAGGCTGGTTCAGCTGTTCGGTGGTTGCTACTCATTGCACTAGGCTTCGTTTTTTTCAGTTTTTCGGTTGATTATGTGTTTAGCGAAATTCTTGAGCCCCACCAACGAGAGCGTATTGAGGAGTTGCTTGGCATGAGTTCAAATCCGCTAGGCGCAGGATACAATGTGAATCAGTCGAAAATTGCGATTGGTTCGGGGGGCTTAACAGGAAAAGGATTCTTGAATGGCACGCAAACGAAGTTCAATTTTGTACCAGAGCAAAGCACTGATTTCATTTTTTGCACGGTGGGCGAAGAATGGGGATTTTTGGGAACGAGTTCGGTTATTATTTTATTTAGTATTTTGCTTTTGCGACTTCTATACTTGGCTGAACGTCAACGGTCGCAGTTTAGCCGAATTTATGGATACAGTGTGGCCTCGATATTGTTTTTCCACCTCGCCATTAATATCGGGATGACCATTGGTTTGGCGCCTGTCATTGGCATTCCCCTGCCCTTTTTCAGTTATGGGGGATCGTCGTTGTGGTCGTTCACGATTTTGCTATTCATCTTCATTCGGCTCGATGCTAGTCGTGGCGAGAAGTTGAGTGCATAGAGAGTAGTTCCAAGGCAAATGCTCAATGCATAGATTTAAGCACCTAGCACACGTTTTAAGTGAGCGAGTTGAGTTTCCCAGAGTTCTTTTTGAGAATCTTCATCGCTTGGGTCAACACAATCGGTAACAATGAGTGCGACATCGTTGGTTAGTTCTAAGCTTTGAACAGTAAATTCAAATTTTGCTCCTGGATTATCGCCATCAATCCATTGAAAGCAGACCATTTCATTTAAACGATATTCAATTCTTTCGGCGCTTTGCGAGTAATCTTTCCACTTAAAGGTAAAAATTTCATCATTTTGTTTTACCTCATCGGCGAACCATTCGGCAAGTCCAGAAGGGGTACTGAGTCGTTTAAATAGCACACTCACCGAGCAGTTTAGTGCGCATTCGAGTTTTATTTTATTCATTTTAATATGGTGTTTTAGCAAATTATTCGCAATGTAGCAATTATAATTATAATCTACAACAATAATGGAAGAATGAAGGTTGAAAAGTTATGTAAAAATGCACAGCATTGGCCCGATAGGGATTGAAGATTGTTGCATGGAGCACTGCACTTTGTGAACTGGAAATGATGATGGGAGTTTATCTTTCGCACCTATCGGCGCTTTGGGTTGGGGTGGTTTGCTTTCATAGTGCGATGCACTATGCTGCTGTCTTTAAGTCCTTCGGACTTGCTCGCATGCTAAGGTTTGTAAATGTTTTGAGCGACTGTTACTGGCGTTAGGTGGGTGAGGGATTGCAGTGGAAATCCTTTTGCGGAGGAACGAAGCAAAAGATTGGAACGGAAAGCCCGACGGCAGGGCTGGGCATTGTGGCGGGGAGGATGCCGGCACCCCCAAAAAAAGAGGAAATTTGAACTGATTTTGTGTTTGGATTGATGGGGTTATAGGAATTGGCGTATTTCTTTGTTTTCGAGTTTGTAGATTAGGGCGATGAAGGCGATGAATAATGCGGTGTTAAAGAGGTAGTTGAGTGCTGGTGTTGTGATGTTGAGTTGGCTTGAAATGGCGAAGATGGAGATTGCTGTGATGAAATAGAGTGCAATGCGCTTGATTGGGTAGTTCACGGGGTAGTATTTTTGCCCTACGATGTAGGAAATGATCATCATGACGGCATAGGAAATAGTTAGTGCATAGGCAGATGCGATGTAGCCTTGTGTTGGAATGAAGATGATGTTTATGGCGAGTGTTATGATGGCACCGATGATGGCGAAGTAGGCGCCAAAACGGGTTTTATCGGTGAGTTTGTACCACAGCGAGAGGGTGTAATAGATTCCGAGAAAGAGATTTCCGAGGAGGATTAATGGGACGATTTTTAGACCTTCGTAGTAGGCAGGTGCGATGAGGTTTATGGCTTTGAAGAGGTCGAGGAAAAGGGCTATTGCGAGAAATATGACAAGTCCGAAGATGGAGAAATATTTGAGAATGAGGGCATAGCCACGCTTGTTGTCGTCGTTTTTTGCTTGTGCGAAAAAGAAGGGTTCGAAAGCGTATCGGAAAGCTTGAATGAACATGTTCATGATGACTGCGAGCTTGAAATTTGCGCCATATATTCCGAGTTTTGCCATGGGGTCTTGGTTGGCAGGGATGAGTTGTGGGATTAGGATTTTATCGATGTTTTGAGTTATCATTCCGGCTACTCCAACAATTAGGATTGGGAAGGAATAGGAAAGCATGTTTCGCAAAAGTGGCCAGTTGAATCGGAATTTAATGTTCATGTCGGGCAGTAGCAAGCAAAGGAGGACGGCGCTTGCAAGGAGGTTTGATATGAAAATGTAGCCCACGCCGATTTGGCTTGAGTAGATGTGGTTGATGAAGCTTTGGGGGTTTGATTTTAGGATTGCGGGGCAAATGGTGAGGAAAAAGATGTTGAGAAAGATGTTGAGAAAGATGTTTATTAGTTTGAATGTGGCGAATTTTACGGGTCTGCCTTCAATGCGGAGTTTTGCGAATGGGATGCTTGTTATTGCATCGAAAGCCATGATGAGGGCTATCCATCGGATGTATTCGGGTTTGCTTGCAATTCCAACGATGTTTGCAATTTCGGGGGCAAACACGAAGGCTGCAAGCAGGAATGATAGTGATGTGACGATTAGGCTGATTAGTGAGGTTGAATAGACGAGATTTTTATCGTGGGCTTGCGAGGCAAAGCGGAAGTATCCGGTTTCCATGCCATAGGTTAGCACGATGAGAAGGAAGGCCATTAAAGAGAATAGGTATGTTACGATTCCAAATTCGCTTGGGAGGAATAAAAAGGAATAATAGGGCACTAGCCACCAATTGAGGAATCGCCCAACAATGCTACTAACTCCATAAATGGCTGTTTCGCTCGCTAATTTCTTAAACTGACTCAAGTTGTTTATTTTTTGGGCGCAAAGATAGGATTTGATTTCTGATTTTGTGTGATTGAATGTAATAAAAATGGTTCTACAAGATGTTCATGTGAAGTTTATTTGTAGAAGTCGGCTCAACTCAACATTAATACTTATATTTGTGCCTAGGTTTTGTTTCAACACTTTAAAAAAATGGTTGCTGTGAAGGCTGGTTGCCTGAAGCAATTGAAATATATGCAAACTATAGATGAAAAAATTACATCGATATATTATTCAGAGTTTCATTGGTCCGTTTATTTTGACCTTCTTTATTTGCGTTTTTGTTTTATTGATGCAGTTTCTTTGGAAGTATATTGATGAAATGGTTGGGAAGGGTTTGGAGTGGGATATTTTGGCTGAATTAATGTTTTATGCTGCTGTTGGTTTGACTCCCATGGCTTTTCCTTTGGCAATGCTGCTGGCTTCGATTATGACATTTGGTAATTTGGGTGAGAATTATGAGCTTGTTGCGATGAAGGCTGCTGGTATTTCGTTGTTTCGGATTATGAAGCCGCTGATTTTTGTGGCGATTGGTTTGTCGTTGTTTGCTTTTTATTGCTCGAATAGCATTTTACCCAAAACGAATTTGAAGTTTAACAGTATTTTGCGTAGTGTGCAGAATCAGAAGCCTGAGATGGCGGTTGCTGAGGGTGTTTTTTCGAATGATATTGATGGTTACAGTATTAAAGTTGAGCGGAAGAATAAAGAAAATGGCATGATGTATAACTTGCTGATTTACGATCATACCGATAATCAGGGGAATGTTTCGGTAACGATTGCCGATTCGGGAAGGATGGATATTTCGAATGATAAGCAGAACATGATTATGACACTCTTTGCGGGCGAAAGTTGCTCGGAGGAGGATTTTCAGAGTAACAAGCGAACGCAAAGATATAAGTTCCGCCGCTCATATTTTCAAAAGCAGGTGATTTTGGTTCCGATTTCGGGATTTAGTTTCGAGGAGACAAATAGCGATGATTTTCGTAATTCATTTCGCATGCAAAACATTGAGCAATTAGCCTATTTCGATGATTCTTTGCAATATCAATATGCCGATAAGGTTCAAAAGTTTGCGCTGAATTTGAAGTATAATCATGCGCTGAATAATTCTATGCGCATTTTTGCTAATCGACTTGACACGGCTGCTGTTCCTGAAAGATATTCGGCGATTGCCATTGATTCTGCTGTTAATTGGCAAGAAAAATATGAGCTTATCGAACCAAATAAACGTCAAGATGTTATTAATACGGCATTGACTAATGCTAAACGAAACAAACAAACCATTAATCAGAATTTAATGGAAATGTCGGGCTTTAAAAAGATCATGAACCGTTATGGAATGGAAATTCATCGGAAATTTACGTGGGCTGTGGCTTGTTTAATCTTCTTTTTCATTGGGGCTCCGCTGGGGGCAATTATTAGAAAGGGGGGGCTCGGATTGCCAACAGTCATATCAATTTTGCTTTTCATTGCCTATTACATTGTTTCGATTTCAGGCGAGAAGTTTGCTCGTGAAGATGTGTGGTCGATTGCTAATGGCATGTGGTTTGGTTCGCTCATCTTCCTTCCTCTTGGTATTTTCCTAACGTTTAAGGCAGCTAGCGACTCTGAGCTCTTAAATACCGAGGTGATTTCATTAAAAATAAAGACAATATTCAAGCGATTGACGAACAATCAAAAAGATATGAACTTCAAAAAAAAGAATAAGCAATGAATCAGAAGCTAAATACTATACCCGAAGCTATTGAGGCTATCAAACGTGGCGAAATTATTATCGTGGTTGATGATGAGGATCGTGAAAACGAAGGCGACTTCATTGCTGCGGCCGAAAAAATGACTCCTGAAATGGTGAATTTTATGGCTACTCACGGACGTGGATTGATGTGCGCTCCACTAACTGAAGAGCGATGCAATGAACTCGATTTGCAGCTCATGGTGGGTAGGAATACAGCTACGCATGAAACCCCGTTCACGGTGTCGGTTGATTTAATCGGCGATGGTTGTACTACGGGAATTTCGGCTTCCGATAGGGCTAAAACTATTCAAGCACTTGTGAATCCGAACACGAAGCCATCTGATTTGGGCCGCCCTGGTCATATTTTCCCCTTGAAGGCAAAAAATCGTGGTGTTATTCGAAGAGCGGGGCACACCGAAGCAGCAGTTGATTTGGCTCGATTGGCTGGACTTGCACCTGCGGGTGTTCTCATCGAAATTATGAATGAAGATGGCACAATGGCTCGATTGCCCGATTTGTTTGTCATTGCTCAGCGTTTCAACATGAAATTAATCAGCATTGAAAGCCTCATTGAATATATTTTGCAGGAAGAAAGCCTCATCGAACGAGGTGAAGAAGTGAACATGCCTACCCAATTTGGAAGTTTTAAAGCCATCCCTTTCCGTCAGAAATCGAATGGCATGGAACACATTGCTCTCATTAAGGGTAGTTGGTCGAAGGAGGAAGCAATTATGGTGAGAATGCACTCTTCATGTATGACTGGCGATATTTTCGGTTCGAAAAGATGCGAATGTGGCGATCAACTTCACAAATCGATGGAGATGATTGAACAAGAAGGGAAAGGGGTTATTGTTTATATGATGCAAGAAGGTCGTGGCATTGGACTGATGAACAAAATTGCGGCCTACAAGCTTCAAGAACAAGGGCTCGACACGGTGGAAGCAAACATTCACCTGGGATTTAAAGCCGATGAACGAGATTATGGTGTGGGTGCTCAAATATTGAGAAGTTTGGGCGTGAGCAAAATGAAATTGTTAACAAACAATCCGATTAAACGTGCCGGTATTGAGGGCTATGGATTGGAAGTTACCGAGAACATTGGCATTGAAATTGAACCCAATGATCACAATCGAAAATACATGCAGACTAAGCGAGATGTGATGGGTCATTTGCTCAACAAGGCTTAACTCATTCGCTCATTTTAAAACTTTGAAACAAGTAGCATGATGTGCACCGATGATAACAGTGCGCAAAACTCCAAAAACAAAAATAGCCCCACAATTGTGGGGCTATTTTTGTTTATCCTCAATGCCAACATGGCTGCACTTGCCGAAACATGCGAGATACTACCCGTTTTCATGGGCTAACAATCCGCAAGCATGCAAACTAAATCATCGAACGATAATTAATCACCGCTTTTACAAGAGCAGCAGCTTTTAAATTCAACAGACTAAACTCTTTGGGAGCATGATGTTGATTTTGACTAACCAAAAGTATCTTGTCGGGAGTTGAACCTTGCTGCACATATTTAATCGTGAGCATTTCCTCGCCATCGAAATCGAAATAAAGAATATACATTTCGCCCCAAATGAGCAAATCGGGCAATAGATTCACCATTTTGTAAACAACCAAATCGCCGTTCTTAATCAACGGATACATTGAGTCGCCTCGTGCAAACAAAGCGCCATCGGCTTTCGTTAAATTGGGAATCATTAAGTAATCGGCCGGACGAACAGTGCTGTTGCTCGTGAAAATACTCGCAATGCCTGCTGTTGCCTCCATTTCATAGATCGGAACCGACTGATTTTCCATGCTTAAATCGCCACGCAACCGTCGATAGGAGCTAGGCAACACCGTTATTTCATAGTTCGACAAATCGCTAAGCCCAAAATTCTGCTTCAACTTATCGAAAAACGCACGCGGGATGGTGTCTAAACCATTTTCTATTCGTGAAAGAAATGGCTGCTGCACCTCTAAAACCTCTGCTAGTTCTTTTTGCGTTAAATTAAAATCTTTGCGCAAGCGTTTTAAATCGATCGTATCCATATTATTGTTATTTATTAACTTCCAATCGTTATTTTCGACTGCAAATATACAATTTAATCGTTATATTCAAAATATATCTTCCTTATTTTAAAGCCTCAAGCAACTGTCGTGCTTTCAAAACGGCATCTACTCCATCGAAACTCAACGAAAGTTTCCCATTCGATTCCTTCATGCGGCACTTCACCACTCCCCCATGAACCTTATTCACCAATTCCAGAAACTGCTCCGAATCATAGAACGCCGATTGCTGATCGCTGATAAAATAACAAACCATTTTATCATTCTTCAACACCACTCGCTCCATGCCCAAGCCGATTGCCACCCAGCGCAACCTAACCACTTCAATGAGTTCCTTGCTCGATTCTGGCAACTTCCCAAATCGATCATTCAACGCCTCTTCAAAAGCAACTAAGTTCAACTCGCTATCCATGTTGTCGAGCTCGCGATAAAGCAACATCCGCTCCGATATACTGTGGATATACTGCTCCGAGAACAACAACTCCATGTCGGTATCAATTTGACAATCGCTTGTGTATTGTGGCTGCAAGAATGCATTGCTAGCCGATTCATCTTCGCCCTCAAAAACACCCTGATATTCCGTGTACTTCAACTCCTGAATCGCCTCGTTTAATATCCGATGATAGGTTTCATAGCCAATGTCGGCAATAAAGCCCGATTGCTCGGCTCCTAACAAATCGCCCGCTCCACGAATATCTAAATCGCGCATCGCTATATTGAAACCACTGCCTAATTCCGAAAATTCTTCAATCGCTTGCAATCGCTTGCGGGCATCATCGTTCACCAAGGAGAGCGGAGGACAAATCAAATAACAAAACGCCTTGCGTGTGGAACGACCCACTCGTCCTCGAAGCTGATGCAATTCGCTCAACCCGAAATGTTCCGCATGATTCACAATAATCGTATTGGCATTGGGAATGTCCAGACCCGATTCAATGATCGTGGTTGCAATCAAAACATCATGATCGCCATTAATAAACTCAAGCATCACTTGCTCCAACATTGGTCCATCCATTTGCCCATGACCAACCACGGTGCGAACCCCAGGAACTAAACGACGAATGGTCGATTCTACCTCATAAATATTCTGAACTCGATTGTGGATAAAGAACACCTGACCGCCACGACTCATTTCATAGCCGATTGCCTCACGAATGACCTCCTCATTGAAACCATGCAACTCCGTAACCACCGGATAACGATTAGGAGGTGGTGTCTGAATAATCGACAAATCGCGTGCTCCCATCAATGAAAACTGCAAAGTGCGCGGAATCGGTGTTGCCGTGAGTGTGAGCGTATCAACATTCACTTTAAATTGCTTCAACTTCTCCTTCACCGAAACACCAAATTTCTGCTCCTCATCAATAATTAGCAATCCTAAATCGGAAAACTTCACATCCTTACCCACAATCCGGTGCGTGCCTATCAAAATATCAACCTTGCCCTCCGAAACTTCCTTCAACACACGCCTCACATCGGCTGCCGGTCGCAACCTACTCACATATTCCACTCGAACCGGAAAATCTTCCAATCGCTTACTAAACGACTTAAAATGTTGCAACGCCAAAATAGTTGTAGGAACCAACACCGCAACTTGCTTACTCTCCGTTGCCGCCTTAAAAGCCGCTCGAATAGCCACCTCGGTTTTCCCAAAGCCCACATCGCCACACACCAACCTGTCCATCGGCATCGACTTCTCCATATCTTCCTTAATAGCTTGCGTTGCCTTCACTTGGTCGGGCGTATCTTCAAACACAAACGACGCCTCAAGCTCATGCTGCAAATAACTATCGGGAGCAAAAGCATAGCCCCGCTCCTCCTTGCGCTTAGCATAGAGCGCAATCAAATCGCGAGCAATATCCTTAACCTTACTCTTGGTCTTATCCTTCAACTTCTGCCATGCCGATGTGCCCAACTTGTTCACCTTGGGCTCATTCCCTTCCTTACCCTTGTATTTTGAAATCCGATGCAACGAATGAATACTAACCATCAGCATATCATTGTCGCGATAAGCCAAACGGATAACCTCCTGCACCTTCCCATTCACCTCGGTCTTCACCAAACCCATGAACTTCCCTATTCCATGGTCAATGTGAACCACATAATCGCCAACCGATAATTTATTAAGCTCCTTTATCGTAAAACTCTCACGCTTCGATTGATTACCACGCGACTGAAATCGATGATAACGCTCAAAAATCTGATGGTCGGTATAACAACACAGCTTCAAATCATGGTCAACAAAGCCCTCATGCAACACCAAATTCAAAGTCTCAAAATGAACAGTCATCATTTGGTCTGAAAAAATAGCACGCAATCGCTCAACCTGCTTTTCCGAATTACTCAAAATAAAATTCCGATACCCATTGGCACTCTTAATTTGAAGCTCCTGCGCCAACAACTGAAAATTCTTGTGAAAACTCGGCTGTGCTCCACCATTAAACTCATGAACCGAAACCACATCAAAGCCTGCACGATTGCCAACTGAAACTTTACGAAAACGACGAGTCGATTCCATAAAACTAGCACCCGAAATGACCGTAACATCGCTCTCATCATTAATCGAAATCGACAAAAAATTATCAATCCTTTCGCTCACAAACTGCAAATCATAAACCCAGAGCAAACTCGATTCCGGCAGCAGATTCATAAAATTCTCCTGAACAAGCAAATCATCCGTACGATAAATATTCGGAATGATTGTCATCTCCTGAAGCATCGTAATCGACATTTGCGACTCCACATCAAACAAGCGAATACTATCCAACTCATCGCCAAAAAAATCTAAACGATAGGGCAATTCATTCGAAAACGAAAAAACATCAATCAAACTCCCTCTAATCGAATACTGTCCCGGCTCATAAACAAAATCAACCTGCTCAAATCCGCACGAATACAGCAAATCATGAACAAATGGCAACGAAAGCTCATCGCCCTTCTTCAAACAATGACTATTCTCACGAAATGCCTCGGCTTTCACAACGGCCTCTGCCAATGCCTCCGGATAAGTAACCAACTTCAACGAATGCCCCGCCTGAAGCTTATTCAAAACATCGGTGCGCAAAATAACACACTCCTGATCCTGCTGGTCCTTCCTAATTGTCCGCCGATATGAACTCGGAAACATCAAAACATCATCTCCTCCGCCCAAATTCTTCAAATCATCATAAAAATAATGTGCCTGCTCACGGTCGTTCAGCACATAAACCACACATGCCTCCTCGCGTTCTGCCAACAAACTCGCAAAAACCGCCTTCTCCGATGCCAATAGCCCCTTAATCTGTGTCGCACTTCCTCCTTGAGAAATCTGCTCTAATGCCAAGCGAAATTTGGCTTGCCCACTAAATATCTTTCGAAAATCTACTAATTCCAAAACTATATATATCTATTTTATACCACAAAGATAATACATATATCCCGCATTTCTCGCCAACTAATCGCTCAACAACAGCTCGAAAACTAATTTCTTAAAAGGGGACTTCTAAAAATTAGCTGTTAGGTCATTTTGATTTTATGAGAGATAGATTTTGGGCTAATTTCGCCAAAGCATAGCGAGCTATGGTTTAAGAGATTAGTACAAAAGATACTCTCAGAAAACAAAATGAACAACAGCCGTATTTAGCAGCCTCCCCAATTTAAAACTAATTTTTAGAAGTCCCCTTAATTAAAATAGCTCAAAAGTAGTTCCTTGGGCATGCCGCCACCCTCCCCCTTGCTCCCCCTCGTGCCGTCGGGCTTTGCGCTACAATCTTTTCCCTTCTTGGGTCGGGAAAAGGATTTTCGCTTCAATCCCTCATGCTTAGAACACAATCAAAACGTAACAAAGGCACCAAAAGACGGAAATAAATCGTTAAAAAGTCGAAAAAGCAATAAAAATCATTGATTTTAATCAATTATTCCAATTTTATTTATAACCTTTGCTCATGCTTAGTAAAAGTAATAATTATACTGAACCGAAAAACGTAACCTAATCGAAGAAAAGAACTATGAAAACATCCTATTCTGTCACCTACAACCCCGAAAATAAAATCTGTACCATCAGCATGCTCGGAAATATCAACTTCAGTAAAATACTCAACATATATATCGACATCTTTCAAAACAAACCCGTGCCCGATAACTGCAAAAAATTCCTATTTGCCGACAACGATAACGAAATTGAAGAAGGATCTCCTGCCGATATCGAAAAACTACACCAATTCTACACTAAAAACCCCCAACACTTCGATGGCGCTCGCATTGCCTACTGCATTGACAATCCTCAAGCTCACGCCATCATCTTCAACGCTCGAAACAAAATGTTAAACCCAATTCTCCGTCCGTTTGCTTCTGTGCGACGGGCTACCGAATGGCTCAACCTTTCCGATGTGAAAACAACCGATACCAAAGTGTGGGAAAAATATAGATAAAATTAGGGCTGCAAGAAACCGAACACAACAACAACAACAACAACAACAACAACAACGAACTTTAATCACTTCATGACATACATCTCAGCAAAACCCCCAACCCTTATTAACTAAACGTTAAACCTGTTTTTTTCAACAAAAAAAATTTGCATAAGTGTTTGCTATATATATATATATATATATATTCGCACCCCAAAGTGAGCAAAACACAAAACTCAGATAAACAAAACACAAACAAATATCCTCTCAAATTGCAAAAACGCAGCAAAGTGAAAAACAACAAATCACCTGCAACAAACAATTGAGATACCAAATTTTACAACATCATCATGGAAATAACCAGTTACCGATACGACCCAACAACCGACATCTTCCTACTCGAAATATCGGGAACAATGGACTACCCAAAACTGAGCGAATTTGTAGCACGTGCCATCAGACAAGAACTCTTCCCACAAACATGTAGGAAATTCCTCATTTACGACGATGGCATTATAGCCGAAGAAACAACAAGCAATGCCACCGAAAACATCGTTAAAATTCACCAAGAATTTGAAGAAGCACTCGGAAGCTCTAAAATAGCATTCTACATGGAAGATATTAAGAGCCACGCCAAAGTGCAAGCCATCCGAGGCAAAATCAAAGCAATTTGCAGAGCATTCTACTCCTTCGACGAAGCTTTCGAATGGCTCAAAAAAGACCTAAATTACTAGAACAAGCCTACTGCATTCTCAAATTAGTAGCGCAAAGAACCAAAAAAAAACAAAGAACAACAAGAATAACACTACAAAACAAAAGAGATGCACAAATGCGCATCTCTTTTTATTTTATATACATACAAATAATACCACATATTTTAAGCTAACGTTAAATATCAAGTCAGCCGCATTAAAATACTTGCATAGTTCATAGCGATATATATATATATATATATTGCACACGCAAACACCCCTCACCTCAAATTCAAATATTCACCCTCAAGCTAACACACCCCGCCATGATCACGATCAACTATCATCATGTGAAAACCAACAACGTGTTTCACATAAAAATCAGCGGAAAAACAAATCCCGATCACATTGTTGATTTTGCAACCCTCCTCTTCAACGAAAAAAAGGTGCCAGTCAATTGCTCTAAAATTCTTTGCAACCTCAACGATGCGCAATTTGTTGAATCGGCATTAAATTACAGCAACATTTCGTCGGCCCTCAACCAACTTCCCATCAACATTCGAAACTTCCGATTGGCATTGCTAACCAACAGCCCAAAAGAAACAGCCAGCCTCATGCTGCTAAGCAAAAAAATAAACATCCATAAAACTGCCCTATTCTCAACCCCTCGAGCTGCCGCTCAGTGGCTCGAAAACGAAGAGTAGAAAGCCAACAGTTCTGCACCATTTTTAACACCCTCAACACCTCACTCATTAATATTCAAAAAATGGTAATCAACATCATCAACTTCAGTCCTCAGCACAACATGCTGCGCATTGAAATTTCAGGAGAAATTACATTTGAAGAAATCTGCGCATTTTTTCGTCAACTCTTCAACGAGAAAACACTCCCTAACGATTGCAAAAAAGTGCTCATCATCGACAACTCCACCGAGAGCCCCACATTAAAATTCAACCACAAGCTGCTGGCTGATCTTTACAGCGATTTCCCCAA
>JBKEAC010000016.1:0-32979 GCA_047971925.1 Mangrovibacterium sp.
GAATGCCAAAGGAGTTGTGCAGATGCATTCCTAAGTAGTTAGGAACGCAAAAGGAGTTGTGCAGATGCATTCCTAAGTAGTTAGGAACGCCAAAGGAGTCGTGCAGATGCATTCCTAAGTAGTTAGGAATGCCAAAGGAGTTGTGCAGATGCGTTCCTAAGTAGTTAGGAACACATATGTTTTTGTGCGCTGGCGTTCCTAAGCTGTTAGGAAAGCAATGTAAGTAGTTCGCTGACGTTCCTAAGTTGTTAGGAAAGCAATGTAAGTAGTTCGCTGGCGTTCCTATGCTGTTAGGAAAGCGATGTAAGTAGTGCGCTGGCGTTCCTAAGCTTCATAAACATGATATACTTCATTACTGGAAAACTCAAATTTGATAACCCACTATATTCGACATATAGTCTCAATTTTGTAATATATACGACACATATCATGCGTCGATACAAATGTTTTTTGTAATATAAGACCGTTGTACGGTATTAATATATACATACGCAATTCATGGTTTCGCACCTATCGGCGCTTAGGGTTGGGGTGCTTTGAATTCATAGTGCGATGCACTATGTTGACGGACAAGCATCAACAAAGCACCGTTAAGTACGACAGCTCACAAATTAGCAGTTAATGGAAAATAGTTACCCATGATGTTCAACATGGAGCCAATATTTTTTGTATTTTTGTCATCTCAACTCAACAAAAAGAAATTATGAGCGATAGTAGATATATGGCACGTGGTGTTTCGGCATCGAAAGACGATGTGCATAATGCTATAAAAGACATTGATAAAGGTTTGTTTCCCAAAGCATTTTGCAAAATCATTCCCGATATACTGGGTGGCGACCCCGATTGGTGCAACATCATGCATGCCGATGGTGCAGGAACAAAATCATCGTTGGCATATATGTATTGGAAAGAAACAGGCGATTTGTCGGTGTGGAAAGGCATTGCTCAAGATGCCTTGATAATGAATATCGACGATTTGCTTTGTGTGGGGGCAGTTGATAATATTTTACTCTCATCGACCATTGGGAGAAATAAAAATAAAATTTCGGGCGATGTGATTGCTGCTATCATCAGCGGAACCGATGAGCTTTGTAAGGAATTGCAAGAAATGGGCGTAGGTGTTTATCCCACCGGTGGCGAAACAGCCGATGTGGGCGATGTGGTGCGCACGATTATTGTTGATTCAACGGTAACTTGTCGCATGAAGCGCAGCGATGTGATTGATGCCAGTCGGATTCAAGCTGGCGATGTAATTGTTGGTCTTTCATCATGTGGACAAGCAAGTTACGAAAAAGGATACAATGGAGGTATGGGTAGCAACGGATTAACATCGGCTCGTCATGATGTGTTTGCTAAATATTTGGCAACAAAATATCCGGAAAGTTATGATGGAGAAGTGCCTTATGATTTGGTTTATTCGGGAAGCAAAAGGCTCACCGATGTTGTGGCAGGTGTGGAATTGAATGCCGGTGAGTTGGTGCTTTCGCCCACAAGAACCTATGCGCCAGTTATCAAGCAAATTCTCGATGCGCATCGTGCAGAAATTCACGGCATGGTGCATTGTTCGGGAGGTGCGCAAACAAAGGTTCTTCATTTTGTTGACAATGTGCATGTAATTAAAGACAAGCTCTTTGCTTGTCCGCCACTTTTCAAATTGATTCAAGAAGAGTCGGGCACCAATTGGGCAGAAATGTACAAGGTGTTCAACATGGGTCATCGCATGGAAATCTATGTAAAGCCTGAATTAGCAGAAGAAATTATCAGAATTTCAAAATCATTTAATATCGACGCTCAAGTGGTAGGTAGAGTTGAAGCTCATGCGGGTAAGAAACTCACTATTGAATCGGAGTTCGGAAAGTTTGAGTATTAACAATTGATATACGCAAAGACGGAAAAGAAGGCAGAGTAAGTTAGAAACAAACACGATGGAGTGCCCAAGGTGCTTGTGAAATTTTTCCAAAATATTGACCTAATTATGGCGGAATTTCTTCAGACAGACCTTGCGAAATTAAATGAAATATGGCATACTGATTTCCAAGAGCAAACTGAAGTAAATGCAGAGTGGGTTGGCAGAGTTGTAGAGGCATCGGCGAGTATTTATGATTTCTCGACCTTTAATTTTAAACGGTGGATAGCAGATAAACTTATAAATTGAGGTCATGGAAATCTTATTCAGAACCAAAGAAGAAGCCAACAAGGCGCAGCAGGAGTATTTTCTTTCGCTTAGCCCGGCGGAACGCTTCTGTTATTTCTTAGAGATGAGCCGAAAAAGCCAAGGCCTTTTTCCGAATAAAAAGAAAGAAAACAATAACTTTGTGCTCAGAAAACCGGTGAAAGATGATAAATGAATGGAAAGACGATGTGAAGCAATTCATCGCAGTGGCATGCAAACATGAAGTTCGTATGCTAATGGTGGGCGGAGGAGCTGTGAATTTTCATGGCTACCAACGGCATTCTTCCGATGTGGATTTCTGGATTGACACGAATGCGGAGAATTTGGCTCGCTTGCTCCATGTGTTCCATGAAATGGGATACGACATTGACGATTTTCCCGAAGCGGTGAAGCAACAAGAGCAAAATATTTCACTGAAGTTTTCACCTGAAGACCTCGACGTAGAATTGATTACTCGCTTTTCGGTGAATAAGAGCTTTAACCAAGCCTATGCTGAAAGTAAACTTGTGGAGATTGCAGGGGTGGAATTGCTAAAGTGGCATGTGCTTTCATTGGAAGATTTAATCACAAGCAAGATTGAAGCCGGGCGAATGAAAGATTTGCTCGATGTGAGCGAGCTTAACAAGATAAATAAAATAGAACCTTCGAAGTGAGCAATTGCTTCCGAAAAGAGAATTTAATTGATACCTTATATATGGCAGATTATGGATTATTGAGCAAAGCAGAAGCTATTCAGCACCGTTTTGAAGAGGTGGGGCAGCAGATTACCGACCCCGCTACAATGTCGGACATGAAGCGTTATGTGAAGCTTAATCAGGAGTATCGCCAACTAGAAAGTTTGGTTGGTGCGTTTAATGAATATCGTCGATTGATTGAGAATATTAAATCGGGTGAGCAAATGCTTGCAGAGGAGAGCGACCCCGATGTTCGAGAGATGGCGAAAGAGGAAATTGAGCAAAGTAAGGAGGCTATGCCTTTGAAGGAGCAAGAGATTAAAATGCTCTTAGTGCCTGCCGACCCCGAAGATGCTAAAAATGCAGTGTTGGAAATCCGCGCAGGTACAGGAGGCGATGAGGCGAGTATCTTTGCGGGCGACCTTTTCCGCATGTATAGCAAATTTTGCGAAAAGAAGGGCTGGCGCATGGAGGTTACTAACATTAGCGAAGGAACATCGGGTGGCTACAAAGAGATTGTGGCTAATGTTTCGGGCGAGGGTGTTTATGGCATTCTGAAATATGAATCGGGTGTGCACCGGGTGCAGCGTGTGCCTCAAACCGAAACACAAGGACGTATTCACACCTCGGCGGCATCGGTGGCTGTGCTTCCTGAAGCCGATGAGTTTGATATTGAGTTGAGAAATGAGGATATTCGCCGTGATGAGTTCTGCTCGTCGGGTCCTGGTGGGCAGTCGGTGAACACCACCTATTCGGCAATTCGATTGACGCACATTCCTACCGGTATCGTGGTGCAATGTCAAGACCAAAAATCGAAGTTAAAGAACCTCGATAAGGCAATGGTAGAACTTCGCACGCGTATCTACAACATGGAGCATCAGAAATATCTCGATGAGATTGCCTCGAAACGTAAGACAATGGTTTCAACTGGCGACCGCTCGGCAAAGATTCGTACTTACAACTGGCCACAAGGTCGTGTAACCGATCACCGTGTGAATCTCACGCTCTATAACTTGCAAGCTATTGTGGGCGGCGAAATCGATGAAATCATCGAGAAACTACAAATTGAAGAGAACGCTGAGCGTTTGAAAGAATCGGAAATTTAATGCCCTCACTAGTCCTTCCACTTGCGGAAGGACTACTGGCTATACTATAAATTTGTAATTTTGAATCGTATGAGTACAGCAGAATTAAAATTGGATCTCATTAATCGGATTGCAAACCTCAATGAAAGCTACATTATTGAGGATGTGAAAAGGCTTCTAGATTTTGAACTAGATGAGAATGTCTATTGCCTAAACGATGCACAAAAAATAAGGCTCACTGAAGCTAAGTGTGACGATATTTTAACTGCTGAAGAGGCAAATAGACAAATTGAAGAATGGCTACGCGAAAAATAAATTGGACAAAGAAAGCCAATTTTGAAAGGCAGGAAATTCTTGAGTATTAGATAAATCGGAATTAATCAAAAACCTATGGCATTAAGCTTAATCGGTTGTTTGTTGATGCAGTTCAACTGATTGCTGAACATCCAGCTATTGGAAGAAAGGTTGATTTTGGTGAGAATGTACGATTGAGAAATATTCAGTCGTATCTTTTGTTTTATGAATATGATGATGAGCAAATAAAAGTCTTGTCGGTATGGGATGGGCGACGAGATGATCAACAGATTAAAGTAACCTAACCTCCTTCTGTATATGATGCAAGAAAAGTACAGCTACACTGCCCAAATAAAACCAGTGCCAGAAAAGGGTGGGGCTTATGTGGAGTTTCCACACAACATTAAAGAGCTTTTTGGTAAAGGACGATTGAAAGTTCGTGCCTATTTCGATGGCGTGGAATATGAAGGCAGCGTGGTGAATATGGGCATGAAGAATCCCGATGGCAGTGTGTGCTACATCATTGGTGTGCGAAAGGACATTCAAAAACAAATTGGCAAGCAGCCCGGCGATATGATTAATGTAGAGATAGAAGTAATCAGAGCTAATGATTAGTACCTTTTATAATAAACGGATAAATAAAAAATGAATAGTCAAGAATTATTTGAACAGATTAAAGAGAAACGAAGCTTTCTGTGTGTAGGTTTAGATACCGATATTAAAAAAATTCCTCAGCATCTATTGAAAGAAGAAGATCCAATCTTTGCTTTCAACAAAGCAATCATTGATGCAACACAAGACCTTTGTGTGGCGTATAAACCTAATCTTGCTTTTTATGAGAGTCTAGGCGTGCAAGGCTGGATTTCACTCGACAAAACGGTGAAATATATTCGTGCGCATTATCCTGAACAATTCATTATTGCCGATGCTAAGCGTGGTGATATTGGTAATACATCGAGCATGTATGCACGTGCATTTTTTGAGAATATGGATTTCGACTCTGTAACGGTGGCACCCTACATGGGCGAAGATTCGGTGAAACCTTTCATGGAATACAAAAATAAATGGGTAATTCTGTTGGCGCTTACATCAAACAAAGGTGCTTTCGATTTCCAATTTAAGAAAGATGTAGAAACGGGCGATCAACTTTTTGAGACTGTTTTGAAAACCTCACAAACATGGGGAACAGAAGATAATTTAATGTATGTGGTGGGCGCAACTAAAGCTGAAAACCTTGAAGGTATCCGTGATATTGTGCCTAATCATTTCTTGCTTGTTCCGGGTGTTGGTGCGCAAGGGGGAAGTTTGGAAGAGGTGGCAAAATATGGCATGAACGATCAATGTGGATTGCTTGTAAACTCTTCACG
This sequence comes from Mangrovibacterium sp., assembly GCA_047971925.1. Taxonomy (GTDB): domain Bacteria; phylum Bacteroidota; class Bacteroidia; order Bacteroidales; family Prolixibacteraceae; genus JBKEDC01. The sequence goes on from JBKEAC010000016.1 coordinate 5,594, forward strand.
AGGCATTATCTATGCTTCAAGCGATGAAAATTTCGCAGAAGTGGCTCGCCAAGAAGCCATGAATGTGCAAGTAGATATGGAAGAGCTTTTGCTTGAAGCCGAGTTGATTTAAGCGGAGAGAAGATAAGAAATAGTGAGGGTGTCCAAAAAGTTTTGGATGCCCTTTTTTTATAATTGTTTTCCACACAACCCTATCGTTTCATAAGAATAAGGTGAGAAATGATTTTAATTAGAAATCGAACTTCTTTATAATACTTCTTTTTTATTGTTTTTACCCCTAGAAAAGTATAGAATGGTACTTATTTAATCGTTTTTGAATATTTCTTCTTAAAAATGCCGTCGGTTTTCTTGTTCGTATAGATATTTTTTCTACTTTTAACAAAAATAATAAAAAAGGAAACTTCGCATGGCTAAACAGGAAAATATAAAGATACTGCTTCATGATAAGAAGTCTTATGAGAAGCTGTTTGCAGAATACCACTCCGATATGCTTGCTTTTGCGCAAAACATTCTTTTCTCTGAAGATGAAGCTAAGGATGTGGTGCAAGATGTTTTCCTTGATCTTTGGAAACAAGAAAAAGACATAGAGATTGAAACGACGATGAAAACCATGTTGTTTACCTATGTGAAGAAACGAGCTTTTAACCGTATTCAGCACCTTAACATTGTTGATAAACATGAGTTGCAACTGAAAGAGGCCTACTTGGCAGCTTACACTAAAAAAACGAATGACCGAACGATATCACCCGAGATTCAAAAGATTTTAGATGGCTTTCCGCAGCAAATGCGAAAGATAGTGGAATATAGATATCTGTGTGGGTGGTCGTGCCAGGACATTGCTGAGGTGATGAATATCAAAGTGAATACGGTGAAAACACAAGTGGCAAGAGCTTTAAAGAAATTTAGGATGGCGACTACTCAGGTCAGAGGTTATAATCTTCCCTGTTTGATTTTCATTTTATTTCACCTGCTTAGCAGTTCATGGTGAAATTATAAATGAACGTTGAAGTTATTGAATTTTATCGACTGGTTGACTTATTCAAATATTCATTCACCGCTTGCCAGTTGTATCGTTTGCTTCTACACCCCATGCGTTTAAGTGTTCGCAAAATGTTGCTTCTTATTTTCTTGAGTTCATCAACACGCTGCATTTCTTGTTATCGCAATCGGCATTCACAATCTGAAATTAGTTCATTTAGGGCTTAGTGCGGAGTGCTTATCGCATTCAAAAAAAACAAAAAAAAATCTTTCCTTTTGTAATTCTTTTTGAAACTATCACATTCTAAGAAGTAATATGAAAGAAGAAAAAGTGCATATAGAGTGGGAAATTCTCCGCAAAGCAGCAATTGGTGAAGCCAATTCCGAAGAACGAGCGCAATTAGATTTGTGGCTTAATGCATCGGAAGAGCATCGAGCCTATTTTGAAAAGGCTCGTCGCTTTTATGCCCAATCGAGTGGCAGTGCAACATTAACAGCGAGCACTTATCGAAATAAATTAGTTATTAAACATTGGTCGCTTCGTGTGGCAGCAGCAGCAGTTGTAGGCATAGGATTATATATGCTGCTTTCAAATGGCGATAATTGGCAATTAGCATTAATTGAAAAGTCAGCTAGCATTAAATCAACAAGCAAGCATGTCACACTAACCTTATCCGATGGTCGGAATCTCGATATCGACCCAGCAAAAGAGCAATTGGTGCTGAATGAAAAAGACACGGTGCAGGTTGAGCATGGCGAAATTACCTATTATGGCAAGGAGAAAAGCTTGCAAGAAGGTAGTTGTCACACCATCGAAGTACCATCGGGAACTACTTATAAAATCTTGCTGAATGACAGCACGGTAGTTCGCCTAAACGCAAAATCGAAATTGACATATCCCATTGCTTTTACTAGCGATGTTCGGGAAGTGCTTGTAGAGGGAGAAGCCTTCTTTGAAGTGAAGAAAGATAATCGCCCATTTATTGTTCGAGTGGCAAACAAGCAGGTGATGGTGCTAGGCACATCATTCAATGTGAACGCATATAACCCAAGAGAAGTAGTAACAAGTTTACTCACGGGGAGCGTGAAAGTAAAAGATGAATTTGAAAACACAACAATCATTGCACCGGGGCAGCAGGCATGTTGCACTTCCGCAGGCATTGGGGTGCAGCCGTTTAATGAAGCGAATCAACTAGCGTGGCTAAATAATATGTTCTCTTTTCAGCAGGAAAGCTTAGAAGGAATCATGGAACAGCTCATGCGCTGGTATGATTTAGAAGTGGAGTTTTCCGATGAAAGTTTGAAACAACTCAAATTTACAGGCTCCTTGAATAAAGATGATGCGGTGGATAAATTGATGAGCTATTTTGAAAAAACAAAACGAGTGAATTTTGTTTTTGATGGAAATAAAATAACAGTGAACAACAGTAATTAATAAGTGTAGCATATGGGAAAATTTCAAATTGGATCAGTGGGTTTGAAGCGAATGACAAGACTTTTGTTCGTATTCGCAGGTATGCTTTTGTTCGTGCCTAGTCAAGCAAGACTCTTGGCACAAACACCCACAAAGACCTATACCGTGACGGTAGCAAAGATGCCATTAGAAAAAGCATTGAAAGAGGTTGAACGGCTAACGAGCTATCGAATTCTTTATCAAGATAGCGATGTAAAAGGAGTGATGTGCAATTCGATAAACATTAAGAATGCCGACATTTCACAAATCATGCAAACGTGTTTGTTGGGTAGCAAACTGGGTTTTGATGTAGATGATAGACAAGTTGTTTTGTTTCAGCAAGCAGATGAGCCAAAAAAACAAGCAATTCGCACCATTACAGGAGTAGTGAAAGATAATAGCAATGGTATAACCATTCCAGGTGTGAATATCATTGCCCAGCGAGCCAATAAACAGCTCACAGGAGCCAGAACCGATGCTAACGGAAAGTTTAGTCTGAATTTACCTAGTGATGCCAATGCCCTTTCAGCCACTTTCATTGGTTATAAAGCTAAACTTATTCCCATTGGGCAAGATGTTACAAAAATGGAAATAATGCTTGAGCCCGAAGTTCATCAGATTGAAGATGTGGTAGTAACGGGAATCTTCAATAAGGCAAAAGAGAGTTATACGGGGGCGGCAACATTTATTTCGAAAGTGGAATTAGAGGATTTTGAAAGCCGAAGCTTATTATCAACTATTAGTAACATTGACCCTGCTTTTAATATCGTAGAGAATGAAACAGCAGGATCTGACCCCAATAAGCTTCCCGAAATTAACATTAGGGGAACATCGAGCGTTTCCACAGCCACAACATCAACGGGTTCGCAACTTGTGACCGATGATTTTGAAAACCTTCAAGAAAATGAGCGTGTGAACCTAAACACTCCGCTATTCATTTTAGATGGTTTTGAAATCACATTGCAACGCATGATGGACTTAAACCAAGACGAGATTGAATCGGTAACCATTTTGAAAGATGCGTCGGCTACTGCCATTTATGGTTCGCAAGGAGCTAATGGGGTTGTGGTGCTTACATCGGTGAAGCCTAAAGCGGGGAAACTGAAAATTACATATACTGGAGGCTTTAACATTGAGGTGCCCGATCTTCGGAGTTATAACCTTCTGAATGCTTCGGAAAAGTTGGCATTAGAGAAAGAAGCAGGGCTGTATGAAACCGATGTCTATGCCGATAAACTGATGCTAAAAAAAGCATATAATGATAAATTAGAAACAGTGCTCGAAGGAACCGACACCTATTGGCTGTCGAAACCAGTGCAAGTGGGATTGGGGCAAAATCATCGTTTGAGCCTTACTGGTGGCGACCCCGCTTTTAGATATGGCTTAAACTTTCAATATAACAACACAAAGGGAGCTATGAAAGGCTCGCTACGTGATAACTTCAACGGGTCGGTGAATATCTCTTACTTGTTTGATGATTTGAAATTCACCAACATCTTATCGCTTGGGTTTAATCAATCAGATAATTCACAATATGGCGCATTTTCCACTTATGCCTCATTGAACCCTTATTGGCGAGAATATGATGAAGATGGTGAAATGCTGCAACAATTCGGACTAGGCGACCCAATCATGGCAACCATCATGAATAACCCGCTCTATAATGCCATGTTGGGCGGTTTCGACACGCGACGATACACCAACATTACTGAAAACTTCCAACTGGAATGGTCGGTGACCGAAGAACTGAAAATTAGTGGGCGATTTGGCTACACTAAAAACAATTCGAATTCAGATAAATTTACGCCTCCTAATCACACCGACTTCATTGGAAAGAGCGATAACCTAAGAGGTAAATATGTGTTTTCTACCTCTGAATCTTCAACATTGTCGGGGCAAGTAACCTTGAGCTATGGCAAAGTGTTTGCCGAAAAACACCGTTTGTTTGTGGGGCTTAATGGTAATGTAAGAGAAACCAACAGGGTGTCATATGGTATGATTGTTACGGGTTTCCCAAACGACCGCATGGATTTCATTTCAATGGGAAGCCAATACAGCGGAACAACCCCTTACGGAAGTGAAGGAACAACAAGAAGTGTGGGACTTACCACGAACGTGAACTACACTTATGACGATAAATATTATGCCGACCTTTCTTATCGCCTTGATGGAGCTTCTTCATTTGGAAAGGAAAGCCGCTTTGCTCCGTTTTATTCAATCGGGGTGGGTTGGAATGTGCATCAAGCAGCATTTGTGAAAGAAAAACTCAAAGCCATTTCAACACTTCGAGTTCGCTACTCATATGGCGTAACAGGATCCTTGCAGTTTAGCCCTTATGATGCCAAAACCACTTATTCTTATCTTACAGGCGACGACCGATATGATGGAAATTTAGGAACGACAATAAAGAAAATTGGTAATGATAAATTGAAATGGCAAACCACTTATCAGCACAATACAGGTTTCGATTTGAGTCTTTGGAAAAGTCGCTTCTCGGTGGGGGGAAATTATTATTACAAGCGAACAGAAGATTTGATTACGTCGGTTAAGCTGCCATTATCGAACGGATACACCACTTACACCGAAAATATGGGCGATGTACAAAATCAAGGTTTTGAGTTAAATGCGTCGGTTCAAGTGCTAACCCAAACTCGTCAACGTCCAGGGGTATCGGTGCGGGGAAGCATTTCGCACAATAGGAATAAGCTCTTAAAACTTTCAGAAGCCATGAAAGATATTAACGAAACCAACGAAGGAAACTCCGACAACCTAGCTCCAGTTTATTTGTATCGAGAAGGCGAGTCGATGAATGCACTCTATGTGGTCCCTTCTTTAGGAATCGACCCAATGAACGGGCGTGAAGTTTTTCAGAATGCCGATGGTGATCCAACCTATGATTATCCGATGTATAACAAAATACCCGTGGGATTAATGCAGCCTAAAATTAATGGGCGATTAAGCTCAACGGTTTCATACAAGAATCTCCGAATGAGTGTGGGTTTCTCATTTAAGTTGGGAGCCAGTGTGTATAACTCAACTTTGGCATCGAAAGTGGAAACAACCGATTTGACTAAAAACGTTGATGCAAGGGTATCAGAAGGACGCTGGAAAAACCCTGGTGATGTGGCACAATACAAAGGACTAACCAACACCTCCCCCACATACATGAGCACCCGTTTTGTTCAAACCGAGAGAACGCTTAGCTTGAACACCTTGTCGCTCGATTACATGGTGCCTCGTGAATGGTTGAAGAAAAACCTGAATCTATCTCGTCTGAACATCTCGTATGCAACCAACGATTTGCTCTATTTCTCTACCATTAAGCAAGAGAGAGGAACAAGCTATCCATTTGCATGGAGGCATGATATTTCGTTGTCAATTGGTTTGTAACATTAAAAAATTAGATCATGAAGAAATTATATATACTTCTATTAATAGCCGCTTCAATGGCTTGTTCATCGTGCACTGATTGGCTCACTGTGCAGCCCGATGAGGTGCTTTCTGAAGATGAAATGTTTGAAACAACAACCGGATTCTACGATGCTTTATATGGCGTTTATTCAGAACTGAGAACCAACTATAATCATAATGGACCGTTGATGACAACCACCATCGAGCATATGGCTGCTCAGTGGGTAGTGGCTGCTTCTTCTAATGAAGAGAAAATTAGAAACCATGAATATACCGATGCTGGTGAGCAGCCTTTTTCCTATCCGTTTAGCAACCAATATCAGTTTATTGCCAATATCAATAACATCCTCAAATATTTAGAAACGCAAGACTTCCTGAAAGCAAGCGATTACGAGCAAATTAAAGGGGAATGCTTGGCTCTTCGAGCTTGGTTGCATTTCGATTTGATTCGCATTTGGGGTCCTATTCCGGGCTATGAGCATGACACGAAAAAATATTTGCCTTATGCGCATGAAATAGGCACCGATAGACACAGCTATTACACCTATTCGGATTTCATGACTTATCTGGCAGCCGATTTAGATGAGGCAGAAACGCTCTTGAAAGAATTTGAATTGAAAGATAATTATCGATTGAACTATATGGGAGTGCTCGGACTACAAGCCCGCTTGAAATTGTGGCTACAAGATAAAGACCAAGCAAAGGCTTATGCAGAAGAAATTATTGCGTATGTAAATTCAGAAGAAAACACCTATTATAAATTTGCTACAATTGATAATATCGGGTCGCTAGATTACCGATTCAGAAAAGAACAATTGTTTGGTATTCACGAAAACTTTGAAACGAGTCTTTTCCAAAATACCATCACACTTTATAACACCACTGCTTTCTTAAATGAATTATATGAAAACTCATCAACCGATATTAGAACCATGCTGTGGACTGCTCGCACGGTGTCGGGATTGAATGAGCCCTCAAAAGATATTCTGAAATATCTTAGCGGGTCGGGGTCGGTTTCTATTATTCGCCTTCCAGAGATTTATTTTATCGCCATGGAATGCGGAAGTTTAAACAGAGCCAATGAACTATATAAAGTCTTTTGTAGCTCAAGAGGCTTGCCCGAAGTGGAAATAACAACGGAAACAGAGTTGGAAAATATATTGTATAAAGAACATAGAAAAGAATTTTTTGGCGAAGGTGTGATGTTCTATTATTACAAACGAAACTTCACGCAAAACATACCAAGAAACCCGAACACATGCAACGAAAGTAGTTATGTTCTGGCTTTGCCAAAACGAGAAGTAGATGTTAACTCTTAATCTTACAATCATGAAACAGAAACTAATATATTTAAGTGCTCTTCTGGTCATTATCTTTTCAACAGCATGTAGGGAAGATGAAATTGAAACTTGGCATGGTGAAAATTACATTCAATTCACAAGCGGATACACTTCTTTTTATTCTTTCGTCTATGCCGGATCAACGGTGGAGAGAGACACCGTTACCCTGCGCATGGCCGTTTCGGGAGAGCTTGCCGACTATGACCGCTCTTATAGCATTAAACAAGTGAAAAGTTATGCTTTCGTGTATGAATATAACGAATTGGGAACAGTGATCGATTCCGCATTTATTGAAGTAGAAAATCAAGCTGTACCAGGAGTGCATTATGTAGATTTAAAAGGTTCGGAATATACCGAATTTACAGTTCCTGCCGATTCGTTGGGAGCTAATGTTGATATCGTATTCTTACGAGATGAAAGCTTGCAAAAGAATGATTATGTGTTGACACTTGAGGTGCAGGAAAATGAGAACTTTTTACCAGGAAATGCAGCACTGCAAAAAGTGGCGATTACTATTTCCGACCAGATTATCGAGCCTAAACTATGGAAAACTCAAATGGTGGGCTCAAAAACAGTTCAGTCGGTGATGGGGTATTATGGTAAGAAAAAACACCAATTGCTCATCGATACTTCAGGAAAACGATGGAATGATGATTTTATTAAGAATGAGCTCACGGAAGAATATCTGGTGTTTTATAAGAGTGTGGCTGCTCAAGAGCTAGACAGAATAAATGCCCAAAGAGCTGAGCAAGGATTGTTTCCGCTTCGAGAAGATGACAGCAACCCAAACTCGGAAGTATATTTCTTCTAAAATGGATTAGAAACCCGATATTCCACATCAGTTATCTGATATTTAAAATATAAGCAAATGAAAAAATTGATATACTTATTAATGGTTGTTGCATTCACGTCTTGTTTCAAAGATTTGGGCAATTATGATTATGATGAACTCGATGAAATTATAATTGAAAACATGCCAACAGAATTGGGCGATTTAATTCTCTTTGAAGATACCATTAGAATTAACCCCGTGGTGTATTTAGGCGAGAAAGAATCTCCCGATAGTTTCAATTATTACTGGTCGAAAAAAGAAGGTTCGGGAAATGATGCCGAATTAGTGCGATTTTCCGAGGAGAAAAACTTAGAAATGGCAGTGCAAACTTCAGGCGAAATTACATTGATGTTTGAAGCTGAAAATAAAGAAACTGGAGTCATTCGTTTCGAAACAGTAAAGGGAAATGGAACCTCGCGTATGTCGAATGGTTATTATCTTCTGAAGGAAAATGAGGCAGGAAACACCGATATTGACATGATTGGTTTCGACAGTACAACAGGCGAGGTGCTGGTGTTTGCTGATTTAATGGAAACTGCATTCGACGGCGCTCTAGAAGGTAGTCCCGTTACTCTCAATTACTGGGGATATCGATATGAAGATTATGAAACAGCGAAGCTTACAGCAGTGCCAGGATTATATGTTGTTTCGAATAAAGATATGGTGGTGATTAATCCCGATAAGTTTGAAATACTCAACACCTTTGATGGCCTGTTTTTGGGCGATGTGCCTGTTAATCGAAATATTCAAGCACTCAAATCAATTCAGAAAAACACCATGCTGATTAACGACGGAAAAGTGTATTGCTTCACCAATTACTACACTGCAATGGTTAATTCAGTGAGCACCGAATTTGGCGGCAACCGATTCTATCCTGCCATGACAGGCGATTACAAGATGGAAAGCTGCATCAGCTGGCCAGTGGCCGATAATGGCTCAACCTTCTTAACCTACGACACCATGAGCGGATTGTTTAAATACGTCATTACCTCGGCACTGCAACCCCCCACTGTGAAAGAAACATCGACCACCACGTATTTCCAAAACAATATGAATGCCGATTTATTGATGCTGGAATCGCGTGCAACAGGTGCATACGGATATGATGTGTATGCTCTCTTTCGGGGAAAGCAAAATGCCGATAGTTTATCGATTGTAACCATGAATGCTCAAAGACTGAACGATGGTGTGTTGAGTTATAAAGCAAGTAAGTACATTAAAGCTCCCGAACGATTAATTGATAATGCATCGCATTATTGCGTGCATCAACATTATGCGTTTATCTATTTCTCGGTTGAGGATAAATTGTATCTATATGATGTTTCTAGCGACACGGAAACTCTCATTAAAACATTTGATGGGGAAGAAATCACTCATATCGACGTAACCAATGAATGGTATGCCACATCGGGTGCAACAATTGTGCAAACGCAATACACCAAGATGGTTGTTGCCACTAATTCTGCTGCTGGATATACATTTAGAAAATATGATTTAAGCTCTGCCGGATTACCTAGCACCGACCCAATTTTTACATCAAATGGACAAGGAAAGGTGAGCGGATATATGTATATTAAGCCAAGCTCAATTCCAATTTGGGTAAGAACGTATAACTAATAAAAACAAGGATATATGCTTAAAAATATTAACATACTAATTGTGGCTGTTCTCATGTGCCTTTGCGCTTGCGAGCAGAATATTACCAACGTTTACGAAAAAACATACACGCTTGAATTATCGAGAGATACGGTGGTGTTTAATGTTGGGGGTGGACGAAAGTCAGTGGAAATTAAAACTAGTCAGGAATGGTGGGAATATACAGAAACTGAAAACGAAACATGGTATTCGGTGCAAGACTTCCATGATGCCGATGGTTATGACATGCTGACTATTTCTACCGACTCATGCACTGAACTCTCAAACCGAGAAACTGTGCTTACGATTAATGCAGGCGACCAATACACGGCGCAATTGCATATCATTCAGCTTGGAAACGAACCCTACATTCACATGAACCTCGATTCCATCACGCTTGATTGCGATACCATGGTGCTTAATTTGAAATATGTGAGCAACATTGATTTCGATATTGAAAATGTGCCCAATTGGATTACGATGGAAAAACAACGCCTACTAGAAGAAGATGTACTTAATCTATCTATCTGGAAAAACAAAACAGGAGAAGAGCGAATCGCTGAAATAATTCTCAAGCAAACCGATGGCGATTACCAAAAAACATTGTGGATAAAACAACTGGCAGAGTTGAGCGAGTATAATCCAATTGATGTGGGCAATGCTGCTGGTAATTTACAAATAGATATTCTTTCTGGAACCTTTGTGGGAAGCACAACAAGTGGTGATTTTAATAACACCTTCGATGGCGACCTTACCACTTCTGCTGTCATTACTAAACCCGACACTGAAAATTGTCAATTTAATTACACCATTGATTGCAAAGGCTATCCGTTAGATTATATGGTGTTCTATCCTTCTACTGGAGGAAGTGCAATGCTCATATCGGCTATTAAAGGACGAAAAGCCGGAACCGATGAATTTGTTTCATTAAAAGGAATGGTGTCGTTAAGTGCAACTGCGGCAACCACCATCGTGCCAACAGAAATACATGACGACTTAGAAGAGATTCAGATTCAATTCATGTCGTCAGGTGCATATTACAGAACGATTTATTGTGCTGAAATTGGACTTTACACTCGTGCCATGCGATATGATAATATTTTTACCGATAAAACATATAGTGCCTTATTGCCCGATGTTACAATGACTGAAATCTTAAACATCGACGATGTGTTTTATCGCAACATTGCTAAGCACCTTTATAATGGAACTTATCAGGCGGAAAGAATCCTAGATTTAGAAGCTATTCAGCAAGAGCGAACTACTTCAAAAATTAATGGAGCGTCGCTTTATGAATATGCAACAGGCATCTATTTTGCAGCCGGCGAGGAAGTCATGGTGTTTTGTGGCGATTTTAGTGGAACGGCTCCGGCATTGACAGTGCTGAACGAATCGGGAACATCGGCCTACACGCTAAGCGCAGGTGCAAATAAGTTTACAATCGCTCAAGGTGGAAAGGTGTATGTAAATAACCCAACAGCTGTGAAAGTGCATATTGCCGCAGGAACTCTTGAAGGAAAATTCACCATTGATGAACTCAGCTCGTTGAGCAATGTGGAAAATGAAACTTCCGATGTGATTGATATCTTTGGCGATGAGGTGCATGTCATTACTCCGCTGGCATTTGCTCAAACAAACGCTCCGTTGTGGAACACGTTTAATGAAAAAGTTGGACAGATAATAGATGCTGCCAAAGTGTTCTATGGGGTGAATGAGGGCACTTATAAAGTGGAATCAAAACTCGGTTTTTATATCGCACCAGAAGGCGGAAGTTTGAGTACTTTGGTTAATTTGAATGCCGCAGAATTAAATGCGGTGTGTAACTTCGATGGAACTTACAATGCCGATGTCTTTTCGGTGTTTGAAAAAGTGGGTAATGCCTATGAGCCCTATTTAAATAAATTGTGGGGAATAGAAGGTGTAACATCAAAGCTCTTTGCTTTGACCTATTTCTATGAGAACAAAGGCACATCGATTGTGAAAAACAATGATTATTACGCATTGGCGGTGCAAGATATCATTGTGAATAATATTACCTATGCTAAAACAACTAGCGAGTGGTCGAGGGTGGTGCCTTTGTGGCAATTATATCACTACCTAAAAAATGACTCGGGCATTGATGATTATTATGCGCAAATGTGTAATAAAGAAAAAGCGAAAACAACGGTCGGAACTTACACTTCAGAAATACTGACTTATACCAACCAAATTACAGGCGCGAATTTCAACGACTTCTTCTATAAGTGGAACATGGGAGGCTCGGTGAGTGCTACGCCAACAACTGGGGGATTGGCTTATTACAATGAAGATAATTTGAGTGTGTATCAGGAAATGGGAACTCTTGTTCCTGGAAAGTTTTACACGAGTTTGAAGATGCTTCTAAGTTATAAAAACATGGTAGCAATTGAGTTCTATAATGCCGGATTCTTGGCTCATGTGGCACTGTATAAATCAGGAACAAGCTATTCGGTTTCATGGGATAAATATTCAACAAACATGAAAGTGAAAGTGGTTGGTCCTTCTGGAGAATCGGCAGAACCAGCATATTATTAGTCGTGAGTTGATGAACACCAAAGTGTGATAAAAACAGTTTTTAAAAGAGATAAAAATAAAATATATGACTAGATTTTTAATTCTTGCGCTTGCCATTTGTTCGTTTCTGACTAGCAGCGCACAAAATCATGAGCAGATAACGATTTCGCTAGAAACCGACACTTGCAGCCAAGTGGTTCAACTTTATCGTGTGAAAGATGGTGCCTCAATTCTAGTAGATGAGCATGATTTGAAAGAGGCAAAACAAATTGTGCTGACCGACACTTGCAAGCAGGCGTTTTATCTAATTAAATATAACAAACGCTACACAAAATTGTATGCTCGCCATCATGAAAAGGTAGATTTGAAATTAACCAATAATTTGGTGGAGTTTGTGAATCCATCGAAAGAAAATAAAGTGTTGATGGATTGGGCAAGCTTATCGGAAGAGGCACGTTTGCTTTCGGTGTGGTATCATTTGGGCGATAGAGCAAAGGTGATCAAAATAACACCATTTTATGATGCCATGCGAGAGCTGGAAGCGGCAAAAAACAAGTTCTTGAAGAAAGTGAAATCTTCCGACACTTATTTCTGCCAAGCGGTGCCCGTGCTGGTTGATGCCGATATTAATTACTTCAAATTATTCTTATTGCAAAATCCGTTGATTGCAGCATCAATCAAAGAAACACCTGCCGATTTATACGACCCGATTCGCAACCCCGATCGCTTTGCACATCCCATTATTCTCGATGTGTTTGAAAATACCATTCCTTATGCTAAGCTTTATGCGTCGCGTGTGCAACATCAAGACCGCATGAACGGAAAGCCAATAGTGGATTATTTAGAGGCTCCCGAAGTGAAAGTGGCGTATTTAATTACCATGGCAAGATATGACAAAGGTGGGCGATGGTTGAAAAACCTCGAAGATAACTACGCCGATTTGTTCACCCAAGGATATGCCTTGGAGCAATACACCACATTGAAGAATGAATTTGCCATTCGAGCTGAAAATGCAAAGCTTGCAAAAATTGAATTAAAAAAGGTGGATGGTAGTTTGGTTAAGCTATCAGATTATCAGGGGAAAGTGCTAGTGGTTGATGTTTGGGCAACTTGGTGTGCTCCGTGCATGAAGAAACGTCCGGCTTTCGAAAAGTTGGCTCACGATATGAAAGATGAGAATGTGGTGTTTGTGGCTATTTCAATCGACGATTCTGAAATTAAATGGAAACAAGTGGCAGAAGCATCGGAAGGCATGGAATTACTCGACCATAAGCGATTATTCTCAAATGCTTATGGCATTTCATCAATCCCTCATTTCTTGATTTTCGATGCCAAAGGGAATTTGTTCGATTCGCCTGCGCCGGCCCCTGGAAATGGCGATATGAAAAAGAAAATTGAAGAAGCTTTAGGAAAATAAGATTACATGTGCCTGTTTGTTTCTTCTTTTAGAGGCAGAGGGCTTAACTCAATAACTCAATGAAAAGATTTATATTAACCATCTTGTGTGGTGTAATTGCTGCTAGTTCAGCCATGGCGCAAGATGCCAAACTGATTATTCGTGGTCAGATTGCCGATACTTTGCTTGTTAACGTTTATGCCGCTCCAGTTGTGGGGCAAAAGGCATTTATGAAATATATTACCGATGCACCCGAGCGCACCGAAAATATTATCGAGATCCCTGATTCTTTGTGTGGCAAGCGATTGTATTTTTCATACAATAAGCATTTCACCTTCTTAGAGCTAAAAGCAGGGCAAGAACTGCAAATAAATGTCGACGGTGCTAAACTGAGTTTTAGCGGTGATGCTAATCGAGTGAATGAGTATCTCTATGAATGGAGTAGTCAGTTCATTGATTCTTTCGATAATATGTTGGCGTATCGCATGCGCGTGAGAAACTTCTTCACGAATAAAACCGTTGTTTTTCCAACAGGTGTGGAAAATGAGAGTCAACTCGATAACATTAAAGGATTGAACAATCGAGCCATGAAGCATTTCTCATCGTTCAATTTTAATAATAGCGACTTTGTAGCTCGCCAAACGGTGTGGATTAAATATTTAGAAACACGCATTTTGCTAGAGAATTATCGCCAAATGTCGAGAAAAGAGATGACTTTCAATAAGAGTTATCAACAAGCATTTCAAAAGATTGCATTCGATGATGTTGATGTATTGCAGCATCCCGATGTTACAGAAATGTTGTCATATTTCTTCCAAATGCAAGAAGAAGTGCTTGGTGTTAGCCGTGTTCTTCCACACACACTTGCCGCACAAGCAGCCGATTTAAAGCATGTTGATTTGAAAGAGAGGTATATCATCGATGAACTGGAAAAAATGATTCGCTCTAAAAAAGTGTTCCTTCTCGATGAAATATATGCCAATGTGATTCCCCTTGTAAAAACTATCGATGGGAAAGCTCAACTAGCGAAAATGAAGCCCACGATTGAGGAACTGGTGAAAACAGAAATGCGTGGGCAAGATGCTTTTGAATTCGCATTTCAAGACAATCATGGCAAACTAGTAAAGATGAGCGATTTCAGAGGAAAGTATGTCTTTATTGATATGTGGGCTACTTGGTGCGCTCCGTGTAATATCAACATTCCTTACATGAATATGCTCGAAGAGGATTTGAAGGATGAAAATATCGCCTTTGTGTCAATTTCTATTGATAAACCAGAGCAAAAACAAAAATGGCTCGACTTCTTGGAAAAAACACACATTGGTGGAACGGCATTGCTTGCGAAAAAAGCTTTCCAAGATGAAATGTGTAAATATTATGACATTCATGCTATTCCTCGTTTCATGCTCATCAATCCGGAAGGGAAAATTGTTTCTGCACATTGTCTCCAACCCATGGATGCAGGATTTAGAAAGTATATGGTGGAGTTCATGAAAAATCACTAACTTTTGGCTTATGGTAAAAATTAAATGCAATATTCTGTTTCTATCGTTATTTCTTTTTTCTTTCTCGCCGCCCAACATTGAGCTGGGGAGTGAGCAAACCATGCAGCTATATCGCCAATGTTTGGTTAATGCCGATAAGTCTTTAATTAATAAAATTGCAAGTACCGATTTTAGAGCGGGTGTTTATCAACAGCCTATTTCAAAGGATATGTTTGTTTCATTTCTGCGCTTGATGCAAATGCCCGATTCTCTTTATTGGGGCGATTTGCAGCAAGCAGGCGACGAGAGTTTTCGAATGGTGCACTATGTGTTTGCCGATAAGAAGACGAGCTCAAGGGTGTATTTCGCTCCCGATGGAAAATTGCTGTTTTCCGATTGGATTGACCAGCAAGGCTTGGGGCTTTCTCGGAAAAAAGCATCTTCTTATGTGGCTTCGGTGCCTTTTGAATATGAAGGTGGAAAAATTATCATTACAGCTAAATTAAATGATAGCGACAAACCGCTTCGCATGCTTTTCGACACGGGCGCCGATGGAATGGCGTTGACAAAGAGTTTGCAAGAGGTTTGCGGGGTGCAAATTACGAATGAGCAATCAGCCAATGTGCCTGGTGGACAAGTGCAAGTGAGTAAGTCAGATAATAACACTTTGGTGCTCGATTCGCTGTCAATTCCCCGACAGAGTTTGGTGCTCTTTGAGCATATTGCTAAAGGAATCGATGGCATCATTGGAGGGGCAAATCTATTCAGAAATTACATTACTGCAATGGATTTCGAGAACAAACAGATTAACTTGTATTCTTTAGGTGATTTTAATGCTCCCGATGGATATCATGCCTCAAACATGGCTTATGCTGGTGGTGTTCCCACGGTGCCATTTCACATTTATAAAGATGAGCACCATTTTGAAAGTGAGTTTATTTTCGACACTGGGGCGGGTTATAGTGCCATTTTATTTGGTAGTGGCATGAAGCGTTTAGAATCGGATAGTATCTCGAAGTTTGTAACTCCGCAATATTATTCATATAATCAATCATTGGGTGGGCGAACGAAGATTAGTATTGGTCAGACCGACAGTATTGCCTTTGCAGGTATTAGCTTTTCGAATGCAAACTTAGCTATGGAGCCTTATAGTGAGAAAAACCATGCTCGACACCATGTGTTGGGCTCTATCGGAATAAAGTCTTTAAGTCGATTTGATTGGATTGTTGATTTGGTTTCATATCAGATATATACAAAGGAAAATAGCTTCTCAGAGCTCCCCATGGATTTTGTGTTCCAGGGCTGGCTGTTGGGTTATGAGGGGAATAATTTGAAGGTGTTGCTGCCCGTTAGTCAGGAAAGAATGGAGAGCTTGCAGGTGGGCGATGAAATTTTGTCGTTTGGTAAGTGTAATCCCTCAGCGATGACTGCTGATAAGCTGAATAAAGAGTTGCAAAAAAAGAAAATAAATCTACAGATTAAAAAGCAAACGGGTGTGATTAAATTGACTGTTGAAGGAGAGTCTGAATGATAAGTTATTTCACCTCCTGAAAATATCCATCGATAAGTTCGTATAACTCTTGCTTTAGAACGTTTATAATCAATTGAGCATGCTCTTTGATGATGATTGAGAACTAATCAGATTGTATAAGTCAAATTGCACAAGGTGATTAAGCTGAACGTATCCATTAAATACCAGCGCACTACTTACATCACTTTCCTAACTGCTCGGGAACGTCAGCGCACTACTTACATCGCTTTCCTAACTGCTTAG
Organism: Mangrovibacterium sp.; assembly: GCA_047971925.1. Lineage (GTDB taxonomy): Bacteria > Bacteroidota > Bacteroidia > Bacteroidales > Prolixibacteraceae > JBKEDC01. The sequence continues at coordinate 22,429 of JBKEAC010000016.1, forward strand.
GAACGCCAGCGTACTACTTACATCGCTTTCCTAACTGCTTAGGAACGTCAGCGTACTACTTCCATCGCTTTCCTAACTGCTTAGGAACGTCAGCGCACAAGAACATATGCATTCCTAACTGCTTAGGAACGTCAGCGCACAAAAACATATGTGTTCCTAACTACTTAGGAATGCAATTGTACGACTCCTTTGGCGTTCCTAACTACTTAGGAATGCATCTGCACGACTCCTTTGGCGTTTCTAACTACTTAGGAACGCATCTGCACAAGTGCAATGACGCTCCTCAGCAGTTCGGAAAGCATGAAATTTGCTGTTTCAAACGACTAAAAAACTGTTTTTCAGACATGTTTTGAAACGCATTGCAATACGTCTTTAGAAGGCTCCCAATTAAAAACAAATTTTCAGAAGTCCCCTTAAATTATAAGCACCCCTATTCGTTAAAATTGGACTTCTAACATTTTTTACAATTGCATATCTTTTCAAACAGCTTGAAATTTTAGTATTTTTACTACTTTTGCGGAGAAACTATCTCTTTAAAAAAAATGACTACAAATTACAGCGAAGATTCAATTAAAACCCTCGATTGGCAGGAGCACATTCGCTTGCGACCTGGTATGTATATTGGTAAACTGGGCGATGGGAAGGCTGCCGACGATGGTATTTATGTGCTACTTAAAGAGATAATTGACAACTCAATTGATGAGTTCTCGATGGGAAAAGAACTAGGAATTGGCACTCGCATAGATGTATCGGTGACCGATGAGCTTGTTGTGGTGCGCGATTTTGGTCGAGGAATTCCATTGGGGAAAGTGAAAGATGTGGTTTCGAAAATGAACACCGGGGCAAAGTACGATTCAAAAACCTTTCAAAAATCGGTGGGATTAAATGGTGTTGGTACAAAGGCGGTTAATGCACTTTCCACTCGTTTCATTGTTCGCTCATTTCGCGATGGCGAGATGAAAGAGGTTCATTTTTCGCAAGGCAATGTTATTGAAGATAAAGACGTTTGTGCAAGCACGGAGAGCAACGGAACCGAGATAACATTTGTTCCCGATGGCGATATTTTCAAGAACTATCATTTCCGCAGCGACTTTGTAGAAACCATGATGAAAAACTATTCGTTTTTGAATCGTGGATTGACAATTGTGTGCAACGGTGAAAAATTTAAGAGTAAGTATGGTTTAAAAGATTTACTTGAGGATAATTTAGATTCCGATCCGCTATATCCGATAATTCACTTGGAAGGTCATGACATTGAAATAGCCATTACACATGGAAAACAATATGGTGAAGATTACTATTCGTTTGTGAATGGGCAGCACACCACACAAGGAGGAACGCATTTACTAGCCTTTCGGGAAGCCATTGTGAAAGTAATGCGCGATTTCTATAAAAAAGACTTCGACCCTGCCGATGTTCGTCAAGCAATCATTGCTGCAGTTGCAATTCGAGTGGAAGAACCCGTCTTTGAATCGCAAACGAAAACCAAACTGGGCTCGCGCGATATTGGTCCGCAAGGTCCTTCGGTTCGATCGCACATTGTGGATTTCATGACTAAAGAGCTCGACAATTTTTTGCATAAGAATAGCGATATTGCCGAAACTTTATTGCAACGCATTCAAGATTCAGAACGAGAACGCAAAGCGATTTCGGGCGTTCAAAAACTAGCACGCCAACGAGCAAAGAAAGTGAGTCTTCACAACAAAAAACTTCGCGATTGTCGCTTGCATTACAACACACCCAAAGATGAAGCGGGCGTATCGAGTATTTTCATCACCGAGGGCGATTCGGCTAGTGGTTCGATTACCAAATCGAGAGATGTGAACTCGCAGGCTGTTTTTAGCTTGCGTGGAAAGCCACTCAACTCTTATGGGTTGACAAAAAAAGTGGTGTATGAGAACGAGGAATTCAATTTGCTACAAGCGGCGCTCAACATTGAAGAAAGCATTGATGATTTGCGATATAATAAGGTAATCATTGCCACCGATGCCGATGTTGACGGCATGCACATTCGGCTATTGCTGATTACCTTCTTTTTGCAGTTCTTCCCCGATTTAATCAGACGAGGACACTTATATATTTTGCAAACGCCTCTTTTCCGTGTTCGAAATAAAAAGAAAACATTTTATTGCTACTCCGATGAAGAGCGTGTTTCGGCAATTCATGAATGCGGCAAGACAGCCGAAATTACACGTTTCAAAGGATTAGGTGAAATTTCACCCGATGAGTTTAAGAACTTCATTGGCGAAGATATTCGATTGGAACCTGTTACAATGAAAAAACATGAGTCGGTGGTCGATATGCTCACTTTCTTCATGGGTAAAAACACGCCTCAACGCCAAGATTTCATTATTGACAATCTTTATATTGAAAAAGACGACGAAGAACAATTGAAAGCCACTAATTAACACATGATAGAAGAATTACAAAACGAACAAGCCAAAAACGAACAGGGCGAAAAGATTACATATCTATCGGATATGTATGAAACTTGGTTTCTTGATTATGCCTCTTATGTGATTTTAGAGCGTGCTGTGCCTTATGTCAATGATGGACTAAAGCCTGTTCAACGTCGCATTTTGCATGCCATGCGCTCCATGGACGATGGGCGATATACGAAAGTGGCTAACATTATTGGTCAAACCATGATGTATCATCCGCACGGTGATGCTTCAATTGGCGATGCGCTGGTGCAACTCGGACAAAAAGAACTGCTCATCGACACGCAAGGAAACTGGGGAAACGTGCTCACCGGCGATGGGGCTGCTGCTCCGCGATACATTGAGGCACGCCTAACAAAATTTGCACTCGATGTGGTGTTTAACCCTAAAACTACCGAGTGGAAACTTTCCTATGATGGTAGAAATAACGAGCCGATTACACTTCCTGTTAAATTCCCATTGCTGCTAACTCAAGGCGTTGAAGGAATTGCGGTGGGCTTGGCATCGAAAATTTTACCTCACAACTTCATCGAGCTCATCGATGCCTCGATTGCGCACTTGAAAGGTGAAAGTTTTGTGCTGTATCCTGATTTTCCAACCGGAGGAGCTGTTGATGTTTCTCGATATAATGATGGTATCAGGGGGGGAAGTATTAAAGTAAGAGCTAAGATTGAAAAACAAGACAACAAAACGCTAGTTATTACCGAAGTTCCCTTTGGTAGAACAACAAGCAGCGTGATTGAGTCGATAATTAAAGCCAACGAAAAGGGTAAAATCAAAATTAAGCACATTGATGATAACACATCGGACAAAGTGGAAATTTTGGTTCACCTAGCCGCAGGAGTATCTTCCGATAAAACCATTGATGCACTTTTTGCTTTCACCGATTGTGAAGTGCCCATTTCGCCGAACTCATGTGTCATTGAAAATGATAAACCCGCCTTCCTAGGGGTGTGCGAAATACTTCGGAAGAATACCGACCAAACAGTCGATTTGCTAAAACTGGAATTGGAAATTCGCCGTTCGGAACTCGAAAATCAATTGCACTATGCTTCGCTTGAAAAAATATTCATTGAAGAACGTATTTATAAGGATAAAGAATTTGAACAAGCAGCCGACATGGATGCTGCTATTGCTCACATCGACCTGCGATTAGAACCATGGAAACCGAAATTGATTCGCGATGTTACTCGTGATGATATTTTGAAACTCATGGAAATCAAAATGGCTCGTATTTTGAAATTCAACTCCGATAAAGCCGATAGTATCATTAAAGGAATACTCGACGAGATTACAGAAATTAATCACAACATTGAGCAAATCATTCCTTATTCGATTAATTATTACACGCAGATTAAAGCGAAATATGGCAAAGGAAGAGAGCGACGAACTGAATTGCGCAATTTCGAAAACATTGAGGCCACGAAGGTTGCTGTTACAAATGCAAAACTCTACATTGACCATGAGGAAGGTTTCATGGGAACGGGATTGAAGAAAGCAGAATATGTTTGCGATTGCTCGGATATTGATGATATCATTGTGTTCAGAAAAGATGGTACTTATTTTGTGACACGTGTGAGCGAAAAGGCTTTCATTGGACAACACATTCTTTATGTTGCCGTGTTTAAGAAAAATGATAAGCGAACGATTTACAATGTGGTTTATCGGAATGGTAAATTAGGATATTTCTACATGAAACGCTTCGCCGTTACTGGGGTTACTCGCGACAAGGAATATGATTTAACTAAAGGAGAAAAAGGATCGCGTGTGCATTATTTCAGTGCCAATCCGAATGGAGAAGCAGAAGTGCTGAAAATAACGTTAAAGCCTCAGTCGCGCTTGAAACGCATGTTCTTCGATGTTGATTTTAGCGATTTGGCAATCAAAGGGCGAGCTAGCATGGGAAATATTCTCTCGAAGATGGACATTCACCGCATTGCCCTCAAAGAAAAGGGAGTATCAACGCTGGGCGGACGAAAAATTTACTTCGATAAAGATGTGCTTCGTTTAAACTCCGATGCACGAGGAACATTTATTGGCGAATTTCAAGGAGATGATCAAATCATTGCATTCTATAATAACGGCGATTTCCAACTCTATAATTTCGATTTGGGCAACCACTTTGAAAGCGATGTTGACTACCTATTGAAGAGAAAACCAAATAAAATACTCACCGTTGTGCTTTGGGATGCAGAGCAAGAATTCTACTATCTGAAACGTTTTGAAGTTGATGAGGCTGTGGGTAAGCGTGTGAGCTTTATTGGTGAACATGCCGGAAACAGATTGGTTTGCATGAGCTGGTCGAATAATCCGAAGTTTGAAATTAGCTTTGGCGGTAGAAATGAAAATCGCCTTGCTGAAGAAATTGATGCTGTGGAGTTCATCGGCGTGAAATCATATAAAGCAAAAGGCAAGCGATTATCAACCTACGAGATTGCCGAGGTGAAAGAAATTACGCCTTCAGATGAGGAATTTGATGAGGAGGAATTTGATGATGACGATTCTGAAAATTTAAATAGCGACGTTCCGTTTGAAATTAATCGCCCTAATGGCGATGGAAAATTATCGGGACAAGGCACTCTATTCGATTAGACGATGAGAATATATTTAGTTGGATACATGGGAAGCGGCAAGACTACACTTGGAAAGGATCTTGCCAATGTTTTAGGCTTGAATTTTATCGACCTTGATAAATTTATCGAGGCTAAATATTTTAAAACAATCCCTCAAATTTTTGCTGAAAATGGTGAAGATGATTTCAGAAAGAAAGAAAACTCTTGCTTGAAGGAGGTTTCGGAATTTGAAGATGTTGTTATTGCTACAGGTGGTGGTGTTCCTTGTTTTTTCGATAACATCGACATTATGAACCACACGGGCGCATGCATTTTTTTAGATATTAGCCCCAATGTTCTTGTTGATCGACTTTTAAAGGCTGGAAATGAACGTCCGTTGGTTAAAGGTAAAAGCAAGGAGGAGCTCACCGCATTGGTGAATGAAATGCTGGTGAATCGTCGCCCGTTCTATTTGAAGTCGCGCTACATCATCAGCAACGACAACATCACAATAAGCGATTTATTGGCACAATTCATGGAGGCTGGCAATGGGCAAACTTAAACTATGTGCTATCGCCTCGGGAAGTAATGGCAATTGCTATTACATTGGCACGGAAAACGAGGCTATCGTTATCGATGCCGGATTAAGCTCTCGCCAATTGCAACTGAGAATGCAAGATGCGAACATTAATTTTAGCAACATTAAAGCAATCATCATTAGTCATGAACATAGCGATCATGCTCGTGGGGCTCGCGTGTTGGGTAATCAGTTGAATGTGCCGGTCTATATGACTAAGGCTACTTATAATGCTACTCGAAAATCTATTCGTCCGTTTTCGGTTCGCTGGTTCGAAGCAAACAGTACCTTTCAGATTGGCGAATTTGAAATACATGCTTTTTCGAAGCAACATGATGCTGCCGATGGGTGTTCTTTCCGAGTGGTTCATCGCAATCGCCATGTGGGTGTTATCACCGATTTGGGAATTGCCGACGAAAATACGCAACGAGAGTTTTCTCAATGCGAATTTGTTTTTCTGGAAGCCAATTACAATGCTGAAATGTTGTGGAATGGTTCTTATCCTACTCACCTGAAAGAGCGTGTGCAATCGCATAAAGGTCATCTTTCTAATGAACAGGCTTGCGAGCTTGTTGAAAATTACGCTGGCAATAATCTGCACACAATATTACTTAGTCATCTTTCGGCGGAAAATAATAGCCCTGAAATTGCCCTGCATGCCTTCGAACATCTCGCTGAAAAATATCAGGTGGAATTGACATATCGTCATAAACCAACGAAGATTTATGAGTTATCATGAAGGGTTTGTGGTTAGGGGTTAGGGGTTAGTTATTAGTGGTTAGTGGGGAGTGGTTAGTGGGGAGTGGTTAGTGATTAGGGGTTAGTGGTTAGTGGGGAGTGATTAGGGGTTAGTGATTAGTGGTTAGTGGTTAGGGGTTAGTGATTAGTGGTTAGTGGTTAGTTATTAGTTATTAGTGGTTAGTGGTTAGTGGTTAGTGATTAGTGGTTAGTGGTTAGTGGTTAGTGGTGCAAAATCAATTTATGCGAACAAGGAATAATCCCGAATGGCAATCCGAAAACGCCCTTTTTCGGGTGCGTTGGTGTTGCCATGGGGGATAATGCGCCTTACTCGGCTGAATAGGGGAATCTACAAGCTTGCTTCCTTCAAACTAGCATACCTACCTTGAAGTTTTCCGTTGTCGATGACATATAATGTGGGTGTTCCTGTAACACCGAAACTAAGGAAGTCGGGACCTGATTGACCTTTAAAGTCGCAGTATTTGTGTTGCCATGGAAAACTTGCTGCTGTGTTACTGTATTCCTCGGAAGAAGCATCAGCTGCAATGGTGATGATTTCGTAGCCTTTTCCCTTGATCTGCTCATATTGTGCTTTAAGTTGCTCCATTTCTTGCTCACACGGACCGCAACCTGATTTATAAAACACCAACAGCACTTTGCCGGCTGGCAATGTGCATTGGGTTAATGCAGGAACCGAGCTACCATTACTCAAATCATAGAGGGTTAGCAACTGTTGGAGCTTGCCGGTTGGATGCTTTATTCTACCATCGTCAATTAAAAAACGTGCCAACTCTTGCTCCTGTTCTTCCCAACCATTGGCTTCACAGATCGAAAATAAATTATCGGCCAACGTGGCATATACCTTATCGCTAGCTCTGAGGAGCAGCTTGCTCATGTCATTAACAAATTCATGCTGATAGCTTGCTCCTTTATCATATAAAACCGTTGCCCCGTTAATAACCGCAAACCACTGACCCGAGCTATAGAGGGTTTCCACATCGATACTATCGGTAAGATATTGGCGGGTTTTTGCCATCTGCAAAGAATCGGCAACTGCTAGCGGAGCAATTCGCTGCTGCACGAAGTTGTGAAAACCAAGCAGCTGAGCGGCATAAAGCTTACTTTGTTGGATTTCTTGCTCAAAATTGACTTGTTGACGCTCTAGCGCTGTTTTTTCATCCATTAGGGAAGTGTGTAGTTTCTCTTTTGCGCTATAAAGCTGTAGCAATTCGCTTAGCAAGCCTTGTTTTTGTTGACGCATGCTTTGCTCTCTATACCAGCTATCCATCGCTTCGTTTTCGGGAGAATGCTCAAATGTAACCGTTTCTGCATAAGGATATATGCCATCGCAATGGAGAGTAACATTCTTTTCTGCCACAATAAATTCATAGCCCGCTCCTGGCCTATTTGGCACCACATAGGCCAATCCCCGATAGTTACCATAGGCTGTAGGCACCACAATCTTTGCTTTCCCTTGGGCATCGAGGAAATCATGAAATATCGTATCTGTCTTAATGCCTTGACGAAGCATGACTACGGTTTTAATTCCCGCATTGGCAGGAAAATCAAGGTTGATGGTTTGCGCTTTTGTTTGTAGAACCACTAGGCTTAACAGTAGCCACAAGCATATGCTCCTTGCTTCGACTGAATTTAATAATCGAGAGCTTGTGTTGTTAACTTTACTCATATTTTTAATACGAAATTACAAAGCGCAAAACTAAGAAGTTGCAAAATCAATTCCAAATCAATCCGTAATTGATTTTGCCTGAAAAGCAATCCCGTAATAGCCTAGGCATTCATGCCTAGGTGTGTTAGTAGGGTTAAAAACAGAGGGCTGAAAGTCCGACCCGTAATGGTTTAATACGGGTCGGACTTTCAGCCCTTAATACATTCATTTCGTTTTCCCCAGACATAAATGTCTGGGCTAGTACAGAATTGCCCTTCAGGCAATGGTTTCTGTGCTTCGCTTACTGAGCGGAGCCGAAGCAAAAACAAGAAGAGACGCAATGTTTTGCGTCTCTTCTGTTCTAAATAGCCAATTCGTAATTGACTCTATGGTTTTATCCCTCCCCCAAGGGGGAGTTGGAGAGGCTCTTTTTATTCTGCAACGCAGCGGATAGACAATCCGTAGGCACGGAGGGCGCCGTTCACGAAAGCCCTGCTACTGGTGACGTCAAAGTAGAAAGAGGAGGTGCCAGGGCCAGTCGAACAGCTCCAGTAGAGACCACGGGTACCAACTTCTCCCAGCGCAGGATTGAAGTAGGAGCGAAGTCCAGCAGCGGGCAAGAAGATCGTATCACCGAAACGACGCCCCTTACCAGTCCAAGTAGATGTAGGAAAAGCAGCAATAAGCCTTTCCCATTGTTCTTTTGTAGGCACTTTCCAACCCGTAGGACAAGGATCAAACTTAGTTTTAGTATCGCCCCAAAGATTTGGGTTCTGACCAGAACGCCAATCGCAAGGAGTTTCAGGAGCTACAATGAACTTGCCATGATCAGGAGTATCTGATAGACTAAGATCAGTTGTATAAAGACTATTACGCAATTCATACTTATCGTCATTACCGCCTTTACGTCCCCATTGGTAAAGGTAACCCAATGTACCCGTGCTGCCGTCGCCTGCAGCAACGCCGCTGGTTCCGTTGGCCCAACCACCATTACCAACAACATAAATAGTATCACTAAGACTAGGATTGGCACCCAAGTTATGAGTAGCATAAACATCAACATATACAGGTGTGCGTTCCGCAGAAGTACATTCTGTAGTCGTATTGCGTGCCTCTACATAATAGATCATACTTTTACTAACTGTAGGAGAGAAAGAGGTTGTATCCTTTAAAAAAGCTTTACCTCCAATAGCAACAGAGTACCAATCTATAGTTGCTCCTGCACTTGCTGTTGCACTAACTGTTACTGAACCACTACCTCCACGTGCTGTGCTCGTAACACCCGTAATCGTAGGAGAAATAACTACTGTCGCTCCCACTTCTTCAGCCGTTAACGTACCCATGATGGTCTCTACCTGCACGCTAACAGTAGCCTCGCCAACTGCATTAAAAGTTGCTGTAATAGTATTGCCATCTTGCTTACTCAATGTAACATTATCACTTGGAATCCATTTATAAGTAGCTCCACTGATTAAGTTATTGCCTGCGCTTAGTACCAAAGTTTTACCTTGACATACTCCCTCTGGCATACCTAAGATAGCTACATCATCGCTAGTTAGATTATCGGTAGCGGTTGTTTCGGCTGCTACACAACGAACGGATCTCCCATAGGCGCGATAGTTGTAGTAGTTGCTGGTGTAAATAGAGTCTTTATTGAAGGTCAGACTGTAGGCACCAATACCGTCAACCGTACTGCTCCAATAAAAGCCAGAAATGTCAACGAATCGCAACGAGTTTTCTATGTGGTTATGATCGCCAGCAGCGGGTAAAAATAGCTTGCCGTCGATAAGGTAGCCACTATCTGTCCATTCCCATTTGTCTTTGTTATCGTTATACAAACTTGCCCATTGTGCCTGAGTAGGTACTTTCCAACCATCAGGACAAGGATCGTTTGGCATTCTACTAGCTCCCCAAAGGTTATCGTTCTTCGGAGAATGCCAATCGTAAGGATAATGCGGAGCCACAATAAACTTCCCATGAGTAGGAGTATCTGAGCTGCTAAACGTACGGATAGTATCACTATCCCTCTGCTCGTGCCCATCTTTTTGTCTACCCCATTGGTAAAGGTCTCCAAGTATTTTTTCGTCGTACGTTAGGTACTCTTCTGGGGTTAAGTTAGGATCCACTCCGAGGTTATAATCCATAAAGGTTAGCTTACCACCAGCTACGTCTATTGTTGTTCCTTCCACCTTAGTTTCCACCTTAGCATCTAGGGTACAATAGCTTGTTTTCACTTGCAGATCTATCGTAGCTTTACCAGCTGCGTTAAACGTTGCCACCACTTTATTGCCTGTTTGGTTGCTTAAACTGACATTGCTGCTTTCTTTCCAAGTATAGCTAGCTCCTTCGATCATACCATCTCCAGCAGTGAGCAATACACTCTCTCCTTTACCCACTAGACTTCCTAGACCTTTTATAGTGATCAGCTCATTTTCCAAACACTTAAGATTCGTATGATAGGGGATGCTTAATCCTAAGCCATCAAAAGTAGCCGTCAATGGCGCCCCAGGCTCCGCTGTTGGCGTGCCCGTTAGATTATACTTCAAGTTTACCGTCTGACCATTATTGATACTCACA
>JBKEAC010000017.1:0-13799 GCA_047971925.1 Mangrovibacterium sp.
AGGATGATTTCACCGCAACTCTATTGGGTGATGAGTGGCGATGATTTTTCGCTCGACATCAACAACCCCGAAGACCCTAAAGTGCTAGTGGTGGGCAATAATCCCGACCGTCAAAATATTTATGGGGCTGCTTTGGGGCTATATAACTCTCGCATTGTGAAGCTCATCAACAAGAAAGGACAACTCAAAAGCTCGGTGGTGATTGATGAGCTGCCCACCATCTACTTCAAAGGGCTTGACAATCTGATTGCAACTGCTCGAAGCAACAAAGTGGCGGTGTGCTTGGGTTTTCAAGATTTCAGTCAGCTCAAACGAGATTATGGCGACAAGGAAGCGGCAGTGGTGATGAACACGGTGGGGAATATCTTCAGCGGACAGGTGGTGGGCGAAACCGCCAAAACGCTATCCGACCGTTTCGGCAAGGTCTTGCAGAAACGCCAATCCATGAGCATCACCCGAAGCGACAAAACGACCTCCATCTCCACGCAGATGGATAGCCTTATTCCGCCCTCGAAAATCTCGAACCTCTCGCAAGGGATGTTCGTGGGGGCGGTGGCGGATAACTTTGATGAGCGCATGGAGCAAAAGATTTTCCATGCCGAAATTGTGGTCGATAATGCCCGAGTGGCTGCTGAAACTCGCAACTACAAAGAGATTCCCGTGATTACGGATTTCATCGACTCCAACGGCAAAGACACCCTAAAGGAGCAAGTGAAGTTGAACTATGAGCGGATTAAATCGGAAATCAAGCAAGTGGTGGAGTTGGAATTGGAAAGGATTAAGAATGACCCAAGCTTGAAGCATTTGCTGGAGGGGAGGGACTAATTATCCAAGTAATACCCCAGCACTTTCAACTTAAAAACATACTGCACCTTTGCTTTGTCAGACTCCACCTGTGCTCGGAATAGTGCATTTCGTTCTTCCAAATAATCAATAAATCCTGCTCGTCCTTCGCGATAAAGTATCGCTGTTGCATCAAAAGATGCTTTGGCACTCTGGTAGGATTGCGCAGCACTTTCGGCTTCGGATTGAGCATTCAACACCTCCACTTTGGTCTGTTCAATCTTGCGGATTAAATCCCAATAAATCTGTTTTTTCTTGATGGTTGTTTGCTGATGTGCGATTTGAGCCAAGGCGATATCTTGTGATACTTGTGCATTGTTAAATATAGGTATGGCTAATGTCATAGTCAATGACTGATAAAAATTATCTTTTAGTTGATTGCCGAAAGACTTAGCTACAGGCACGTCATTAACAATCTCAAGATTATTCCCAGAATATCCACTCCCCAATGAACCCGACAGGTATAGACTCGGATATCTTTCTCCTTTTGCCTGCTTCCACTGATGCATAGCCATCGAGCTTTCCAATTCTACTTGTTTCATTTCGGGAAGTGCTACTAATGGTAGACTTTCCACGGCTTTCATTTCTGATAACGATTGATTAGATTGACTAGCTAGATTTATATGGAAATCTTGGGTTTCATCAATGTTGAGATACTGTTTCAATTGAAGCATTGACAGTGCTAGCTGATTCTCGGTTTTGATAAACTCTAAACTATCTGCCTGCAACTGGGCATTCATCCGCAAGGCATCTCGTGGAGCATTCGCATCCAGCTCAACTAGCACTTTGATTCGCCTCAGCTCCCCTTGCGAGTATTTCAACTGCTCTTCAGCAATCATTTTTAGCTGGTAAGCCATCAGCACTTGCAGGTATTGTGCGGTGACGTCTATTTTTAGATTTCGCTTCAACACTTCTTGGTTATACTGCTGATAGCGATATTGATCTTCGTTCTTCTTGCGAAGGTGATATTTGCTCATTCCTGAAAATAAAAGCCAATCGCTATTCAGATACAAATTATTGGTTCGTACCCGAGAGCTAGCAAACTCATTGGTGAATGGATCGATGCTCTTCCCCCAGTTGTAGCCGTGTGTAACATTAGAGTTAAGTGTGGGGAGGAGACTGAATTTATTATCCTTGAAAACTCGTTCGGCAGACTGCAAATCATATTGGCTCAAAGCAATATCTAGGTTATTATCCAGTGCATATTCCAAACAATCCTCCAAAGACCAGAAGTTGTCTTGTGCATAACTAAAATGACTCCAGACAAACAACACCCAAAGAGCAATCGCTCGTTTGCTATTTTGATATGTAAACCTAGAAATACGATTGACTTGCATATGCTTTAATTATTATTCTGCCACATTTTGTTTGAATATCGCTTTGATCGGGTTGAAAAATCGTTGCAATAGGCGGATGTCATCGGTGATGATTTCAGCCGATCCCATCATCTCTTGTGAGAAAGCTAGCTCCGTGCCATAATTCGTCTTCATCCCTTGCGGGATTTCCACATCTGCGGTATAAATCACCGATCCGTCCTCTAAAGAAGTCGGCACAAGCGAGATATTTTGAACCAATGCTTTCAACAAACCAAATTCCATATAAGGATAATTATCTAACTTAATGTTCACCACCTGATCTTTTCTCACTTTACCCATTCCCGTTGATGGAATAAATATCTTTCCGATTAATTGCAGTTCTTTTTCCGGCACCACCGTAGCAACGACTTCACCCTGATTCACATTCTGATTTTTGCTCCATATCTGCGTGAGTGTAACTTTCCCTGCAATGGGCGACAAGATGAGAAAGCTACGCTCCCACTGCAAAACCTGACTTTCTAACTCTTGAAATGCTTGTTTTATTGCCACCTCCATTTGCATGCGCTCTTGCTTATCTTGCAAGGCTAACTCTGCAATCTGGCGGTCTGTTTGTTCTATTTGAATTTGAGTTTGGATAACCGATACCGTTAAATTCTCAAGCGATAAACGTCCTTGTAGATAAAGCTGTTTCGACTTTTCATATTCCAAGCCTGACAACACCGATTGCTTATGCAATAGACTATCTCGATCTAGCTGATGCTTTGTAATTGCTAGCTCCTCATGTTTTACTTGTTGTTGGATTTGCTGCTGCTGAAGATAGGACGCTGACGCACGCATATCCAATCTCAAATTGGCAATCTTCTGCCCATAGTAATCCAAATCGCCATAGTTGCGATATTCTTGCAACAACCGTAGATAAGAGGCATAATAAGACTGTATCTCGCCCAATTGATAAATTGCACTTTCTCCGTCAAACTGATGTGCTGTTTCAGCTTGTTGCAATTGCTTTTTCAACCGAAGTACATCTTCTACACTGCTGGTGTTTTCGATTACTGCAATTACATCGCCCACATCCACTAATTCTCCTTCGATGACTCGTAAATCGGTTACCTTTCCCGTTGTCACAGCTCGAAGCTGAGCTGGTGGATTTTCAGTAGTGATAACGGCTCGGGCAGTAATGATGTCTGGATACTTAAAGAACCAACAACCAATGAGCAAAACAGCTACCACAACGAAGATGACCGATGTCCCTATTCGTATCAGCCATGCAGGCGTTGCTCCTAGAACATCTTGAACCTCTTCGCTTCGTATTTCTATGTTGTCTATTGTATTGGTCATCTTCTAATTTTAGGTTCTATTCAGCAAATCATTCTCAGATGATTTTTTAAATCTATAAATTTTCATTCGCACGCTTGTTTCAGGTAATCTAAAACTTCTTTCTCTTGCTTTTCTATGATCTTTATTAACCTTTTCTGCAAAACATTGGGGGAGCCCTGATGCAATTTACGAACGCTAGTGCTTTTTTCAGCGAAGTTTGATATTTTGTATGAGATAGAAACTCTATCTGAATCCACTTCTTTAGTACGATTATGTATATTAAATGTAGCCTCAATTATGGCGTTTTCTAAATAAGATTTTTCACTATCAGTTCCATCGGAGAAAGATAAATAAGTGTAGAAATCATAAATAGGCATGAACAGATTTTCATTTTTACCTCCTATGCTTATAGCGTGCTGACGATAAATATTCTCAGTATGCCTAATTATACGTAGTTTTATCGTTTTTATCAGATAGCTTTCAGTATCAATAATGAGTTCTCCGTTAAATGTGAATGAAGCCTCTTCTTTAGGTGTGAAGCTAATTTTAACATACTCTCTATTCTCAATCACAATTGTGTCGGCAATAAAGAAATGGTATCCCTTTAAATTATTTCCATTAAAAGGCAAATTATTACCAATTACACCATAATTCATATAATAGTCAACTAGTCTGAAATCGCAAAAATATGGAATAAACACGCGAGGATTAATTTCGCCACCCGTTATGAATGAGGATACAAACTCTTCACGCCTATCGTATAGTTTAGAAACAGCTTTCTCTTGATCTGGATATTTCTGAATGTTATGAATTAACTGAGGAAGCAGAATGTTTGAAAAACCAGATGTATGTACTATCGTATCTTGTGTGATTTCTTCTAGAGCTAAATAATCGAAGTGCCCCATCTTGGTATAAATGGAATCAGAATAGTTCTCAGGTATTCTTTCAATAGCCTGTTTAACAACTTGAAGAGCCGAAAGATCAGAAACTATTTGATTGGGACGCATAATAATTTCATTAAGTGTATATAGCTGCTCCTGCATCGTAACAGTAGGTGTTTCTAGTAATTCTCTCACTAACAAAAGAGTGTCTCTGTATGCAAGGTGCGACACCTTAACAGTATCATTACAATAGCTTAGCGGCAGTTTGTCAAAATTAAATATCCCCTTCTCATTTGTCATTGCAATTACAGGAGTATGTAAAACTTCCACTACAGCATTAGAAATTGCTTCACCTTTACTATTGGACAAAGTGCAAACGGTTGAACTATAATTATTTTGGGCAATGATGTATATTGGTAATATTATCAGAATGAAAAAAATAAAGTGTCTCATGTTTTTTTAAGTATTAATAATGATACGAAAGAATATACTTAGCAAATGGGAACTATCCAAAATAATTAATTGGATAGTTCCTGTTTTAGCTACTTGATATTTTCCATTTATGCTTAATACTCTCGTTGCCAAAACCATCTTTCCCCCTTGGGATAATCGCTGTTAAAAATGTCTTTTGTAGAACTGTCAATAAAGATACGGAATCCGCCTTTGACACTTTTCATTTCACTCCTTTTTAGTTCTTGAGCATTGAACGCATTTAAATTTTTCATAAAACATAAATTTACTTATTTCCTACTCTATTAGCTTTTCGGCATCCGCTATATTTTTAATTTCCTAGTTCTAACTGATTTTTCACCAGAGCATAATACTTACCTCGCAAGACAGTGAGCTCTCGATGCGTACCCACTTCAGCTATTTCTCCTTGATCTAGCACCACAATCTGATCTGCACTTTGAACTGTACTGAGGCGATGTGCCACCACAACAACTGTGCGCCCCTCAAAGAAGCGATTGAGGTTCTCCATAATGACTCGCTCATTGTTGGCATCCAACGCATTGGTTGCTTCGTCAAAGAAGAGGTAATGTGGATTCTTATATACTGCTCGGGCTATCAATATACGTTGTCGTTGCCCTTGGCTCAAGCCATGTCCTTCACCACCAATTTTTGTATTATAACCCAAGGGCAACCGCTCGATGAAGTCTTGAATATTGGCAACTTGCACTGCATGACGCAGTTGTTGGCGGTCAATATGCTCTTCACCAACGGCTACATTCCTAGCAATGGTATCGTTAAATATGTAGCCATCTTGCATTACGGCTCCGCATTGCGTACGCCACCATCTTTGCGAGAAATTACTCAGCTCATTTTCGCCAATACGTATCTCCCCCTTGTCCACTGGATAAAAACCGAGCAATAGTTTGACCAAGGTTGTTTTCCCACTTCCGCTCGCACCTACAATCGCCGTTACTTTATTTTCTGGAATCCGCAAACTCACTTTGTGAAGAACCTGTTCTCCATGCGGTTTTTCATACTGAAAATCAATGGTATTGATTAGGATATCTCGATTTTGGGGAAATTCCGAAAGTTTTTGTTCGTTAGGGGCTTCTTCATCCTCTTGATTATGAATTTCGCCCAATCGTTCTAAACTAATTTTAGCATCTTGCCATGCATGAATAAAAGAAATAAACTGATTGATCGGACTATTCATTTGCCCAATGATATACTGCACTGATAACATCATACCCAATGTCATGTTGCCCTTGATGACTGAATAAGCTGCAAAAAAAGAAATCACAATATTTTTCACTTCATTGAAGAATACCATTCCTGTTTGTTGATATTGACTCAATGTAAGTCCCTTGATGCTCACTCGGAATAATCTTACTTGAATGCGCTCCCACCCCCACCGCATTTGCTTTTCGGCATTTTGCAATTTAATTTCTTGCATACCTTGAATGAGCTGAATCACATTACTTTGCTCACTCGATGCCTCTTGAAAACGTTTTAAATCCAACTTCCGACGTTGCTTCATAAACAACAATACCCAAACCAGATAGAACACAGAACCGATAAGGAAAACCAAAAAAATCTTCCAAGAATACCACAATAAAATTGCACCAAAAACCACGAAACTCAGAAAGGAGAACAGCGTGCCTAAAGTCTGCCCTGTCAAAAATGTTTCTATTCGCCGGTGGTCACCAATTCGCTGAATAATATCCCCTGTCATCTTCGAGTCGAAATAGCGAATGGGGAGCTTCATCAACTTAATAAGGAAATCTGAGATGAGCGATATATTAATTCGAGTGCTGATATGCAACATCACCCACGATCGAATAAAATCAACAGCCGTTTGTGTAATAAACAGAACTAATTGTGCTACAAGCACTAAGTATACAAAATTAAGATTATTATTAACAATACCAAAATCAACCACACTTTGTGTGAGAAATGGCAAGATAAGCTGCAAGACCAAACCAACCAGCAAACCGAGAAAAAGCTGAATCATCAGCTTACGATGTGGCTTCAAGTATTGCAACAAATAACCTGTCTTAGTTTTATCTCGCTTCTCACCCTCTAGCTCATAGAAATCGGGCGTAGGTTCTAGCAAGAGAGCCACCCCCAATCGCATGCCATTTTCTTTGGTACTTGCCCAATATTTTTCAAACTCTGATCTAGTATATGTGATTTTCCCCTCAGCTGGATCCGCCACATGAACTTTGTCTTTAGTAATCTCATAAACCACCACAAAGTGCAATTGTCGCCAATGAGCAACGAAAGGCACCACCCGTTCTTCGGTCAATTGATCTAAAGTTGCCTTCACGCCCATCGTGCGAAATCCAATACTTTCCGCTGCATCGCTAATTCCCAACAGCGACACTCCCTCACGCGTGAGGTGCGACCGCTTCCGAAGCGTTTCGGCCGAATAATGCCTACCATAAAACTTGGCAATCATGCGGAGGCAAGTTGATCCACAGTCCATGGCATCGTGTTGATGGTAGTGAGGGAAGCTCATTGCCCTAGGTACTTAATTGCATATTCAATTATGCTATCAATGCCATTATATTCATCATCCTTATCCATGTCAACATAAATATCGGGTTCGATGCCAAATTCTATATGCTCTTTATCTTTGTTGAATAATGGATTGCGAGAAAGACGCACCTGCCAACCATTATAAAGCTCCGATGAGAAGGGTAATCCTCCACCGCCACCTGTTTTATCGCCGATGATTGTTACATTATCCAAGCAGCTCATGGCTGAAACAAAATCATTGGTGGCACTATAAGACAATCTATTAGCAAGCACTACAATTTTTCCGCTGAAGACTACTTTATCTTGAGGCTCTAAGTATCGCGCAAAATAATCGCTGTAATTATCATCGCCCTTTCCCTCTTTGTATTGTAGATACCCATAGTGTGTTTTTGCAGAACAAAATGCTGATGCTAACAATTTTGCCATATTAACTATGCCACCTCCATTATCTCTAACATCAATAATCAAACCCTCAATTTCGCCCAACTGATTTACTGCGGCATCAATGTTGCTAAAGCTAAAGCTATCCATAAAACTCGCACATCGAAGATATCCCACACCTCGTATGTTTTGCGATGATAATCTATTGGCAATAATATAATTCTCTCCAAGATAGTTGCGCTCTACGATCGTATTGTTGAAATTCTGGGGATATGCTAAAAACCAATCCCAATAACGAGATGTATTAAAGTGAGAATACAAGTTTACATGTCCATCTTTTAGCTCGCTAAGCATGTCGGCACACACTTCAAAAAGAGCTTCATCACTCATGCCGTCGTGCACCTTACCTCGATACTCATCACCAATAGAATTCCAATCCACCTCTTTGTAATCCAAGTAACAATAATTATCATTCACCTCGTGCCATAGTAGATTGAAATTTTCAAGCGGAGTTCCACCTGCTTGCGAAGTGTCATCTTTTATGCAAGAAGAAAATACAAATGTAAAACATAATGCTACGTATAATCGTTTCATACTCATTTCCCCCAATTTAAAGTGTATCCTATTGTAATTGCGTGCATCATACGATGCTTCGTATTGTTGTTTAGCCCTAGATTCATATAATCCATGCTATAACGAATGCGTACTATTCTTGACTTCCTTTTCTTTTTTGCTTTAAGCTTAAAATCGATATTTAGATCATTGTGAATTTGAAAATTTGCACCAAAGCTACCAATGTGGAGAGCCTCCCAAAGAGAAGCATCTTTTTCCGCAATAAAGTATGGCAACGAGCTACTATATTCAGAACCTAAGTAAATACCCACGAATGGTATTGTTGTCTCGTTGAAGATATAAAATTGAGTTCCCTTTATAGTTAATTTCTTTTCCAATCCTACAGAAAATCCGAGAGAATTGTTTAGATTATAATAGAGCATATTGTTAGTATTACCAAGCTTAATGTCTGTTCCGAATGCTCCCCAATAAGCCCATCCTACCGAAATGTCAAGTTGCTTTTTAAATGATTGAGAAAGATTTAACGCATGACGCTTGTTGAGAATGAAGTCGTATTGGTAAGATAGAATCAAATCAGAGTTGTCGTATTGATCACTACTGTTTGAAGAACGTCGCCTGCCGAATAGAATATTATTATAATGGTTTTTGGTTGAGACTCTGCCATCATGCTGCAGATACTCCGATTTATTAGAGGTGAGAATGAAACTACCATAAGTTGTGGGAGCTAAGAAGTCAATGACTCCCATTCCTCCACCAATCCCCTTTAATTGAAATTTATAAGAAATGGAATCTTGCTGTAATTCTTCGGCAAAAACATTCCAACTCCAACAAAGCAAAATTAAAACAATACATTTTCTCATTTGTACAAATTATTATAGTCTAAGTATTGATTCCAAAACAGTTTTGGATAATTACGATATAGATAGGAAGGTTGCCCTCCCTATCTAATTACTCTAATCCCACCAGCCATTTTCGTTACCGATGATTCCAATGGCAATTGCAACTGCCTTAGCTACAAACCAACCCCAGCCACCTGAAACCTCTTTCATTTCTTGCTGAGTCATTTCTTGAGCTTTAAATGATTCTGAGTTTTTCATAATATTGAAAATTTAATTGTAAATATTTGAGTGCTTCGGCGGAACTCATCGCTCAGATTGTTTGGCTGTAATGTGCACTTACTCCAAACTAGATGGCATATCGGCAGAATGTCTCCATGAATTGTGCGACACCTTGTGTATGCTCCCATCTATCAGCTGTTTTTTCGTTGGGTTAAAAAAAACACTATGCTTCCGCAAGATAGCTTCTGCTATAATGCTTTGTTTAATTATGCAGTTAAGGCATTATATAGCATAATGACAATTGACATTACTACATACACTGTTAATATGGAGAGTGTAACAGATTGCTTTCTTACTTTGCGCCTTAAATATTCCAATTCCCTTTCTTTATCCATAACTCTTAAATACAGTTCATTAATGTTTCGTTCGCTTTATAGTCTCCCGAGGTAACAAAATCCCATATACCGCGACCAATAGCTCCTACACTGCGCCCTAGGTTGTACATAAAATTATCTCCTCCACAAATGGATCTCATCTCTTTATTGCTTAATCTTTTCATTTTACTCGTTTTTATGTGATTAAATAATGCTATTGCTAGCTATTCCATCCGTCTTTAACTCCACTAACAAAGTCATCCCAATTATTGTAAACATAGACAACTGCTCCCATCACTGCTAGTGCTCCCATCAATCCTCCACCTTTCGTTGCTTTCATTTGTTTACGATCTATTTTCTCAAACTTTGACTCATTTAATACGTTAAACTTTTTCATAATCTTAAAATATTTAATTAAACTTTTTCGAGTGCTTCGGCGGAACTCATCGCTCAGATTGTTTGGCTGTAATATGCACTTATTCCAAACTAGATGGGCATAGCAGCAAAATGCTTCCAGGAATTACGCGACACGTTGTGTATGCTCCCATCTGTCAGCTGTATTTTTCGTTGAATTAGTCGTTTGTTAATGCATCGACTGTTCACCCAAGTATATTTGTTTATTCGTATAAAATACTCCCGCTTAAGATCTCCTCGAAATGCCCCTGTTAACTCTATTAACTTTACTTGTCGATCTACATGACACATTGAGCACACCTGCTCTGTGATAACTACATAGACCACATCACTTAGCTGTGTTGTCATGAGGTAATATTTTTAACAATTAATATTTGCATCTCGCTATCATAATGCATCTTTTATAGTACGCTTTCTTTAATGTAAGCCTTACGGAGTACATATATATATTGCCCATTGCAAAAAAACAAAATTTCAAAGAAAAAATCGAAATAACAGAGATTGCGTAATCGTTTGAAAGCCAATTATATGCGATATTTTCAAAAAACAAATTGCAAAAATATTTCTGTTTCATATAAATTAGTAGTAATTTTACTTCGTCAAACAATGGATGCGAAAACGGCAAGTGTTAAACTCAAAAAATAATTTCCACAATCTTTTTTTCTTAAATAAACAAAATTACTTATGAAAACTCAAAACTTTTACAATGCAACGGACTTTTCAAACATGGCTGACTTGAATATTTACCAGACCGCCTCGGAATTTAGAAAAATCATTGATCAGATGGATGAACACAAGGTTAAGCCTTATAACATTGTTGTAAATGGAGCTACAGGTTCATCCGTATCCGCCACAGATCCTTATACAGAGGAAGCTCGTAATTTAGTTAGCTTCGTGTCGAGCAATTACCTAAATTTAAACACTCATCCTAGTATTAAACACGCCGTAATTGACATTACTCACAAGTACGGCTCTGGAACTTGTACAACTCCTCTAATTGGAGGTTTTGAAGATATTCATCAACAGCTTGAACAGAGTATAGCTAATATGCATAAACAAGAAGATGCCATCCTGTTTTCATCGGGATTTGCAGCTAATGTGGGTGTAGTACAGTCGCTCTTTAATAAGTCGGACTTTGTAATCGTAGATATGTTTGTCCATGCCAGCATATATGATGGCTTGAGTAGCACTAATTTCAAGATATGTAAGCATAACGATCCAGAGTATCTAGAGTTGATTCTCAAGAATAATCTAGGAAAATATCGTAATATAGCTATGATTATAGATAGTGTATATTCTCAGGATGGAGACATTTCACCCCTAGCTGAAATCAGTGATGTGTTAAAAAGATATGGAGCATACTTAATTGTAGATGAAGCTCATGGAGTTGGAGTATTTGGTAAAGATGGGAGTGGATTATGCTGCCATCTAGGGATTGAAGACAAAGTCGATTTAATCACAGGAACTCTAAGTAAAGGGATCGCAGCAATGGGTGGTTATATTACAGGTTGCCACGCTTTGATTAACTACATTCGACATTATGCTCGACCAGCCATTTTTTCAGCATCGCTAACACCACAGATTGCAGCAGGAGCTATGCAAGCGATTCATATCATGAAAAGTGAGCATCGCCATATTGAAAAGTTATGGGTTAATGTCAATTATGCAAAAGGACGATTATCGGAATTAGGCTATGCGCTAGGTAACTCTGACTCTCCGATAATTCCCATCATGGTTAAAGATGATAAAAAAGTGCTTTTTATAGCACGAAGCCTTTTTGAAAAAGGATTTTATATCATACCTACCGTATATCCTGCGGTTAAGCTCGGAAATTCTCGATTGAGAATGAATATATCATCCGGACATACTAAAGAACAACTGGATGCTTTTTGCTTAGCTTTAGAAGAGGTCAATTCAGAAATACCATTTAAATAAAAACATTACTTTTGTTTCAAACAGAACCATAAGAGATATGATTTCCAAAAGAGAACGTAACATTCAAGAAAAGAAGGCTGACTTGATGGCAGCGGTGCGTAAGGTAATTATAGAACAAGGCTTCTATAATCTCAACCTATCAACAATTGGCGAGGAGTTAAAGTCTGATAAAACGGCTATTTATCGTTACTACGGGGGGCTTCCTGAACTGCTTGCCACCTATATTGAGGAGCAGAAGTATTGGCTGAACTCACTGCGCGACTTTGCAGAGAAAGATGATATTGAGGATAAGGAGCAGTTGCTGAAAGATATAGTTGAAGAACAGTTTGAGGTTCTGTATAAGCATCCTGATTTTCAGCAACTATTAGCATGGGAATTGGCTGACAAGACCGACTTAACAGCTTCAGTTACGATTCAACGAGAGCGGTTTACTAGGCGATTGCTAGAGTTGGGAAAAGTCGTTGCGTTGCCCGATTCGATTAACCTGAATTATATTTTAGCATTGATATTTGGTGGGTTCTATTATGTAATTATGCATAAACATCGAGGTCATTTTTGTACGGTTGACTTGGAAAAAACGGAGGATAAAGCAGAATTTAAGCGTACGATCTATTGGTTGATCGACCTTGTTTTATCTCGAGCTAAGGAGCAATCTAGGGATCGTTTATTGGCAATTCGCCTTCATCGCAAGGGAATGGAAAACGGCGAGATTGCGGGGCTATTGGGAATTGATACCGTTCAGGTTCAGTGTTATCTTGAGGATTCGCAACAGAAGAACGGCTCTTCCATAGTTGAAGAATAGATAATATCCAAACAAGCTCAATCCCCCTGCCTTCCAAACCGCCTTTTCTTTCTTTTCCGTTGATAAAGTTCTGCTTCGGGCTTTACTTCCTCGTCCACATCGGGCAAGAGTGAAAAGCTTGAAACGTCTTTGTAATCCTCTTGCAAGCTCCTTGCAAGAGGATTTTCAGAATCACCCAGCTTCGATGGCGAAACCACCTTTTCACCCCACATCTCCTGAAATACATTTGCTGAAAATCCTTTGCCTAGTCGAGAGCCATTGAGCGCACATCGGGTGTGGTGGTCGATGAAGGTTGCGCCATAAATCCGCCCCTCATCATTCTTGCGGAAAAGCACTTCGATCTTGTCTTGGGCTAGCAAAGCTCGAAACTCGCTTTCGGTTTTCGCCTGACTTTTAGCTGCGGAAACAGCTTGCCATGTGTGCGTCTTTAATCCCTTTTGCTTAATGGCAATTTGCGATTTTGTCATGCGTTTTTCCAAAGCTTCCAAGCCGACGGCTTTGCCAATCAGCGAGGATTTAATCGGCACACCCACTTTGATGCCCATCACATTGGTCGCCTGATAGAGTAAGCCCCGATAAGCAGTGCCGTTGCGCTCACCTCGCACCTCCTCCACCTCCACATGATAGCGAGAAAGAATGGCTTTATACTCGCCCAAGGACTGAAAATAATAGCTCCCAGCCACCGCCTTAGCCACCTGCGAGATTTGTCGCTTGATGTTTCCCGATGCAGTATCAACAGACGATAATCGCCAATCCTCACGCAAAGCCTTTCCCTCGCCGGGCTGCAAGCGATGCTTCGCTTCGAGTTCTTCGGTGATGCGTTTGCTGCGGATGAACTCTTGGGAGTCGTTCACCTTTCCGCCATCGGATTTTACTCGAAGTGAAACAATGTGGATGTGTTCCCGCTCAATATCCTC
>JBKEAC010000018.1:0-21743 GCA_047971925.1 Mangrovibacterium sp.
AAATGTTTTTTTGCAATATAGGAGTGCTATATGGTAAAAACTAAAATGTTTTTTTGCAATATAGGAGTGCTATATGGTAAAAACTAAAATGTTTTTTTGCAATATAGGAGTGCTATATGGTAAAAACTAAAATGTTTTTTTGCAATATAGGAGTGCTATATGGTAAAAACTAAAATGTTTTTTTGCAATATAGGAGTGCTATATGGTAAAAACTAAAATGTTTTTTTGCAATATAGGGGTGCTATATAGTAAAAACTAAAATGTTTTTTTGCAATATAGGAGTCCTATATGGTAAAAACTAAAATGTTTTTTTACCATATAGGAGTCCTATATGGTCCGATATAAAATGTTTTTTGTAAAAAAAAAGTGACGCATATCATGCGTCGCTACGGTTTGCAAATGTTTCGAGCAACTGTTACTGGCGCAGCAGGGTGAGGGATTGGAGTGGAAATCCTTTTAAGTGGGCTTTGGTTCTTGCCCACTTAAAAGATTGGAACGGAAAGCCCGACGGCAGGGCGAGGGGAGTGGTGGTGAGGAATGCCGGCACCCCCAAGAAAAGAGGGAGCAGAGGAGTTTTGTGCACTAAAGATGAATGGAATGGGAGTTTTTTGGGTGCGTAGGTTTATAAATTACAAAAGAGGTCGTTGAATCTCGCATCGGGTAGCTTGTCGAGCAGATAACTGTAGTAAATTTGATTTGAGCGTTCTTGAATGCTGACTTTGTTGCAATAAGATTTCAATTGGTGATAGATGTAGGAAAATTTATTGACAATTCCGCTGAGCACAATTTGTTTTACGGGTGAGGAGCATTTATTGATGCTTCCGAGTATGAAGAAAAGCAGGTCGCTTTCGTAATACCATGGGAATGAGCTTGCACTGCACAAACCAGCGTCATTAAATAGAAGAATTGAGACTTCGCGTTTTGAAATTGAAATGAAAGCTGCTTGACGAAATTCGGTGAATTGATTAGCCCAGATTGCGATATTGGTGTTGCAGAACGACTGAGGGTGTTTTTCTTGAAAGAATTGGAAGATTATTTCGGGGGTGCTTACCACAAGTTTTAGCTTGTGAGTGGGCAGGTCGATGTGGTGATTGTGGTGCGCTTCTGTTTTAGAGAAAGCCAGTTGCTGATAGCAGTTGATGTAGTTCTCATTAAAGAAGCTACTCGGGATGAGCTGTTGCTTGGAGCTATTAGCAAAGCATATTTTGGTGTTTTTATAGGCTAGGTTAAGCAGGTCGGATTTTTCGTAGATTTCTTGTAGATTTTTAAGCACAAATTCGGGTTTACTATCAAATATTTCTTGGTAGTAAAGATATACAACTTTGTTTTGTAATAAGTCGAGGATAGAAAATGAAAATCCATCCAGACTAAGCTGGATGGATAGATTATACTCGAACGTTAAGTTTGAATCGAATGTTTCGTCAACTAACGATAGTTTGTGCATATCAGAACCTTTTTTTTACTCCCAGTTACCAGCATTGTTGTTAGCTTCGGTTAGCGAACCAACTTTTAATCCTGGATATTTTCCGTTTGTGCGTGTTTTGTCGTTCAGGTTAATGATTTCTTGTCCGAATTCATCAGCGATATCAGCTAAAATAACGTTGTTGTGAGCTGCAGCCTCAAAGATAGGGATTTGCACACCAGATCCGGTATTAACAATGTCAGCACCTAAGTGAAATTGTTCTGTTGAGTTAGGAATCATGCGAAGTTGTGATGCATCGAAATTTCCACCGAAAAGAGTGTCGATAACTGCAATTCTTAGTGTGTCGCGAATAATTTTACCTTCTTTAAGTGCTCTTTTTTCATCCCATCCTGCCTCGACCATGCTGTCGGTAAGCATACCAATTTTTCTAACTAGGGGAAGTTCACCTGTATTTACGAAGTGGATTAGGGTGTCCCAATTGTTTGTAAATACTCCGTTCACATCTTTGTAGGCAATTTCTGCGCTACGAATTTCTTTTAAACGGGCAATAACCTTTTCGTATTTTTCAGCTTTTGCTTTTTCAAAACGGATAGGTCTTTCAATACTTTCATAGATTGCGTAAGTCAATCCTAAAGCAGCGATAACAAGGATGATTTGGATTACAGTTTTCATTTTTATGTTTTTATGTTATTTTATTTTAATCTACTTGTGCAAAAGTATAAGAAAAATGCGTAATACCTATTTATCGGTTAGTTTTTTTTACTTTCGCACCATGTTAAAGTTACATTTATACGATAGGTTGATTTCAAATTTGCCTTTTGAGCCTACTTCTGGTCAGAATAATTTAGCACAAGCGCTTGCAAAGTTTGTAACAGAATCGGCAGAAGATGATATTTTTCTTCTTAAGGGTTATGCCGGAACAGGGAAGACAAGTTTGATTGCTGCTTTTGTTGCAACGCTCGATGAGTTTAAAATAAAATCGATGTTGTTGGCTCCAACGGGTCGTGCAGCAAAGGTTTTGTCGAGTTATTCTCAGCGATCGGCCTACACGATTCATAAGAAAATTTATCGTCAACAATCTACTACCGATGTTGAGAGTAGATTTTCTTTAGATAAAAACTTACATAAAGACACTATTTTTTTAGTAGATGAAGCTTCAATGCTTGCAAATAATAGTTCCGATGGTTCTCTTTTCGGAACTGGAAGGCTTCTTGATGATTTATATCGTTATGTGAGTATGGGTAATAATTGTCGTTTGATTTTGATTGGCGATACGGCGCAGCTTCCTCCTGTTGGCATGAGTGTGAGCCCAGCTCTTGATGTCCATGAGTTGCAGGTTTATGGTGGTAATGTTGAAGAAGTTGAATTGACACAGGTTGTTCGTCAAGATAAGGCGTCGGGCATTTTGTTTAATGCAACGGCAATTAGAGAACGCATTGCGCAGGAATATTTTTTTGGAGGATATTTTCCAATAGCACTTCAAAAGTTTAAAGATATCGAGCGACTTAGTGGTGGAGAACTTATTGAAACGATTTCTCAATGCTATGATAGGCTTGGTGAGCAGGGGGCAATTGTTGTTACGAGGTCGAACAAGAGAGCCAATAAATTTAATCAAGGAATACGATCGACTATCCTCTATCGTGAGGAGCAAATTACGAATGGTGATTTAATTATGATTGTGAAGAATAATTATTTTTGGTTGGCCGACAATGAGAAGGTTGATTTTATTGCTAATGGTGATACTGCTCAAATTGTTCGGATTAATAGAAGAGAAAATCTTTATGGTTTTAATTTTGCCGATGTTTCGCTTCGTTTCCCCGATTATGATGATTTGGAGGTGGATTGCAAGATTTTGCTCGACACGCTTGATATTGAATCGGCAAGTTTAGATTATAATGAGAATCAGCGTTTATTCTATAATATAGCCGAAGATTATGCGGATATTAAAAGTAAGAAGAAGCGCTGGGAGAAGATTCGCGAGAATCCGTATTTTAACGCTTTGCAAGTGAAGTTTTCGTATGCGGTTACTTGTCACAAAGCACAAGGGGGGCAGTGGAATACCGTGTTTGTTGACCAAGGATATGTTACGCCTGAAATGATTGATGTGGAATTTCTTCGGTGGCTCTACACGGCTTTCACACGAGCAACAAGTAAGCTTTATTTGGTGAATTTTAACAAGGAGTTTTTTGAGGAGTGATTTTATTGGGGCTGTGTTGAATGTGCTTGGTAAAAATAATTTGAATCTTTACTTGTTCCTAGTTTAGAGGACGAAGTACTTGAAACACGTTTGAAACACGTTTGCAACATTCTTTTGTCATTTAATTGAAGCTTTGCGCAGAAGAGTTGAAGCCCTCTACCATTTCGAAGAAGCACGACGAACAAGTGCGGGAGCTTTTTGTCTTTGCGCAGAAGCTTTGCGCACAAGTTCTGATCCCTCTACCATTTCGCAGAAGCACGACGAACAAGTGCGGGAACATTCTATCATTTAATTGAAGCTTTGCGCAGAAGAGTTGGGGCTTTCTATCATTTAATTGAGCTGTAGAGACGCACTGCCGTGCGTCTTTCAATGGAACGCCTATTTGGTCATTGTTGGATTGTCATCCAGAATTAAGCGAGCATAATTCGACAATTCACCAACACACTAAATTCAACATAGAGCTTTTAAATTTTAAACGGGAAGACACAAGAAGGTTAAAATCTTTTGTGTCTTCCCGTTTTATAATGAAGCTTAAATAGGTGAAGTCAATTCCTTTAAGTATTTCTGTTCTTCATCTGATAGGTAGTCATTCAATTTTTCATGACATTTCTTGTGGTAAGCGTTTATCCATTCAATTTCTGAAGCGGAGAGCATCGAAACATTAATTAATCGCTTGTCGATTGGGCAGAGCGTGAGTGTTTCAAATGATAGGAAATTTCCAAATTCTGTTTTCATCTCTTCCACACACACCATGCAGTTTTCAATGCGTATGCCGTATTTCCCTGTCCGATATAAACCGGGTTCGTTTGAAATTACCATGCCAGCCTTAATAGTTTCTGGATTATATTCTTGACGAATGCTTTGAGGACCTTCGTGCACGTTGAGGAAGTATCCAACACCATGCCCCGTTCCGTGTCCGTAGTTTAATCCGTGTTGCCAAAGCGCATGGCGAGCCAAGATGTCGAGGTTGCATCCGGGTGTTCCTTGTGGGAATTTAGCCAAAGAAAGAGCAATCATTCCTTTTAATACTAAGGTGAAATCATGTTTGGCTTCTTCGCTAGGAGTTCCGATAGCTATGGTTCGTGTGATGTCGGTTGTTCCTGAATGGTACTGTCCGCCAGAATCGAAGAGCAAGATGCCATTTTCTTCAATATTTGCAGATGTTTCAGCAGTTACTGAACGATGCACGATTGCACCATTGGCGTTATAGCTCATGATTGGATAGAAGCTATTGCCGATAAATCCATCTTGCTGGGCACGGAAACTAGTTAGCATGTTCACTAATTCATATTCATGATGAGTTCCTGTTTTTCCGATGTTTAAGTCGAGCCAATTCAGGAATTTCACCATTGCCACACCATCTTTCACCATTGCAGAGCGCAAGTGTTCAATTTCTCTCGGAGTTTTGATTGATTTCATGTCTTTGACCACCGAGTTTTTGTAGTTTATTGAGAGCATGGCGTCGACCAGAATATGCATTTCTTGGCATAAATCAGTATCAGTTGCATACTCAATTTTCGTTGCTATTTCGGGGTCTAACTTAACGGGAGTAGCATGAGGGTCGGCATCGAGGATGTTGAAATCGCCGAATAATTGCTTTGGATTGGTGTAAAGTCCAATTTCAATACCATCGTTGTTTAGTTTTAGTTCAAGTTCTTTGCTTAGGCAGTTTTCTTGTACAAATAGGACAGTTTTATTTGGTTTAATGAGTGCATAGGCAAGGAAGACAGGGTTGAAGTTAATATCGCTACCTCGGAGGTTGAAAGTCCAAGCAATTTCATCGAGAGAGGAAAGAAGTATTCCTAAGGAATCTGATTTTTTAATGTGATTGAGGATTGCATTAATTTTCTCTTTTCGAGAATTTCCGCAGTATTTTTCGTCGTGTTCAAATATTGGATTTGCAGGAAGTGTTGGGCGATTTTTCCAAGCAGTATTCAAGCAATTAGTTCCGTCGATGAAACGAAAGGGCATGGGGAAGGAGTCGGTAGGATTCCAATGGTTCATGAATTGTTGATATTCATGAACCATTAGGCATGAAAGATCAGTAGCTACTTGCCCGCCAAGCTCAATGTGGTTGAATAACCAATCAACATGGGTGTCAGCATCTACTCTGAGGCGTTGCAATTCGATTCCTGTGCCTTCTAATTCCTTTTCGGCTTGAATGAAATAGCGTGAATCGGTCCACAATGCTGCGTTTTCTTGCGTTACAATCATCGTGGCAGCCGAACCTGTAAAACTGCTGAAGTAGGGGATAGACTTCCAATGGTCGGCAAGATATTCGCTGTGGTGAGGGTCGGTTCCTGAAAAATAGAAGGCATCGGCATTGATTTTCTTCATTTCATTTCGAAGAAGAGCTAGTCGTTTGGTAGTTTCATTATTCATGAGGAGTTTATTTAGGAGTTGATTAGTTGTACAATTAATAATTTAGAACTTTTTCGATTGTTTTCTTAGTAGAATCAAAAGCGAGTTCATCTATTGGAATATTTTCAAGTTTCCAATATTCAACGGAAGCCACATCGTCCATTGGTTTGAAATCTAGTGTTTTCAGTTTCACAATAAATGTGGCATCGAGTGTGTGAATAGTTAAACCTGAAAAAGAATATTGATTGGGAAAGCTGTCGAAATATTGCATTTCGTGCACCTCCACGCCTAGTTCTTCCTTTAATTCTCTAGCCAAAGCATTGGTGGCACTTTCATGAAATTCCACAAAGCCACCAGGCAAATCGAGTTTGCCTTTCTCGGGTTCGAAAGCTCGTCGGGTGAGAAGAATTTGATTGCTTTCATTAAAGATAAGAGCAGTGACAGCCGCAGCTACGTTAAAGTAATATTCAAATGAACAATCGGCACAAGTCATAGCGCGATTGCCTGTTTGAGTGAAATTTACCGATCCACACTTCGGACAAAAACGAAAAGGAGATGCCATGTTTGTCTATTGAATTAATTTAAATTGTTTAGAAATTCAAAGATATGTTTTTGTGCTGTATGAAACAAGAATATGAGCGAAATAAAAGCTCAACGTTGCGTATATCTCTTCTTGATTAACTTCGAGAATTACTTTGCTTGAGCTTCAATAGAATTTACAAATGGGTTAGGCTATTGCTTATCCATGATAACTATTTTTCTATAGAGCGTATTCCCACTATCATCGGTTATCGTGATGATATGCTCGCCTGGAGTTGGTGCGAACGGAAGTTTGTGTGGTGCTTTAGTTTGAGCTATGAATTGATTGTTGAAATGCCAAAATATAGTGACATTGGGATTTTGATGTGTGGCTTGAAACACGATTGTACCGGGTGTACCATCGAGTTGTGTGGGAATAAAAATATGTCGGTTTTCACGCGGATAGATCAGGTCGATTGGCGACGTGTTGGTATTCATGCATCCAGCCATAAATGGAGGAAGAGCTTTGTATAAGGGGTTATTCAGTTGATAATAATGCGCCATGATTGGTGGTAAGGTGAAATGAGATTGGTGCACGATTTGTTCGAGTGGGCAGCATTGGTCGGTAACTTGAAAGTTTAACGAGGGGTCGAGATGTATGATTTGGTGATATGGACATGCGCTTGTTTTTAATCCCGACTGTGGAACTAAAATTGTATCAGCCTTTGTGCAATGAGGTCCGATGCGGTGCCCGCTGTGGTGGCAAGTAGCAATGGGAAAAAGTTTTTCGCTGGGTTTAGAAAAGATTCCCCCAGCAGGTAGAGCACTGAAAAGTTGCAACATGAGTGGAGCAGCGGCACTTGTTCCAGTGAGCATGGGTCGACCTTCACCATCGGCATTGCCACACCACACGGCAACGGTATATTCGGGAGTAATGCCCACCGCCCAAGCATCGCGGAATCCGAAACTAGTTCCTGTTTTCCATGCAATGTTTTGTGCCGAGTTAAAGGTTTGCCAGTTTGCATCGTCATTAGGGCGGTTTACTTTAAGAAGGGCTTGCACGGTGAGCCATGCTGCTTCAGGCGATATGGCTGGATTTTGGATTTCTTTGCGGCTATACTCTTGTTCTATATAGCACGCTTGACGAAAGTTTTGAGCATAGTTTGTTCCATCGTTTTGCTCGTAGTCGATTAGTAATCGCCCCATTGAGGCATATGCACTAGCCACCTCCCACAGGGTAGTTTCACCACCTCCAAGTATGATAGATAATCCGTAATGTTCATGTGGTTGATTTAGCGAGCTGATACCAATTTCTTTCAGTTTATTATAAAATCTTTCTGTTCCATATTGTTGCAAGATTTTTACCGATGGTATATTTAAAGAGCGAGCCAAAGCACTCGAAGCATGTATGGCTCCGGTGTATTTAAGGTTGAAGTTTTGAGGCGAGAATCCGCCTATTTGAGTTGGTATATCGGGGATTAGAGTTTCAGGGAGTATTTGTCCGGCATCGAGGGCTGCGGCATATAAGAAGGGTTTAAGAATACTGCCAGAACTGCGAGGAGCACGAATAATATCTACTCTTTCGCCATGAAGAGCTAGTGCTTTCGTGTCGGGGTTATTCCCAACATAGGCTAGCACTTTGCCGCTGTGTGTTTCTAAGATAATGGCAGCTGCATTGTGAATGTCGTTGGCTTTCAGCAAGCGAAGATGTCGAGTAACGATGCTATTAGCTTGCTTTTGAATGTGTGTACTGAGGGTTGTTTTTATCTTTTTGCCATAATGTTCGGTCATGTTCCTCGATAGTAGGTGAGGTGCAATTTGAGGAATGGCATGGGTTTGCTGTGGTATGGGTTCAATTTTAGCTAGCTCAAGAGTTGTTTGGCTAATTTTTCCTTGTTTGTAGAGTTTATCGAGCAGGCGATTTCTTTTTTCGAGTAGCAGCTGATTTCTTTTTCCTGGATAAATTAAAGCCGGACTATTGGGTAGCACTGCAAGAGTAGCAGCTTCGGCCCATGAAAGTTTATCGGGTGTTGTGGCAAAATATCGCCATGCAGCAGCGTCTATTCCCACTACATTTCCCCCAAATGGAGCATGCGAGGCATACTTTGCGAGTATTTCGTTTTTAGAGTATTTTACTTCGGCTCGTGTGGCTAGAATAATTTCAATTATTTTCTGATAGATGGTTCGGGCTTTATTTTTTCGAGCCATGCGAATGAGTTGCATAGTGATGGTGCTTCCTCCACTTGCTATTTCCCCGCTTTCGATGTTTTGCCACAGGGCGCGCGCAATCGCAAACGGATTTACTCCGGGGTGGTAGTAGAAATATTGGTCTTCGAAAGCGAGCAGGCAAGTTTGATATTTGCTAGGAATGGAATCGGTTTGAGGGAAACGCCACTGACCATCTGCGGCAATGTGCGCAGCAAGCAGCTGATTATCGTTGCTTTCGATGACCGTTGAAGTTGGGTCGTTGAAAAAATTATCGGGCCATGCGAACCACCAAAGCATGGTGGCGCATAGTCCGATAGTTAGCAGTATGGTTTTCGCGTTAAGCTTCAATCGACTGCTTCTTTTTTTTAGAATGTGCTTTATTGCTTTATAACACTTATCCATTGTCCGGGGGTTCGTGCATTGATGGCATTATCATACATGGCTTCGCATTGAATGATTGGTTGAAAGAATTTCCCTTCATAGGCGGCATTAAGCTTTATATATACAGATTTGCTTTCATGTGCCTCAAGATCGAAATAGCTATGTACGCGATCATCGCGGAAGTCTTGATAGGTGATGGTACTTTTATTGTTCGACTCATCGTTGGTAATTCTATCGTTGA
The DNA here is from genome assembly GCA_047971925.1 of Mangrovibacterium sp. Taxonomy (GTDB): domain Bacteria; phylum Bacteroidota; class Bacteroidia; order Bacteroidales; family Prolixibacteraceae; genus JBKEDC01. Next base: position 9,331 of record JBKEAC010000018.1, read on the forward strand.
GAATTTCCCATCCTGAAGGAAACATGGCAGTGAGTGCTAAGTTTCGATATGTTTTAGAACTCGACAGGTTGCTTACTTTAATTTGAGCTATAAAATCGGTTCCTTGCACAATGCTTCGAGGGTTGATAGTTTGATTTTGAGTATCGACATACTTCACTGCGATGCTCAAGTTGTTTTGTGCCGATGTGGTGTCGCTAAATGCTGGAATACCGCTAGCAATTATTTGGGCATACATAATTTTTCCAGTATTGTTTTTTACTTGGAAAGGTGTTTTTGTTTGTCCTGCGAGATCTACTTTTTGTTGATAGATGTTTGCATTCGAATTAACGCTCGTTGGACTACCGTTTGCAATTTTCACTTCGCCAACAATCGAGCTTTGGGCACTTCCCGAAGAGGCAAACTGACTAACAGCAAAGATGGCATATCCAGATGTTTGAGTGCTCATCCAGTTCGGTCCCGAAAGTTCTTTGCTGAGTTCCTGCAAGAGTTTAAACGCTTCTGTATTTTTTTGCATTAGCACGAGTGTTTCTAGCATCATGGCTTTATCGCGAGTTTCAGAACCAAAGGATGAAGAGTTGCATGGGTCGTACTTAATTTCACTGGCAGGCTCACTAATGATTTGATTGGCCACCTCAGGTTTTCCAATCAGCAGATAGCTTGTTGCTAGTCGCCACTTGGCAGGCTGCGATAGGTTTTTTTGTTCTTTTAGACGATTCATCGCTCCATAGTCGGGCGATTTAGCCAGAGCAAGTGTATATAAACGATAAGCTTGATTGAGTATTTCCTCAGGGGCGTTACTACTCCAGTTGCGTGCTTGCGTTTTTTGATATTCAATCCATTTTTGTTTTAATCCGATGGGTAGCGCATAGCCGTTTTCTTCTGCTAAAATCATGAAATGACCAGCATAGTTTGTTCCCCATTCTGAGGCTTCAAATCCACCAGTCCAGTATGCAAATCCGCCATTCCCTGTTTGGAAAGCTGGCATCTTTTGTAGAGCTGCTCGAATATTACTTTGAACCGTTGAGTGTTGTTTTTGGTCGAGCAAAGTTAATTTGTGCAGCATTAGTTGAGGGAATACAGCCGATGTTGTTTGCTCGATACATCCGTGAGGGTAGTTAATGAGATATTCTAAGCGTTTTGCCAAATTAATTGGTGGCATAGCCGAAAGTTCAAGCTTTACATCATTTGTACCATCAACACCAGGAGCCGTTATATAATCGTTCCAAGAGGCATTAGGCTCAATGACTTTCTCCATCACATTGGTTACACGAGGGCTCGATGGGCGAATATCAATTTCAATATCATATTTAGCTGTGTGTTTTCCGCTTTGAGCTGTGATGCTCACTTTTGCTATTCCAATTTTCGAGGCAGCACGGAGCTTAAAGTTGATAATTTGGTCGCCCACCTGATTGAAAGATACTTGTTTTGTATCGTCGCCAACTAGGCTCAACATATCGTTTGTTTTCACCGATAGCTGCACGGTTTTAAGGTTGGGTTCTAATGCAAAGATGTTAACAGGTAAGCTCACTTCTTCTTGAGGACCAAGCACACGAGGAAGTGTGGCAAGCAGCATGAGCGGTTTAGCCACACGAACTGTTTTTTCGGCATTGCCATAAGCTCGATTGTGTGCGGCAACCACCATTACACGCACCGACCCTACATAATTCGACATACTCAGACGGTGCTCATTGGTTTTTCCCTTTTCAAGAGTAAACGGACCTATAAATGAAACAACAGGTTTAAATCGATTGGCTTTCTTAGCCTGTGGATTTCCATTGTTACCATCGCCACCCACAGCAAAAGCACGTTCTAGTTGCGTTCCAAAAGCACCGATGACATTATCGTAGAAGTCCCAAGTCTTCACCCCTAGAGCTTCGCGAGCATAGAATGTTTCCCAAGGCGATGGTGTTTTGAAGTTTGTTAAATCGAGCAAACCATCATCAACGACAGCTAGAGTGTAAGTCATTTTCTGCCCATTTTGTTCTTTCACTTTGATGGTGTATAAACTTTCGGGTTCAATTTTTTCTGGAACGATAATTTCAGGGATAAGATGAGTTGCTTTATTTTCCACCATAATTGGCACTACACCATATAAGCGCATCGGTGCATCGTTTTCGGTTTGCGCATGAGGCTGAATGAGCGATATGTGCAAGAAAACATTGGGGGCCATGTTGGGCGTAATTTTAAACTTAAAGCTTGTGTTATTCTCCTGAGTAGATATCCAAAAAGCATCGAGAACTTTCGAACCATTTTCAATGCTCACTAAGGCTTGTCCGTTTTTACCTGAGGGAATCGTCACTTCAACTTCTTCGCCAACGAGATATGTTTTTTTATTGGTTTTAAAGTGCAGTCGAGTTGCTGCATTTTGTTCATTCTCGTCTCCCCAATATCCCCAACGCGAGAAGTAAGCCACGGTTGCAGTGCTGTGTCCACTGGTTAAATTTTCAACATGAATAAGATATCTTCCGTTATCACGCCAACTGCTGTAAGCGATATTGATATTTTGAGATGCGCTTCCATCTTTAGTGCTAAGCACTGTTGAGAAAACAGGAGAAGCATATGAACCATCGACATATCTAGCCAATTTATCTTCACTAGAATCCCACCACCAGCGCCAATTGATTTTGTAGATAGTTACTTTTACTTTATCCACACTAACTTTCTGTCCGAGTTCATCAACAGTTACTATTTGCATGGGATAATTCGTATCGGTTTTATACATTTCCGAATCGATACTTGGCATTTTTATCCCTACAAACGAGGTATATGGAGCATAGGTTGTGCTAAATGAGCTGATACTAAAGTCGCCAGACTTCTCAAATACGCGCGACGTGAAGTTGGCACGCAACATGCCTGGAGCAGAATTTATTTTAGGGAGAGGAAGTTTAACCGTAGCAAATCCGTTATTATCAACTTGACCGTCGAAGATAACTTCTTCATCGCTGGTAAGTTCTTTGGTTGGGTCGTCGAAGATATACCCTGGGAAGTTTTTAAATTCAGTAGCAATTTGAGAAAATCGCAGGTTAATATCTGCTTTCAATCCGTTTGCTATTCCCCCATGAAGCCATGCTGTATTTAAATTCACAGTAGATGATTGGTCTCTATAGCTCATCGTCGGTTTATCTAAAGAAAGACCAACTTTTAATCGGTTAGGTTTTACGGTTTCTACCTTGATGTTTTTTCTGAAAATCTGTTGACCGAGCAGCACGCGAGCTTCCCAAATTCCAGTAGGTGCTTCAACATCGGTTTCTGCCATGAAACAGTAAAAACCATCGACGTGTGTACTGCTCACCTTTCGATAGGTGATTTGTCCTTGTGGATTTACTAACTCAAAAACAATGGGATAATTACTTGGAAATTTTCCTTCGGCATTTTCAAGAATGAAATTGATAAACATTTTATCTCCCGGTCGCCACACACCTCGCTCGCCATAAATGAATCCTTTAATGCCGTTTTGAATTAGTTCGCCGCTGATATCGTAATTACTCAACGACAATGAAGAACCATCGTCCAGACGAAGATAACAACGCTGATTATCTTTTTCTGCAATTAAAAAGTAGGGCTTATTTTTGAGCTCTATCCTCGCAAAACCATTAGCATCGCTAATAACAGTTTCAAGAAGTTGCTTTTGAAGATTGTAAACACTAATCGTAACTCCCGATTCAGGTTTAGCTGTAACGAGATTGCTCGTGGCAAAGAACATGGAGTTGGCATTGCCACCCTTTGCAATGATTGACAAATTCGTGGCATAAATATTTTTAGATTCAAATCGGCTTGAATTATAATATGATTTACTCTCCGGATTATCTCGTTCTTCCCATTTGTAGTCATAATCGTAGTCATAATCGTAATACCAGCGTTTAGTATCCCATTCGTTCATTTCTTCTTGTAACTGCAAATTGGCATCAAGCTGAGCTTTAGCATCGAGTGCCTGCAATTTGGGCAAATCTTTTTGATTGTATAACGAATATTCCTTAGTAAAACTTAGTTGCACTCGATAAATAGCTCCGGGATTCACGGTGATTAGTTCTGCCAGATTGAAATGATATGTTTTCCACTTCTTTAAATCAGAAAAAGGAGTACTACTTAAATCGATCTTCTTTTTAGCGATCAATCGTCCTACAAAAGAAATATTTTCATTTCCGCTATAGCTGTTTTCTTGGAAGAATTGTTGCACATTATTCGAGAAAATTTCAATGATTCGCACATCTACAGCCATCAGATTAACCGATGAAAATGGAAAAGTTAGTTCTGCCGATGAAGGCATAATTGTTCCTTTCCCAATGAGCTCTATATCGGGCTTTATTTCTTCAAACAAAGCAGATAGGCGAATATCTTCACCGAGAGTCTTGTGATTGATATCTTGTATTCCTGCAAGTATGATCACCTCATTTTCCCCAACGAGGTGATTTTGAGGGTAAATAAGTAGCTCATCGTTGTTGATGTAGTATTTTAGTTCGTCGGCATTGTTTATCCGAATGATTCCATCAAGGTCTTGGCTGGGCAATAGGGGCTCTGAAAAGCGAATGCTTATATATTGCTCTGGCTGCTGTGTAACTTCATAATCAACCATTCCAAACACATTGATAGGGAAAATTCGTAGCGTTTCCGATCCGATCTCCTCGCAGCCTAATGCTTTGCCATCCCATGAAATAATAGCTTGCTGATAGCTTTCTGTTCTCCGAATGCTATCTACATAAAAGTTATGTTCTAGCCCTCCGTGTTGCCAAATGATTTTTTGCGTAGCATTGTTTAAGTGGATCTCAACGGTTTCTTCAACACTCTTTTCATCGGCATAATCGGCTGTATGTAGAACGCCCGACAAACGATTAAAACTGTTGTTTTCTGTAGCATATACTCTGCAACTCAAGTTGGCTATGCGCATTGATTGCTTTAAAGTTGAAACTTCGAAAGTGAATAAAGCATTTGATTCTGCCAAGGATTCAACAAGCTTGTTCATTGCTACAGATACGTTATAAGTGGTGTTTCCTTTTAAGGGGGAGTCGGCAATAAATGCAATTGTTCGGGCATCAAGCCAGCGCACTGTTCCAGAAACTTTGGGTGAAAGAGTAATTAATTTTTTTGAAGCGTCACTATTTGGCTCACCAGGATAAGCGGCTAAGTCATGATTAAAAGTAATAGTGATATTTTCTCGGCAAGAAATTGAACCTTGGGTGTAGCTTTCTAAGTATTCGATAAATTCGTTGCTATTTTCTTGAACTTTCGAATTGTTACAAGACGCCAAGCAAATTAGCGAAAGCATAAAAAGAATGGTTTTTTTCATCTGTTTAAAATTTGTGCTTTAGTTGTCAGATGTAACTCGCCATTATAGTCATGCTCGTGTGTGAGATTCCTAAGTCCATGGCTCGTTTCATGAGTAGTATTTTCTTAATAATTACAGCAAAGTTAAGTAAAAAACGAATGTAATTACCAAAAAAAACCAAGTGTTTTTATATATGCAAACGCATATTTTCTTTTGCTTCTTCGGTGTTTTTGAAGACTTCTTGTGCCTCGGCGATTAATATTTTCGCATGTGGATATCGAGCAGAAAAATGACCAATTAGTAATTTTCCTACTTTTGCCAACTGTGCTATTTGTGCCGCTTCAAGTGCTGTGGAATGCATCGTTGATTTAGCCTTTAGTTTATCTTTTTCAATGAATGTGGCTTCATGATAAAGCAAACTCACTCCTTGTAGCTCAGGAATTATCGCCGGCTCAAAGACCGTGTCAGAGCAAAAAGCATAAGAACGGGGGAGCTGTGCCGGAATAGTTAACTCAGAATTAGGAATAATTGAGCCATCGGAACATACAAAATCGGCACCTTCTTTAATAAATCTGATTTCGCGTAAGGGAATGTTATATTGCTCAATCTTTGATTTGATGATATTAGCCTCTTTAGGCTTCTCGTCAAATCGGAAACCGCATGTGGGAATGCCATGTTTCAAGGGAAAAGAGCGGATAGTCATCTTCTTATTTTCGAAAATAACCTGCGGACTTTTAAAGCTAAGCGGGTGGTAAATGATTTTATAACTAAACTCTCCCTGATTTAGAAAGCGAATGTGAAAATCAATATATTCTTTAATGGTTGAATGTGCATAAAGATGTAAATCTTTACTCCTTCCGAGTAGCGACATGGTCGATAATAATCCAATAAGCCCAAAGAAATGATCGCCATGTAGGTGGGAAATCAGAATGTGGTCGATATTCAATGGGCTGATACCATTCACACGGAGCTGATACTGCACACCCTCACCACAATCAATTAAAAACAAACGCCCAAGTGCATTAAGCACCTGAGCGGTTGGGAATTTTTCGGAAGTAGGCACTGCTGCACTACTTCCGAGTATGGTTAAATTGAATGGAGCTTGCATGAAGCAAATTCAATTATTTTCCTTTGTTTTCTTGAGCTTCCATTTGAGATTTCAAAGCAGCTAATTCAGAAATATCACCTAGAGTTGTTTTTTCAACACTTTCTTTCACTGCTTTTACAGCGCTTTTAGTTGATTTTTCTTCTGCTTTTTTCTCTGTTTCCTCTGCTGCACGTTGGTCATCTTCGAATGTGCGAGAGTGCGACAAGATGATGCGTTTAGCCGATTTTGAAAACTCAATCACTTTGAAGTCTAATTTCTCTTCAGCTTTTGCTTGTGAACCATCTTCCTTCACCAAGTGACGAGGAGTTGCGAAACCTTCAACACCGTAAGGAAGAGCGATAGTAGCACCTTTGTCGAACAAGTCGATAATTGTACCTTCATGCACTGAACCTACTGAGAAGATTGTTTCGAAAACATCCCATGGATTTTCTTCCAATTGTTTGTGACCAAGGCTCAAACGACGGTTATCTTTGTCGATATCAAGAACCATCACTTCGATTTCAGCACCAATTGATGTGAATTCTGATGGGTGTTTAATTTTCTTAGTCCAAGAAAGATCTGAAATATGGATTAAACCATCAACACCTTCTTCGATTTCTACAAAAACACCGAAGTTAGTGAAGTTGCGAACACGTGCTGTGTGTTTTGTGTTAGTAGCAAAACGTGTGTCGATATCACCCCAAGGATCTTGGCGCAATTGTTTAACACCTAATGACATTTTGCGCTCTTCACGATCGAGTGTCAAGATTTGTGCTTCGATTTCTTCGCCCACTTTCAAGAAGTCTTGAGCTGAACGTAGGTGTTGGCTCCAGCTCATTTCTGAAACGTGAATCAAACCTTCTACACCTGGAGCAATTTCAATAAATGCACCGTAGTCAGCCATAACAACAACTTTACCTTTCACGGTGTCACCAACATTTACGTTAGCTTCTAGGTTGTCCCATGGGTGAGCAGTAAGTTGTTTCAAACCTAAAGCGATACGTTTTTTCTCGTTGTCGAAATCCAAAATAACTACGTTTAGTTTTTGGTCTAACTCAACGATTTCATTCGGATGTGAAATACGTCCCCAGCTAAGGTCAGTGATGTGGATAAGACCGTCAACGCCTCCAAGGTCGATGAATACACCGTATGAAGTAACATTTTTAACAGTACCTTCAAGCACTTGTCCTTTTTCCAATTTCGAAATGATATCTTTCTTTTGTTGCTCCAATTCAGCTTCAATAAGAGCTTTGTGAGATACAACAACGTTGCGGAATTCTTGATTAATTTTAACCACTTTGAATTCCATTGTTTTGCCTACATACATGTCGTAGTCACGAATTGGCTTAACATCGATTTGTGAACCTGGCAAGAATGCTTCTAAACCAAATACATCAACGATCATACCGCCTTTTGTGCGACAGTTGATATATCCTTTGATAATTTCGTCACTCTCCAAAGCTTCGTTAACACGATCCCATGAACGCAATGCACGTGCTTTTTTGTGCGACAAAATCATTTGTCCTTTTTTGTCTTCTAAGTTTTCAATGTAAACTTCTACTCGATCGCCAATTTTTAAATCAGGATTGTAGCGGAATTCGTTTACTGAAACAATACCGTCTGATTTGTAGTCAATATTTACAACAACCTCACGCTTGTTCATCGATACAATTGTACCTTCTTTTACTTCTTTTTCTTGAACAGTGTTAAGTGTATTGTCATACAACTTTTCTACATCAGATCCTGCTTTTCCTGCAAAACCTGAATCTTCAGCTTCTAGTGCAGCCCAATCGAAATCTGCTGCTTGGTTTTGATCTACCATTTTTTTTGTTAATTAATACTTTAATAAATTAGACTTTATGTTGTTTTGCCCTCGAAAGGACTTAACGCGCTGCAAATATACAACTATTGTTTTGTGTAGCAATAGATATAAGGACTTTATTTCAGATAAAGTGAATAACTTGTCTTTTTGTGTTAGCTTTTGCTAAGGTATTTTCCCTAAAAGTGCTCTAGTTTTAATATTTATACCTCCTCCTTAATTGGAGTTGTCACTTCGTTTTATGATTGTGCTGGCTAAAAGATTTTCGCCAATAGTGTTTGCTGATTGAAATAAACTTGCCCTTGTTAAAGATTGCAGAAGTCATTTATAATGCAAAAAAGCTTCAATCTTTCGATTGAAGCTTTGTGACCTCGGCAGGATTCGAACCTGCAACCTCTTGGGCCGTAACCAAGTGCTCTATCCATTAAGCCACGAAGTCGGCAATTTTTTTGTCTTTAGAAAATATAAAAGTGACCTCGGCAGGATTCGAACCTGCAACCTCTTGGGCCGTAACCAAGTGCTCTATCCATTAAGCCACGAAGTCATTTATGTTCTAAGACGCTGCAAATATAAGGCTATTTTTGAAAAGCGCAATAAAAAAGTCTTTTTTTTTAATATTTTTCCATTTTATCTTCAATTGTTACATCCGATTGGAAATTCGTCTGTATTTTAATGTACGTCATAAGCGTTTCGGTACCATTGAGTTCTAATTGTTCGTGTACTTTTTTTACCACGAGCATCACTTCATCAAAAGTTCCTTCAACTACAGTTTCAAAAGGGCAGACCTTATATTTTAATCCCGAAGCAGCAATGATTTCAATAGCTGAATCAACAAGGGCATAAGTATTTTTGTTTTGCGCTTGTGGTAGTACTTGTAGTGCTAAATTTATTGTCTTCATGTTTGATGAGTTATTGGTTGATGATTTTTTTTCTCAATAGTTGTGCTGTAAACATTAAAACAGTCCAACAGCGCTTCCGTCTTCTGCTACATCCATGTGAACAGCCGATGGCGTTGCTGGTAGTCCAGGCATCGTCATAATATCGCCTGTGAGAGCTACAATAAAGCCAGCGCCAACCGATGGTGTTAGTTCGCGAACTGTAATGGTGAATCCTTCAGGTCGCCCTAAGAGTTTTGGATTGTCGCTTAATGAAACAGGCGTTTTTGCCATGCAGACAGCTAGTTTGTCCCAGCCGTTTTTCTTAATCGTATTTAGTTGCACTTTGGCTTCCGATGTAAATTCAACATCTTTAGCACCGTAGGCTGTTCGAGCAATTTTCGTTATCTTATCTTCGATAGAATCGTTCAAGTCATATAAATGTTTGAAATTATTAGGCATTGTTTCAATCACTTCAATCACTTTTTCTGCTACTGCCATTCCGCCTTTTCCTCCATGTTCCCACACCTCGCTCAATGCAACGGGGTGTTTGTGCGTTTCTGCCCATTCGTGGAGTGCTTTAATTTCCAACTCGGTGTCGGTAACAAATTTATTGATTGCAACCACATAGGGGAGACCAAATGCTTGAACAGTTTCAATGTGTTTTTCTAAATTCTTCATCCCATCGAGCAATGCTTTTACGCTTTCAGTTTGGAGTTCTTCTTTTTTCATTCCTCCTTGCATTTTTAATGCTCTAATAGTTGCAACAATTACAACGGCACTCGGTTTGATATCGGCAATTCGAGCTTTAATGTTTAGGAATTTTTCAGCTCCTAAATCGGCACCAAATCCCGCCTCAGTAATCACATAATCGGCTAGTTTTCTTGCCATGCTTGTCGCAATAATCGAATTACAACCATGAGCAATGTTGGCAAATGGTCCACCATGAATTAACGCAGGCGTGTTTTCAAGTGTTTGCACCAAGTTAGGGGCTAACGCATCGCGCAAAATGAGAGCACACACTCCAGCCGCATCAATGTCGGCAACAGTCACGGGCGTTCTGTCGTAAGTGTAGGCGATTACAATTCTACTTATTCGAGCTTTCAAATCCGAAAGGCTTGTGGCGATACAGAATACCGCCATGATTTCCGAAGCAACCGTAATTTGAAAATGATCTTCACGAGGAATTCCATTGGTGTGCCCACCGAGTCCGATGGTCACGTTTCGAAGTGCACGGTCGTTCATGTCGAGAGCTCGTTTCCACACAATTCGTCGAGGGTCGATGTTTAGTTTGTTTCCTTGGTGCAGATGATTGTCAAGCATGGCTGCAATGGCATTGGTTGCAGCTGTGATGGCGTGAAAATCGCCTGTGAAATGCAGATTAATATCTTCCATTGGCACAACTTGCGCATGACCACCTCCAGCAGCGCCACCTTTAATTCCCATGACAGGACCAAAGGCGGGTTCGCGAAGTGCAATGATCGCTTTCTTGCCGATTTGTTCAAACGCTTGTCCTAGCCCAACAGTGGTGGTCGATTTTCCTTCTCCCGCTGGTGTTGGATTAATGGCAGTAACGAGGATAACTTTTCCGTTGGCTTTATCTTTAAATTGCTCCAGCACATTGAGGTGAATTTTCGCCTTATATTTTCCATATAGCTCAATGTTGTTTTCGCTAAGACCTAAATTAGCAGCTATTTCCGCAATGGGGCGCATTTGGCAGTTTTGCGCAATTTCTAAATCAGATAAGTATTTTGTGCTCACGATGTGTATATATAAGTAGTTGTGTGTTATTGTTTTTTATTATCATTCTTGAGCTCGGTTTCTTCAATAAATTGTTGAACTTCGCTCAAGCTAATTTTTTTCACATTGGTAATAATGATTTCCTCGCGCAGAAAATTTCCATATTGATTACATTCTCCAATTAAATTTGAAATGAAAGTTTGGAGTTGTGTTTTTAGCGGATATAAAAAGGTGCAAGAGGCATAACATTTTGAAAAACGAATTTGCTCTAATTCGCCTCCGTTTTCTGCAAGTTGAAAGTTAATCTCTGTCTTGATTAATTTTTTCTGTGTTTGACTATAACTGTCATCTAAATTATTAAGCACGAGAACCATGAAGAAGCGAATGCTCTGCCCTTTTCCTCCAAGCCCTGTGGAAATGAAAACCGGAAAATTGCTATCAATTAAGGTGCTTTCAATCATCATGCGGCTTTCTTGTAGGGCTAGGGTAGCCCATGCATTCATTTTTTTTGTTGGCGAATGATGGTAATATCGCTCAATGATTCGATAAGCCTCCACTTGGTCGGATTTTGCTAGTTGCGCAAGCAGACGGCGGTGATTTTCGTAGTCATTGCTTTCAAATGTACGTTCATCAAACTGCTGAAAGTCTGACAAGCTTAAAGGCTCTATTTCTTTATTATATTCAAAATAGTGGTGCTGCGTATTTACGTCGATAGGTTCTTCCAAAATGGAAAAATTATCGGGTAGTGACTGTATAAATTGCTCTTGCATTTGCTGAAGACGCTTATTGTCATTCATGTGTGAAACAGAATAGGAGATAAAACAAGCTTCAAATATATATATAAAAATAGTTTAAGTAAATCATTTGTCCTTTTTTTTTGAAAAATGTTTAAGGATCCTTTCGCATGTGCTTTGATTATGCTTGATTTGGAGGCGTTATTATTTTCGTTTAGGGTTTTAATTTTATGTGATTTTTTTTTCTTTTCCTTTTTTCTTTGGGCGTGCCGGCATTTGCCCACCCCTGTATCTCTGCCATGCCGTCGCGCTTTCCGTTGCAATCTTTTAAGTGGGCAAGAACCAAAGCCCACTTAAAAGGATTTCCACTGCAATCGCTCACGCACCTAACGGTAAGTAAATGAAGGAATACACAGAGTGTTCATGGAGCAGATCAACACTCAACCACAAACTCACCCTCGCATTATAATACCTCGCCCCATAATAATACAATCCCGTTTCTTCATCCAATTCTTTTCCGTTGAAAAGGAAAGGTGTGTTCCAAATCTTGCTGCGTTCTTCGATGAAGACTTCGCCAAACGGCACATATTCCACATGCTGAACAACCTCGCCATCTAAATTCGTGATGTACGAAGCCGAACCAAGGTGGTCGGAGTGGTAGTAATATTGGAGTTTTTCGTAGTTATCACCGATTGCTGGAAAGCCCACTCTGTCTCCCTTGTAGGGGGAGGGCTCGAAGCTGAAGTTTTGTGTGTTTGTTGTGAGGTTCATTTGTTGTGTTCTAGCTTAGATATCATTGACTTGGGCAAATTTAACTCACTTGCACTTTCATAAAACTCTTTAAAGTCCAAAGGACCTAAAACAGAATCTGTTTTTTTTATTATTATCCAATAAT
>JBKEAC010000019.1:0-28281 GCA_047971925.1 Mangrovibacterium sp.
ACCTATAACTTTGAATCGGGCACCGGAAATTTACTGAGCAGAAGAAATAATAAGCTTAGCCAAACCGAGAATTTTGCTTATGACAATTTGAACAGGCTGACTGATTATGGCAATAATCAGGTGGATTATGATAGCAAAGGAAATATTTTAGCAATGAGCAATGTGGGGAACTTTGAATATCACACAACAGGCAAGCCCTATGCTATTTCGGGTGCCGAGCCAAGCAGTGCCGCCATTCCACTGCGCGATCAGCGCATCATCTTTAACTCCTTTAAGCAGCCCAATCGAATTTCAGAAGGAAACTACACGGCTTATTATACCTATGGAGTGAGCAATCAGCGCACGAAAATGCGCTTAGAAAGCGGCAGCAGCACCGTGCTGCAACGATATTATTTAGGCGGCTGCTATGAAGAGGATAAAGCGAGTGGCACCACCACCCAACGACTCTATTTAGATGGCGATTATTACACCGCCCCAGCAGTTTTTGTGAAAGAAGGCAGTGCCAATTGGAAAATATATTATATTTGCAGAGATTATTTAGGCAGCATTACCCATGTGTTAGCTGCCGATGGTTCTTTGAAACAAGAGTTGAGCTATGACGCTTGGGGCCGATTGCGAAACCCGTCAACACTTGAAATCTACAGCCCAGGAAGCGAACCAACGCTTTTCTTAGGCCGAGGATACACTGGTCATGAGCATCTGAATTGCTTCGGGCTGATACATATGAACGGCAGGCTTTACGACCCTGCTGTGGGTAGATTCCTATCGCCCGACAACAACATTCAAGCCCCCGACTTCAGCCAGAACTTCAACCGATATAGCTATTGCCTGAACAACCCGCTGAAATATAACGACCCGGAGGGGGAGTTTGTTGTAGCTGCTTTTTTGATAGGGATGGCTATATCGGCAGCCATTGATTATGGTATGCAGGTAGCTATGAATCATTATCAGGGCTATTCTGGGAAAGATGCGTGGTTGAATAAGGTTGACTTTTTTGACGTAGCTTTGTCGGGCACTATTGGAGGACTCACAGCAGGTTGGGGAGCCTCGCTAAAAGCGGGGGAAACGGTAGGGAAGTTTGGCGCATTCCTGGTGAATAATGCTACATACGTGAAAGCAGGCGAGATTGTAGCTACCTCAGCGGTAGATATTACAGGGGAAGGATGGCAACCCGTAACATTTAATCAGTTTGGACAGCGAGCGGTTATTGGCTTAGGCACTATGTATGCCACTGATTTGGTAAGCAGCAAGCTAGCAAAGAAACCATCGGTAAGCGTAGAACAGAAAGTAGAGGGGGCGAGGACATCGGTACTAGGTCATTATCCAGACTACGCAGAACTCTCAAATAAGCTAGGAGCAAATAGGTTTGAAATTCCATTAGATGTATGGAACAAGATGAGTCCAGCTGAACAGTGGGGTGCTAACCAGAAATTTTTGGATAGAATGATGTTACGTGGAGATAAAATTAGGTTAGCTACTCCATTAAGTAAGGTGAAACCAGGAAGCTTTTTTGAGAAGGAACTTAATTACTTATTTGAAAATGGATATCATTTAAGTACAGATAAGCTTTGGCTAATCAAATGATTATGATATGGATAATATAACTGTCTTTTTTGAGATGCATAACCTAAAATTGGTTAGTCAAGATTCATCGATAAACTTTGGCGACAGCTTTAAAATATTTGCAAATGATAAAATTGCTTTTAGAGTAGTTTGTGAACGTTCATCAACATCAATTGATATATGTAGCTTTGAGGAAAGGAATAATTGGTTTGATTTAGCTCTATTGAGAGCACTTTTAAATGATGATAAAAAGCTCAATAAGCCAATGAGGTATGAAGACTATATCTGTTTTTTGAAGGATAATATTGAAACAATAGAAACAATGTTTGATCATAACAATTATTCTAATACAAGATTAAAATTGCAAGAATTAGAGGTAGAGCGAATAAGACAGCTGTTTACTGGGATAAAATAGATTGAAAATAAAGGGACACTTATTAATACATTGTTAGCGATTTCACCCAAAACTATAATCGCTATAGTTATTGTTTGAATAACCCGCTCATATACACAGACCCGGATGGGGAATTTTTCATAGAAGCAATGATAATAGGTGCTTTTATTAACACTTTTATACAAGGAGCTTCTGGAAATATTAATAGTGCAGGTGATTTCTTTTTGTCAATGGGAATTGGAGCGCTTTCCGGTGCAGCAGGTTATGGAGCAGGACAGTTAGTTGCTGGTGCTGTTGGAACGATTGGCTTTGCAGGAGGAGCAATGACTGGAGCGGCAGGAGGTTTTGCAGGAGGTTTTGTCGGAGGGGCTGGAAATGCCTGGGCAGGAGGAGCTTCTTTCGGGCAAGGTCTTGGGCAAGGTTTAATTGGCGGTGGTTTTGGAGCTGCTACTGGAGGTTTAATTGGTGGTATATCCGGAGGTATCACAGCAACTAAACATGGTGGAAAATTTTGGTCAGGAGAAGGGGCTACGTTTGATGCACTTGGAGTTCCAGGAGATGTAACTAAGATTGGAGAAGGAATGGATTATAGCAATGAGTATGCACAAACTTTTTCAAACGAAAATTTTGGAACGAATGTAAAAGGAGTGAATGACTTATATGCTGATGGGACATTGCCTCCTGGTTATTCAACAAAAGGAGATGTCGTTTTAAACGCTTCAGGTAAATCTGTTCGAGGTTCCACAATGTATTTAGGAACAGGAAAAGGCTCTAATGTGTATTTATATAAAGCTGCATTTGCTTCAAAGGAACAGCTCTACTTTACAATGGGACATGAATATCTCCATGCAGGTTATTTCAGTACTGGCTTAATGAATACTAAGAGTCAGCATGCTTCTATTTATAAGTGGGAGGCACAACAAGCAAAGCTTTGGGGTTTTAATGAGACTTATTATGCAAGACGATATGTTGCTTACAAACCCCACTATAACTCAGCATATGATTATAGTAAATTAGGGTTCTTTCTTTTAAGCATAAAGCCATGGTAACCAAAATTAAAAACGGCATGATATTAATTGCTCTACTGAATTTACTTTTTATGGAATGCTCTACTATGGATAAAAATAATCCAAATACTGATGCTTTATTGTTTGAGAACTACTCAAAAGAAATGGAATTACCTACAGAGTTCTTGTCTATTAATAGCAATGTAATAACAGATAGTATCTTTTTAGATAAAGAATCATTGTTGCAGCCTAACCAGAGTCAAAAGATTACAGGCAATGCATTTAATTTCCTGTGTGATTTGGACTTAATTAATAGATGGAGTATCTATAAAGAAGAAGATATAAACCCTTATTCAAATAAAATTGAGGAATTTATTGAATTACGAAAGAAGGAATTAAGTTTATTTTGTTTAGGGGAAGTGAACTTATCAGAGGAATTTCAAAGCTTTCTGATTTTGTCAATTGATGGAGTTGATAATGAATATAATTTGACTAGAAACCTTTATTTAATGAACGTGAAAAACAATAAATGTGAGTCATTAACTAGGGTGGCTAGTTATACATGTTTTGATGGGGAGTGCAATTATATTTATACAGAGAGGTCAGCGAATAATCTTTTTATACAAAAGGAAGTAGAAGTTAGTTCAAATGTTATTGTAGTCGAGAAATTAGAAAAAGAAACCTCCCGTATAAAATTTATGTACGATAAAAAAGGAATGCTAAAAATGCTTTAAAAATGAAAAGCCTCGGAAAGTTCCGGGGCTTTTCTTATACCAAATAAGCCTGTCTTGCGTTAAAGTCCCTGACCAGGGCGCCCAATACCTTCACGATGGTTTTTTTCTCCTCTTCCGGCAATTTGTCCAACTGTTTGAACTGTTTAATCAGTTCCGCATCCTTCAGGGTCTGTTCTATTTTATCGGATTTGTTGCCGCTTACCAGGTAGTCAATGGAAACATCAAAAATGTTGGACAGCCTGAGCAGCACATCGGCCGGAGGCTGCACGTTTTTGCTTTCATAACGTGTCAACTGCGTGTGCGAGATAAGACCGTTGCACGGTATTCATTATTTTTGTATCTTTACGACATGAAACAAGAGAAACCATTGTAAAAGAATCATGGGCTAGAGGCGTGCAGTGGGAGTTGACAAGAATGGTGTATCCTGATTATGAAGAGATTATGTCTTTCGCTAGATTGAATTACACAAGAGCAGCAGTAGATATGATGGATGGATTTGGTATTAGAGAAACTAGTTCGTGGTGGGATTATGATAGCAAAACTTGGGGTAAACCACACTCATATAAATCATACTATGACAAAGTTTCCGGCTACACCATAAAGGAAATAGAAGATGCCCTAAAAGGACAAAAAACTTGGAACGGCTGGAAAAACAACATTAAAAACAAATACAACAATGAAACAGAAGAATATTTGGATGCTACTTTTAGCTATTGGAATAGTAAGTAGCTTAATGTCTTGTAATACAATAGTAGATGGACGATATATCTTTAATTATTGTATGATAAATAATACCAACGTTGACTTGTTAGTAGCTATTCTTAAACCACAGAAAGATTCAATTTATTATAAAGCATATGAATATGATATTGCAAAGGGAGATACTTTAAAGCAAGAAGGAGACTTTATATTTGGCATGGCACCAGGAACAATCTCTCTGTCTGATTCCGTTGAAATTACCTTTGGAGATACCCGGAAAGTGAATTTTGGCAAAGAAACAAAATCTCCTTTCAATATTATTCAAGCTGTTTCTGATAATTATACACTAGAAATAATTTCAGAATATTATCGCACATTTACCTACACCTTTACCGAAGACGACTACAACAATGCCTTGCCCATAGAAGACGGCGAGGAATAGAAATTTCAAGGAGAAGCGCATTTTTGTGCTTCTCTTTGCTTTGATACTTTAAAAAAAAACAAATACAACAATGAAACAGAAGAATATTTGGATGATACCTTTTCTTATTGGGCGACTAAATATTTTTTATGCAAAGTATATTTATTGATTTTTATCAAGTGCTGATTCGAAAATTTCTTCGTACAATTGCACCACAATTAAGGCTGTTTCAAAACGATAAATAAAATGAATAAATGAAAAAAATCATATTCATTCTAACGCTGTGTTTTTCTCTTCAAGCAATGGCACAGGAAAAAAAAGGCATCTATTTCGATGAGATTTCAGTTGGTCATCTCACTGATTTTAGTGAAGACCACTCGGCAGTTACCTTCAACCCTGCCCTAGGGTTAAAATTTTCAGAACGATGGTTTTGCCGCTTCTCGATGCCAATCAATTTGGAATTAGATAAGCAAACGCAAACCTATGATGAAGTTTGGGGCATGGGACTCGGTTTGGGTTATGCCTTTTTCCATGGGAAGCCATCAACAGCATGGGAGCATGTTTCCCTTGAAGCTCTTGCTGATGGAGGGTTT
This sequence comes from Mangrovibacterium sp., assembly GCA_047971925.1. Classification (GTDB taxonomy): domain Bacteria; phylum Bacteroidota; class Bacteroidia; order Bacteroidales; family Prolixibacteraceae; genus JBKEDC01. Next base: position 5,412 of record JBKEAC010000019.1, read on the forward strand.
GGATGGTCGGAATTAAATGAGGAGAAGGAGTTCACCTATACGAATTTATCTGTCCGTGTGCGTTTCGAGCAGAAATATTTAATGACCATTGGCTATAATCATAAGTTTAGCGATGAACCTAAGTCGATTGATGGGCTACACGTCAGCTTTGGTATCACGTTCTAAATTGAAGCTATTTTAATACTACAAAGAAAGCCTCAAAGAGACATTCTGATTTCTAAAAAAGCTCAGCTGTTGGCTGAGCTTTTTATTATTGAATTTCATCGGGTTGTGGAAACAACTAGCACAGCGAAGACCTGTTACTCTGGTAGAGCAAATTATCCTTCCACCTCTTTGTAACCCTCCGACTAGCTACATGTTTTTCATCTTTTATCAAAGATTTTCCTTGTTCTCATGTGAAGCCAAGCGCAATATTGACGGGAGGAATCGTTTCCAAGTTGGGCGATGTTTGTTTATTTTACGTTTTACTTACCGTTAGGTGCGTGAGGGATTGCAGCGGAAATCCTTTTAAGGGGGCTTTGGTTCTCGCCCCCTTAAAAGATTGCAGCGGAAAGCCCGACGGCATGGCGAGGGAGTGCGGTGGGGATGAATGCCGGCACGCCCAAATGATTGAAAGCTGGCGAACAAAATGGTCAGTTCAAAATCAAATAGCTATCTTTGTCGCCAAACAATTCAAGAAGGCATTGTGCAAAATAAAAGAAAAACAATTAACGACCCTGTTTTAGGATTCAATTCGCTACAGTCGAACCTTTTGTTCGACCTCATGGAGCACCCGTATTTTCAGCGTTTGCGACGAATAAAGCAATTGGGTTTGTCGTGCATGGTTTATCCGGGAGCCAATCACACGCGATTTGAGCATGCTTTGGGAGCAACTTTTTTAATGCAAGAAGCACTTGACACGCTAAAGGGTAAGGGGGTTGAAATTTCGGATGCAGAGGCGGAAGGGGCTTTGGTGGCGATTTTGCTCCACGACATTGGTCATGGTCCGTTTTCACATGCTTTGGAATATGCAATTGTTGATAATTTGGTGCATGAAGATATTTCGCTACTTCTCATGCAAGATCTTAATTCGCAGTTTGGAGGAAGGCTGGCTTTGGGTATTTCGATTTTTCAGGACATGTATCACAAGCCTTTTTTGCATCAGTTGGTTTCAAGTCAACTCGATGTTGATCGTTTAGATTATCTTCGTCGCGATAGTTTTTATTCGGGAGTTGCCGAGGGAACAATTGGTGCCGACCGTTTGATAAAGATGATGAATGTGAAAGATAATCAATTGGTCATTGAGGAGAAAGCGATTTATTCGATTGAGAAGTTTTTAATTTCACGACGTTTAATGTATTGGCAGGTTTATCTTCACAAAACGGTTCTTTCAGCCGAAATTCTTTTGGAAAAGGTGCTAAAGCGAGCTAAAGAACTTGCGCTTTCGGGTTGCGATGTTTTTGCAACGCCTAGTTTGAAGGTGTTTCTAACTCACCACATTTCGCTTCAACATTTTAAGAATAACGATCAAATAGAGGGGCGGCATTTATTAGATTTATTTAGTAGCATCGATGATAATGATATTATCTCGTCGATTAAGGAATGGCAATCGCACCCTGATTTTATACTTTCGCACTTAGCTAAGAGTATTATTAATCGTCATCTTTTTAAGGTGGTCATGCAAAGCGATGCTATCGATGGGATTTGGCTCGAGGAAGTGGGGGCAAAGATTAAATTGAGCTATGGGCTAAACGACCAAGAGTTGAGCTATTTTTTAATTCAACGGGAGTTTACTAACAAGGCGTATATTGCACATGATAACAATATAAAATTGCTCATGAAGAGTGGTGAGGTTAAGGAGTTAAGCACGGCGTCGGATATTAGTTTGAGCAATCTTTCTCAGGTTGTTCGTAAGCAAATTTGTTGTTTTGCGAGTTATATGTAGATTAAATTACGAGGTAATAAAGTGGTTTATGTAAGTGTTTTGTTTTTTGTTTCAGTAAAAATACATATTTTTGCCACGCTCTAATTATAAAAGCATGGAATTTAAAGCAATTACTATTGCTGAGATTCTCAACGGAACGGTTGTTGGCGATGAGAATATCAGTGTTCATAACGTATCGAAGATTGAAGATGGAAAGCCTGGTACTCTGGCCTTTCTTTCAAACATGAAATACGAGAAATATATTTATAGTACCAAGGCATCGATTGTTTTGGTTGGCAATTCTTTTGTTCCAACGGAACCGTTAGCTTGCACGTTAATCAAGGTGGAAGATCCTTATCAGGCGATTGCGCAATTACTTGAAATTTATGAGGAAAGCAAGCCACGTAAGTTTGGTATTGAGCAACCATCGTTTGTTAGTGAAAGTTCGAAACTTGGCGATAATATCTTTGTTGGAGCTTTCAGTTATATTGATGACCATGTGCAGTTAGGTTCTGGTTGTCGCATTTTTCCGCATGTTTATTTGGGTAGGAATGTGCAAATTGGGGAAGGAACAATTATTTATGCTGGAGCAAAAATTTATGACAATTGTGTTGTTGGTTCGAATTGCGTTATTCATGCAGGAGCAGTAATTGGTTCTGATGGTTTTGGCTTTGCTCCAACTAGCGATGGGTCGTATAAGAAGATTGCACAAGTGGGTAATGTGGTGATTGAAGATTGTGTGGAGATTGGAGCAAACACCACTATCGATTGTTCAACGATGGGTTCAACCATTATTAGGAAAGGAGTAAAACTCGACAATTTAATTCAGATAGCACATAATTGTGAGCTTGGAGAAAATACGGTTATTGCGGCACTTACCGCTGTGGCAGGATCATCGAAGATTGGGAAGAATTGTGTTATTGGTGGTGGAGTAATGATTTCAGGACATTTAACCATCGGGAATCGAGTAACTATTGCAGGAGCCTCATCGGTGAGTAATCACGTGAAAGATGATATGACAATCATGGGAACACCTGCAATTGAGCATGGGAAGGCTGCTAGAGGATATATTGTGCAGCGCCGACTTCCTGAATTAAAAACAACAGTTGACCAATTAGAGAAAGAACTAAAACTTTTAAAGTTGAAGTTGGAATAAAATCACTAAAAGCATGATGATTGAAAAACAAAAAACCTTAGCTCAAGAGTTTAGCATTTCGGGAGTAGGGCTACACACAAACTGTGATGTGCGTGCAACATTTAAGCCGGCAGCTATTAATCATGGGTTTAAGTTTAAGCGCGTTGATATTGATGGGCAGCCAATCATTGAGGCTGATGCTTTGTTAGTTGGCGACACATCGAGAGGAACGGTTTTGATGAAAGATGGCATGCGACTAAGCACCATTGAACATGCTCTAGCTGCGTTAACGGGTATGGACTTGGATAATGTGCTCATTGAAATCGACAATGAGGAAATGCCAATAGTTGATGGCAGCTCAAAGCCATTTGTTGAGGCAATTGAGAAAGCAGGCGTGGTTGAACAAGATGCACCGCGTGAATATTTTACGATTACCAAAAAAATAAGCTATAAAGATTCTGAAACGGGTGCGGAAGTAATGATTCTTCCCGATGATGATTATAGTATAAATACACTTATTTCTTTTAACTCTAGCGTGCTAAATAATCAGTTTGCTTCGCTAGATAGTTTGGCTGATTTCAAAAGCGAAATTGCACCTTGTCGTACATTTGTTTTTGTTCGGGAATTAGAATTCTTGCTACAGCACAATTTGGTGAAGGGAGGCGATTTAGACAATGCGATTGTTATCATGGATAAAGAAATGACATCTGATGAGCTTCAGCGGATTGCTTCTGTTTTTAATCATAAAGGTGAGATTAAAGTACAGCCGTCGGGAATTTTGAATAATTTAGACTTGCAATTCAACAATGAGTGTGCTCGTCATAAACTTCTTGATGTGATTGGCGATCTTTCTCTTGCAGGTGTTCGCTTAAAAGGAAAAGTGATAGCCACGAAGCCCGGACATGGAGTTAACACGCATTTGGCAAAACTAATTCGCAAAGAATATTTAGCCGAGAAGAAAAAGAGCACTCCAAGCTACGACCCTTGCGCAAAACCATTGATGGACATTAACGCGATTAGAGAAAAATTGCCGCATCGTTATCCGTTCTTGCTGGTTGATAAGATTATGGAAATTACCGATTCGCACATCATTGGTATTAAGAATGTAACAGGCAATGAGCCTTTCTTTGAAGGTCATTTTCCTGAAGAGCCTGTAATGCCTGGAGTTTTGCTCATTGAAGCAATGGCACAATGCGGAGGATTATATGTTCTTAACGATTTAACGGGTAGTTATTCAACTTACTTTATAAAGGTTGATAATGTACGTTTTCGCCACAAAGTTGTTCCTGGCGATACCTTGGTATTTAAATTATTGCTTACTTCGCCCATTCGTAGAGGAATTGCTAACATGGCAGGTTTTTGCTATGTTGGAGAAACACTCGTTTGTGAGGGTGAATTTATGGCGCAAATTGTGAAACAATAGAAATTTATTATAATATATGAAACAACCATTAGCTTACATACATCCAGAGGCTATTATTGCCGACAATGTAGTTGTTGATCCGTTTGCTACAATCGACAAAGATGTTGTTATTGGAGAGGGTACACATATTGGGTCAAACGTATCCATCATGGCTGGTGTTCGAATTGGAAAGAATTGTAAAATTTTCCCTGGTGCCGTAATTGGAGCAACTCCACAAGATTTGAAATATAAAGGTGAATATACAACAGTAGAAATTGGCGATAACACAACCATCAGAGAATGTGCTACTATTAACAAGGGTACTTCAGCTCGAAATAAAACAGTGGTGGGTTCTAATTGTCTTATCATGGCCTATGTGCATGTTGCTCATGATTGTATTGTTGGTGATAATGTAATCTTGGTGAATTGCACGCAGCTAGCAGGCGAAGTTACTGTTGATGATTGGGCTATTCTTGGTGGAACTACTGCTGTTCATCAATTTGTTCACATTGGGAAGCATGCTATGATTTCTGGCGGTTCATTGGTTAGAAAAGATGTTCCTCCTTTTATTAAAGTGGGTAGAGAACCGCTATCTTATGCTGGTGTTAACTCTATTGGATTACGTCGTAGAAACTATACAAATGAACAAATTTGCGAGATTCAAGATATCTACCGATTTATTTATCAGAAAGATTTAAACACTACTCAAGCAATTGAACTTATCGAGGCTGAAGTGCCAGCAAGTGCAGAGCGTGATGAGGTGTTGCTATTCATTAAAAACTCAGAGCGCGGAATTATTCGTGGATAATTGAAAAAAAAATCACTGAAAATATTAATCTTTTCAGTGATTTTTTTTGGAAGTTATAAAAATTACCTTACCTTTGCATCGTTCTTAAGAGAACAGCAAAACAAACTCCCCGATAGCTCAGTTGGTTAGAGCGGCGGACTGTTAATCCGTAGGTCGTAGGTTCAAGTCCTACTCGGGGAGCGAAAGGCGAAGACAAGAAACGCCAAAAGTGTAGAAAAGCCCTGCAAGTTTAATGACTTGCAGGGCTTTTTGTTTTAGAATTTGCAGCAATAAAACCGTTAGTATGCCATTGAAGTTGAGTTTCGAACCTTTGAAATTTAAATTGAGTTGGAGCGGGTGATTGATGTTTTTTTTATATCTTCGCTTGTATTAAGGAGAAGAGTAGATTTATGAGTTACAGAAAGATATTGGAAGAACTGATGGCAGGTGGTCATTCGAGTGTTAAGTTTGGGATTGTTGATGTTGATGGCGTTTTGCGAGCGAAAATGATTTCGATGGCAAAGCTGAAAGAAGTTATTGCCGATGGCGTGGGTTTTTGCGATGTGATTTTTGGCTGGGATAGTCAAGATAAGTGTTACAGTGGTGTAAAAATAACTGGGCTACACACGGGTTATCCTGATGGTCATTGTACGCTTGATTTGAACAGCATGCGTTTTTTGCCGACAGATAACAATATTGCATTTTTTTTGGGCGACATGCATCAAGATGAGATAAGGAGCGCTTGTTGTCCTCGAAGTTTGCTAAGAAGAATTATTGCACAAGGTGAGGAGCAGGGGTTTAAAGCGATGTTTTCGCAAGAGTTTGAGTGGTTTAATTTTCAACGTCTTGAGGCAGGTGTTTCAGAAATTAGCAAGCGAGATTTGAAGCCGCTGAGTTCGGGCATGTTTGGTTATTCGCAACTACGTCCGGCACAAAATAAGGATTATTTTCATGGGATTTTTTCTGCAATGGAGGCAATGAATATTCCGCTCGATGCTTTGCACACAGAAACTGGTCCGGGAGTTTATGAGGCGGCTATTGGTTATGATGAGACGTTGGTAGCAGCCGACAAGGCAGTTCTTTTCAAGAACACGGTGAAGGAGTTGGCATCGGAGCACGGAATAACGGCTTCATTTATGGCAAAACATGATGCTAAGCTTCCGGGATGTAGTGGTCATTTGCACCAAAGTTTATGGGATTTAAATTTGCAGCAGAATTTGTTTATTAGTGAACCTGATGGTAAGCTCAATGAGTTAATGGAGAGTTATATGGCAGGAGTTCTGATTGCACTTCCCGATTTGCTGCCGATGTATGCTCCTACGATTAATAGTTATAAACGCTTGAATGGGGGCGATTGGGCACCGAATAGTGTGAGCTGGGGTTTTGATAATCGCACGAGCTCGCTTCGAGTGTTGCCCTCTTTAAAGAAGTCGGCACGCTTAGAGTTGCGAGTTCCGGGCTCGGATTCTAATCCATATTTGGCAATGGCGGCCTCTTTGGCTTCGGGCTTATATGGCATTCGGCACCAATTGAAGTTGAGCATTCCACCCACTCAGGGAAATGCTTATGATAGTGAGAGCGAGCGTTTGTCGAGTAATTTGCTCGATGCCACAAGGCGAATGCAGCAAAGCGATTTGGCGAAGGAATTGTTAGGGGCTGATTTTGTGGAGCATTTTACTGAAACACGTCGATGGGAATGTCAACAGCATGAGCAGATGGTGAGTGATTGGGAGTTAAATCGTTATTTTGAGATTATTTGAAATGATTTTGAGCATGTTTCCCGATGAGGGGAGGAGAGGGTGAATGTTAGAGATGAGATATATAGAGAAAGAATCAAAGATTTATGGAAGATATTAGAGAACAAATAATTCGTCAGGCGTGGAAAGAGTTTGACGATCGACATGAAATAAAGCGGATAATCAATGTGAGCGCTAATGTGTCGACCAATTCGGTTTATAAGGTTTCGTTTTATGAGCGCCAACCTGTTTTTGCGAAGCTTTCTGATTATGGGAACTTCGATAATTTTAAGGAAGACCATATTATAATAAATAATTTGGCGAATAATCTAGAGGCACCTTATCAGTCTTTTTTGGCGCAATCGTTAGAGAAGAAAAATGATTTATTCATTTATCGTTATTTTTATAATGATCGATCGGCTTGGTTGGTGTTTTATAATCCGATTCAAATTGATCAGCAGTCGCCCAAGCGTTTAGAGGAGCGTCATATTAAGAAGATGGGTAGAGAGTTGGCGCGTTTTCACAAGGCATGTTATAATGTTGCGCCACAGTTGCCGGTTGCATCGAAAACAGTTGTTACCGACATGATGAGTCTTCGCAAGCGCATTGAGCGCGGTTCTTTTCATGCAAGCGAAGAGCAGAAGTCGGTTCTAAATAGTCAGATTGATATTTTCTTGAGGAATACCGATGAATATAACTACACGACAGAGATTGATATTATTCCGGTGTTTGTTGATTGGAACATTGGCAATTATTCGGTAACAACCGAGGGGAAGTTTTTTTCGCGATGGGATTATGATTGGTTTCGCATGTCGAGCAGAGTGATGGATTTTTATTTTTTTGCTAGGGTTTGTTCAGACATTGGCGATCGCACGGTATTTAGTTATCTAATCGACCCGCTCATGGAAGATCGTTTTATTTTATTTTTGAAGGAATATCACAAGATTTATCCGCTAAGTGAGGGAGAAGTTCGTTTGATTAAAGAGTGTTATCGTTTTTTCATTTTGAATTATGTGATGAAAGATGGTCAGTATTTTTTTAGAGAGTCGTACATGAAGAAGCTTCAGCAAGAGGCATACGATACTTATTTCCCTACCATTGATACTAATTTTGATACGAATAAGCTTTTGAGAGCATTAAAACTATAAACTATGGATATTGTAAAATTTCAAGAGGTAGCTATTAAGTATAAGACTATTTTTTTCGATGCTTTTGGGGTGTTGAAGAATCATAAGGGAATGATTGATGGTATTCAAGAAACCTTTAACTTTTTAGATCGTCATAACATTAATTATTATGTGGTGACTAATGATTCGTCTCGTGGACCAGAGGAATTATCAGATAGTTATGTGAAACGTGGGATTTATTGCATTACACCCGACAAGATTATTTCATCGGGCATGTTGGCTCATGAGTGGTTAGCTATAAAGGTTCAAGGAGGAAAAGTGGCTTATATAGGCACTAAATCGTCGGCGCATTACATTGAGCAAGCAGGGTTAACTACATTGGCAATTCGCGATTTAGATTTGAATAGCATTGATGATATTGCAGCATTGGTTTTTCTCGATGATGAGGGATTTCATTGGGATGAAGATTTAAACAAGGCATTGAATTTACTTCGTAAGCGAAATATTCCGGTCATCGTGGCAAACACCGATAAGCATTATCCGGTGAGCAAGCATGATGTTTCGATAGCTATCGGAGGATTGGCGGATATGGTTGAGCGTGTTTCGGGAAAGCAGTTTATTCGATTTGGGAAACCCGATGCACAGATGTTTATGTTTGCTTTCAATCGGGCGAAGCAAGATAATGCGCAATTGCATCGGCGAGAAATCCTGATGGTTGGCGACACCTTGGAAACGGATATCATTGGTGGTAATAAGTTTGGAGTTGACACCGCGCTTGTTTTAACGGGGAACACGATTCCCGAGATGGCAGAGATTCGAATAAAAAGTACGGGTATTATTCCCGATTATGTGTGTGAATCGGCTGTTGTTTTGAAGGAAGAATAAGCGAGAGATGTTGGTTTTATCGATGAACAGCACGTTTTAAGAAAGAGGGAAATGGTAATGAAGGAAGAATTTTTACATTTTTTGTGGAAGCATAAGCTCTATGATCAGCAGCGATTACTCACACAGTCGGGGAAGATTCTGCGTGTTATCTCTCCTGGTTTTCAAAATCAGCATGCGGGTCCCGATTTTTCAGATGCACGCCTCATGATTGGCGATACGGTTTGGGTGGGGAATGTGGAAATTCATGTTCGAGCTAGCGACTGGAAGCGTCATGGTCATCATCAAGATCAAGCTTATGATTCGGTGGTGCTGCATGTGGTGGCAGAGTCAGATTTGCTCGTTAGCACTACAGAAGGTGAGAATATCGAGACATTTTGCATGAGCTATTCGCCCATTCTTGCCAATAACTACCGAAGTTTGATTCTTAGCGACAATGTGATTGCTTGTCGGGCAAAGATTGAGCAATATCCACGCATTCACATTAATTTCTGGCTAAGCAGTTTGATGATTAAGCGTTTGGAGCAAAAAACGGAATTAATTAAGCAGGAGTTAGAGAAGAGCACGAATAACTGGAATGAGGTGTTCTATTGCTTTTTGGCAAAGAGTTTTGGGTTTAAGGTGAATGCGCTACCTTTTGAGTTGTTGGCAAAAGCACTTCCTTTGAAAATCTTGGCGAAACATCGGGAGAATCTTTTTCAGATAGAAGCATTGGTTTTTGGCACTTCGGGCTTGCTTTATTCGAGAGATATTGAGGTAGATGATTATGTGGAAAAGTTACGTGAAGAGTATGATTATCTCCGTCAGAAATATGAGTTGAAACCTATTGCTGGTCATTTGTGGAAGTTTGCGCGAATGCGTCCGTTGGGATTTCCCACTGTTCGATTGGCGCAGTTTGCCATGCTCATTCATCAGTCGTATGTGTTGTTTTCGAAAATCATTGAAATTGATGATTTGGTAGAAATGCGGAAGTTGTTTGCCATTCAGCCTTCACGCTATTGGGAAACGCACTATTTGTTTGGAAGAACAACCGCGCGTCATATAAAACGCTTGGGGAGGTCGTCGGTTAATGGATTGTTGATTAATACGATTGTTCCCTTTATGTTTGTTTATGGTGCCACATTTGGTAATGACAAGTTAAAAGAGCGGGCAATGCGCTTTCTCGATGAATTGCCTGCCGAGCAAAACACGATTATTCAGGAGTGGTCGTTGGCTGGTATCGATGCGACATCGGCCATGCAGACTCAGAGTTTGTTGCACTTGCGGGAGCATTTTTGCAAGAAAAAGCAGTGTTTGCATTGTGCTATTGGGGTGGGATTGGTTTCGAAGAGTGGTTAATGTGATTTATTTACCACAAATTTCTATTTTGCAAATTGAGAGTTATTGTTGAATAAACTCCAAAGCATCGGAATCAAGCGAGTTTCCTTTTTTGATTGATGTCTGTTGCAAAGCTAGCTGAGGGTGAGGGATTGCAGTGGAAATCCTTTTGCCGACGATAGGAGGGAAAAGATTGAAACGGAAAGCCCGACGGCAGGGCGTGAGCTTGCAGCATGGAGGAATGCCGGCACCCCCATGAAAAAGAAATAGATGTTCTCTATCTTTGTGTTTTCGTAAACAAATTGTCAAATAATGAAGTTTTATGCTCAATGTATAAATATATGTATTAATATTGCAACTCCTTAAAACAAGGTGCATTGATGGCAAGGGGGGATTTATACAATCAATATAAAAGTTTTTTGTCATCTGTGCTATATTATAAACAAGCTGTGCGGTTCGCATGGCATTAATCTTAACAGATGACATTTGAAGAAACTGGGTTGAAACCCGAAATCTTGAGAGCCATTTCAGAAATGGGCTTTCAAAAACCTACGCCTATTCAGGAGAAAACAATTCCACACCTCATTAACAACGACAACGATTTAGTTGCGCTTGCCCAAACTGGAACAGGAAAAACAGCTGCTTTTGGTCTTCCAATTTTGAACAATATCGACTTGAACAGCAAGAAGGTTCAAGCTTTGATTTTATGTCCTACTCGTGAGTTGTGTTTGCAAATTGCACGCGATTTAGAAAACTTCTCGAAATATCTCACCGGCTTAAACACGATTCCTGTTTATGGAGGTGCTGAAATTCGCAATCAAATTAAAGCTTTGCAATCGGGCGGGCAGATTGTGGTGGGAACTCCAGGACGAACAAACGATTTAATTCGTCGTGGCAAACTCGATGTTTCGCACATTCGATATTCAATTCTCGATGAGGCCGATGAAATGCTTAACATGGGTTTCAAAGAAGAACTCGATGCTATTCTTGAAGATACTCCAGCCACAAAACAAACATTGTTATTCTCGGCTACTATGCCTAGCGAAATTGCTCGCATGGCAAAAAGATATTTAAACAATCCAGAGGAGCTTTCTGTAGGGTCGCGCAACCAAGGATCGGACAATGTGGAACACCAATATTATGTGGTGCAAGCCAAAGATAAATATGCTACTTTGAAACGTGTGGCCGATAATTATCCGAATTGCTATGCCATTGTTTTCTGTCGAACTCGCATGGAAACACGCGATGTGGCTGCTAAATTCATGGCCGATGGTTATAATGCTGATGCGCTTCATGGCGACTTATCGCAAGCTCAACGTGATAATGTAATGGACAGGTTCCGCAGCAAGCAATTGCAAATGCTCATTGCTACCGATGTGGCAGCTCGTGGTCTTGATGTGAACGAATTGACACACGTTATCAATTATGCTTTGCCTGATGACCCCGAGGCTTATGTGCACCGAAGCGGTAGAACGGGTAGAGCTGGAAATAAAGGTATTTCGGTTTCTATCTTGCACTCGCGCGAGGTGGGAAAAATGCGCCAAATTGAGAAATTCTCGAAAAAAACGTTCGAACGTAAGCAGGTTCCTGGAGGCGATGAAATTTGCGAGGTGCAATTGATGCATTTCATTAATAAAGTGGCTGCAACCGAGGTTGACCATGAAACAATCGACCCTTATTTAGATAGCATTAAAGAACATTTCAAAGGAATGAATGCCGATGAAATTTTAAAGCATTTTGTTTCGGTTGAATTCAATAGATTTATCGAATATTATCGTAATGCTCCCGATTTAAATGTGAAGGAGAAAGATATGCGCGATGGTGGACGTGAAGGCGGACGCGATGGCGGTAAAGAGCGCAAAGGCAAAAACGCTAATGTTTCAATGAGCCGCATGTTTATTAATGTGGGTAAGAAACAGAATTTGAGCGCAGGTCGATTGATTGGAATGATTAACGAAAGTCTTCCAGTGAAGAATGCGGAAATTGGAAGAATTGATATTCAACGCAAGTTTTCGTTCTTCGAAGTCGATACACAATATTCTGAGGCGTTAGCTAAAGCAATGCGTAAACTTCGTGTGGAGGGTGTGCCTGTTGAGGTGGACCGTGTGCAGGGTGAAGCTCCATCGGGATTTCAACGTTCGAGAGGTAAAAAGAAATTTGAGGGTGGTGGAAATTCCGGACAAGGAAATTATCGCCAAACAGGAGGTGCCGGACGTAGAGATAGAGGTAGTGCGCAAGGACGCAAAACAAAATAACAACAAAAAAGGATTATGAATAACTCATAATCCTTTTTTTTGCGCTTCATAAATGGCATCTAACATGTTGCCTCGAATGGCATATTTACTCAAATTTGTACTCCGATTGGGGTAGGTGCGATTTGACAAGAATATAAAGGTGATTTTCTTCACGGGGTCAATCCAAACCATTGTGCCCGTAAATCCGGTGTGTCCAAAGCTTTCAGGTGTGGCATAACTACTCGGATAGCTCGCTTGCATGCTAGAACTGTTATACTCTGCTCGATCGAAACCCAATGCTCTTCGGTTGCCGTTTTTAGGAAATTGACACTTTGTGAATTCTGCTATTGTGGTAGAATCAATGTATTGCACACCGCCATATGAGCCATATTGAGCATACATTTGCATGAGCTTAGCTAAATCGTTGGCATTGGCAAACAGTCCGGCATTTCCCGAAACCCCGCCAAGCATTGCTGCTGCCTCATCGTGCACATGTCCTTGCACAACTTGCTTTCGAAAAGCATTGTCCTTTTCAGTGGGTGGAATCATATCGATTGAAACCGATTGCAAAGGATTATAGGTAATGCTGTTCGCCCCAAGCGGAGCATAGAACGAAGTGTTCAAATAAGAGGGAAAGCTCGTTCCTACTAATTCCTCAATGACACTTGCATAGACAATGAAACCTAAGTCGGAATAGGCATATTTTGCTTGTGGGCGGAGTGGTGTTTCTTTAATGATTTGATATACCAAGTCTCTTGTTTTATCATTGATATACATGTTCTTTGCCACCTCAATGGTGTCTTTCAAACTCGATTCCGCATGAAAAACATCTTGGAAATTCCCCCCTTCTCTTGTTAAAATGTTACTCCAAAAGGGAATCCATTTAGGCAATCGCGCCTGATGAGTAAGTACTTCTCTAGCGTTTATCTTGTCTTTATCGGTGTTGCGAAAAGGGGGATAATAGAATGAGAGAGGATAGTTGAGGTTGAATTTCTTATCATCAATGAGTTTCATTAGAGCGGGAGTTACCGACGCTATTTTTGTTACCGACGCAATGTCATAAATATGGTCGAGCCTAACGCTATCGTTGCTTTCATAGGTGTGTGTGCCATAGGCTTTATTGAGAATAACTCTCCCATCAATGGCAATAAGCACTTGGCAACCAGGATAGGCTCTGTTTTTAATACCTGAAAAAGCAATGCTATCGATTACTCCAATGAGCTTCGGACTCGAAATGTTTATCTCTTCAGGAAGACTATATTTTAAACGACTAATTTCAGGAATGCTTATTCCACTGTTGAGCTTAAAAAAGCTATTAACACCCACAGGAAGTTTCCCGTTAATCCCGATAGCTCCAAACACGGCTTGAGCTGCTAGTTCTTGTGCATCGTCATTATCTTGGTAGCTCACTAGTAAAGCCGATGCCAAATTAACATTCTTAATTTTATCTAGTGCATAGGGGTTTCCAAATAGCGAAACAACAAGCGGTTTTGTAGAAGCTTTTTCCATGAAATAACTCATGGTCGATGTAACCCCGTAATCATTGCTAGGCATTAAGCGTAGTCCGTGTATTCCCGTAATAATTACATTGTAGTCTTTCAGCTTCGAAATAAGCGCATCAACTTCCGCATTCGAGGCATTCTTGGCTAAGTTGAAGTGACTAACTTTAGTATATCGTCCTAAGATTTGCTGAAAAGGCGTGAGCGTAGTTTTTCCAATTGAAACACTAGCTATTTTCATTGTGTCGAGGCGTTGAATGGGCAAAATATCATTTTTGTTTATTAGCGCCGTTAAGCTTTGTGCATGCAACTGCCGACGAGTAGCCGCATAAATGGGTTTAGATATGTCGGTTTTCAAATTCTCCATTTTCACCAAGCATTCTTTGTCAAGTTCAAGCCATTTCTTCAGTGCAAGCACACGACGACAATGATAATCAATGTCGGATGTTTTAATCGTTCCATTCTTCACCGCCTCCATCACCGCTTGAATTGCAACGGGCACATTGGGAACAATTTCAAGCATGTCATTGCCAGCTTTAATTGCACGCACTGCAGCCTCTCCAACCTCATAATGCTTTGTAACACCGCTCATGTTCATCGCATCGGTGAAAATAAAACCTTCATATTCCAGTTCCTTTTTAAGCAATTGCTGAATGATATTTTCAGAAAGAGTTGCTGGAATTTTCGGATCTGGTTCAAGCGCCGGAATTTGAATGTGCCCTGTCATCAATGCACTAATTCCACCGTTAATCATTTCACGAAAAGGGCGAAGCTCCACGGAGTCTAAATGGGCTCTGGTGTGATTAATAACAGGGAGCCCAATGTGCGAATCAACATTCGTATCGCCATGTCCAGGGAAGTGCTTAATTACCGCAAGCACTTTTTCATCTTCCATACCTTGTGCATAGTTCCATGCCTTGTGAGCCACATTCAAGGGGTCTTCTCCAAAGCTTCTATAATTAATCACCGGATTATTGGGATTATTATTCACATCACTCACGGGCGCAAAATTCACGTGCACACCCATGCGGCGAAATTGATATCCTATTTCCTTTCCCATGCGGTAAATCAACGAATCATTTTCCAAAGCCCCTAGTGTCATCTGATAGGGATAGTTCGGATAATTCTTCATGCGCATGCCCGGACCCCACTCTCCATCAGTGCAAATAAGCAGCGGAATTTTGCTCACCTTTTGTAGGCTATTAATTGAGTTCGCCTGATTTTCAACTGTTCCCTGCATGAAAATAACACCACCAACTTGGTTGTTTTTCACCAAATTCAAAGCACTTGCATCGGTTTGGCTATCATTGCTATAAGCTTGCGCAATAAATAATTGTGCAATCTTTTGTTCTAAGCTCAACGAATTAAATGTGCTGTTCACCCAAGGGTCATTCAAATAGTTGAGAAATTCAGGTTTTGTGTGCGCGGAAGTCGTGAGGAAGAGAAATCCCCCAAGAATAAATAATAATTGCTGCTTAAAATTGATCATGTGTAAACTATATTTACTGCAAATATCACAAAAATATGCAACATAAGAATGCACGACATTTAAAAACTGAGTTTTACAATCACTTTCATCATTGAATTTTGTCCAAGCAGCTACACTTTTCTCCATCCTTTGCTTTTTTTTGCAGCTAAAATTCCAACTTTTTCTCAAAACTAATCCCCTTCCTTGTTTTCTTTGGGCGTGCCGGCATTCCTCCCCACCGCATTCCATCGCCCTGCCGTCGGGCTTTCCGCTCCAATCTTTTAAGTGGGCAAAAGGCAGAGCCCACTTAAAAGGATTTCCGCTGCAATCCCTCCCGCACCTAACGGTAAGCAAAACGCAAGCCCAAACCCTGTAAACCCTAATCCTAAAAAATCACACGAATTTGCACTAAAAGCAATGACCATTCTTCCAAAAAATCACACAACAAACCCGTTGGCGGAATTAATTATTTCCAATTTTAACGAAGAATGGGCTGTCTACATTCGTGTTTCAATGGTGTTTAGGGGACTTCTAAAAATTAGCTGTTAGGTCATTTTGATTTTATGGGAGATAGATTTTGGACTAATTTCGCAGAAGCATAGCGAGCTATGGTTTAAGAAATTAGTGCAAAAGATACGCTCAGAAAACAAAATGAACAACAGCTGTATTTAGCAGCTTCCCCAGTTTAAAACTAATTTTTAGAAGTCCCCTTTAATGAATGCATTCCCCTCAATCACTCTGTGCAATTGGGCTCTGCAATCTCACTACCACTCAATCATCATCAATGGGCATGCACAATGGACAATAAACGCTCTCAATCAAGAGTTTTATATGAACTTAATTGGTTATATTTTTTTTCATGAGAGTAATTAAGCAAGCTTATTAGTCCATATTTTTTTCCGTGAGGTGCGTTAAGAAAACTTATTGGTCCATATTTTTTTTGAAATGTTAAATTAAGCAAACTTATTAGTCTATATTTTTTTTCGTGAGGGTAATTAAGCAAACTTATTAGTCTATATTTTTTTTCATGAGGCTAATTAAGCAAACTTATTGATCTATATTTTTTTTCATGAGGCTAATTAAGCAAGCTTATTAGTTCATATTTTTTTCATGAGGCTAATTATATCTGTATTTATATTGTAGTAAGCCGTGTTTTAACTACGTTTTTTTGTTTGCTTAAAGCTCAATCATTAAGCGGCTTCTAAAAGGTTATTTTGATTTTTGTCAGTGATTGATTTCACCCCAATGCGTCTGTATCCTACCTCAATTAACAACTCATTTTTAGATGTTCCCTTTCATAATAATTTAAAAAAACACAGCTGATGCTTGCACAATTGAAAAAAAAGATTTTAATTTGCATCGCATTTCAAATCTCACTCCACCTAGGAGAAAGAAAAAATGTTTCAAAAAACTTCTTGTAAAAATTTGGAAATACCAAAAGAGCGTGTATCTTTGCATCGCAATTAGCAAGAAATCATAATGGTCCGTTCGTCTAGTGGTTAGGACGCCAGGTTTTCATCCTGGTAGCAGGGGTTCGATTCCCCTACGGACTACTTTCAAAAAAAATAGTTGAGGAGAAACAAAAATGGCAAATCATAAGTCTTCTAAAAAGAGAATTAAACAAGACGAAGCAAAACGTCTTCACAATAAATATTACGCAAAAACAATGCGTAATGCATTGCGTTCATTGCGTGCAACAACCGACAAAGAAGCTGCAATAGCAGAACTTCCAAAAGTTACTTCTATGATTGATAAATTGGCAAAACAAAATATCATTCATGCAAACAAAGCTGCAAACTTGAAATCGAGTGTAACAAAACATGTGAATGCTTTATAGTATTCTCTGTATTAAGATAATAAAAGAGGATGTTCCAAAACGAACATCCTCTTTTTGTTTTTAGGATGTATCGCCCTGAAAAAGCCTTACAACAAAACAAGACTCTTAATCTCTTTACATGAGGAGTATACGGGATCACCGGTAAGCTGTAATAAAGTTATCGGGAATTGATATATGCAGCTGGTTGGGGGGGACGAAACGCCAATGTGTATTCCAAAAATAAAACGTTTGCGGGGTGGAGCGAAGATTTTTATTTTTCCCCTTCTTCTTCGAGCTTCTCTATATATTGATTAGGTGTCATGCCATATAACTCCTTGAACGTTTTGGAGAAATATGCCGGAGAGTTGAACCCTACTAGATAAGCCACTTCTTTAATTGTATATTGCTCGTTGCATAACAGCTGTGAGGCTTTATTTAACCTTACTGATCGAATAAAACTGCTGGTGTTTTGACCAGTTATACTCTCAATTTTACGAGCAAGCTGCGATCTGCTAATGCCAATTTCATCTGTAAGAAGATTGATATTAAAATCGGGTTCTTCGAGGTTTTTGCTAATAATTTCTATAAGTTTATTAATGAAATTTTCATCAACTGATGTAGAAGCCAAATTTCTCAGTCCTGTTTCGTTTAATTCCCCATATCTTTTCTTAATTGCAGCTCTAGCATCGAGAATACTTTTTATTCGAGCATGAAGCATTCTGAAACTGAAAGGCTTACTAATGTAGCCGTCGGCTCCATGTTCGTATCCTTCTAGCTTATCATTATCTAGAGCACGTGCAGTGAGCAATATAATAGGTATGTGGCTAGTTTCGAGATTGCTTTTTATTGTTTTGCAAAGCTCAAATCCATTCATCCGAGGCATCTTCACATCGCTGATAATAAGGTCTGGATTATAACTTTTTGCAAACTCTAGTCCTACTAGTCCATCATTTGCCATCTTAATCTTATACTTTTGACTTAGTTCTTGCTTTAGGTGTTTACGAAGCTCAGCATTGTCTTCTACAATCAAAATTCGAAGTTTGTGATCGGCAGACTGAGCATTCGAATTTATTTCAAGTTCTTGCTCCGAGCTTAATATTTCATAGGTGGTTGACTGAACAATTTCTTTAACAAAGGTAGACCTACTTTTCTCCGCATTCAGAGTTACAAAATCGTGTTTGTTTTCATAAAGATGAACTTCGAATGTTGAGCCTTCTCCAACTTTACTTTCAACGTTTATATTTCCACCAAGTAGTTCAACAATAGCTTTAGTATAGTTTAATCCTATTCCAGTCCCAACAGTATGATGGTCGGGGTGATAAAAACGCTTGAATAGGTTATTCTTTTGTTCTGGGCTGATGCCAATTCCTTGGTCAGAAAATAGAATCTTTACTTCTTGTTGTGAAGAGGAGCAAGAGATGAGCTCAATGATAATTTCACCGTTTCCGTTATTAAACTTTATCGCATTAGAGAGTAGGTTAGCGTAAATTTTCTCTAGTTTGTCGAAGTCTGAATTAAACCACAATTCTGATGTTGAGCATTTGAAAATAAAGTTGATGTTTTTATTCTCTGCTAGAGGTTTAAATGCAGCTAATTGGTCTTGTGAAAACTTGCAAAGTTCAATTCTTTCAATCTTAGTAGCACTTTCATTTAAGTCAATCTTTCGCAAATCAAGTATCTGATTTGTAAGTGCGTATAATCGCATGGCACTTCGTTTAATGGTTTGAGTGGCATCTTTTACTACCATGGGGTTATCATACGATTGCTCTAATTGTTCAATAGGATTTAAAATTAGCGTGAGGGGGGTTCTAAATTCATGAGATACATTGATAAAGAATTGCAGTTTCATTTGATCAATAGCATGTTCTCTTTTCTCTTTGTTTTTTTCGTAATAGTATTTCAGGATAATCCCAACTATTGCTACAGCAATAATCAGGTATATAGCGAAGGCATACCAA
Organism: Mangrovibacterium sp.; assembly: GCA_047971925.1. GTDB lineage: Bacteria > Bacteroidota > Bacteroidia > Bacteroidales > Prolixibacteraceae > JBKEDC01. Next base: position 24,676 of record JBKEAC010000019.1, read on the forward strand.
CTGGCCCAAGGTGCTGGTTTTACTTCAATAATAAGTCTTTGGCTAGTTGTGTTTTCCCAATCTCCATCTAAACATGCTTTGAGTTGGAATTTATATTCTCCAGGAGCTAGACTTGGGTAATTTACATTTCGAATCTGTTGAGTGAAAATAGGTTGAGCATCAATACCTTCAAGTTGATAAGCATATTGCACTTTCTCAGGATTGCTGTAGTGTAGGCCAGTAAAAGAAAATGAAACTTGGTTTTCGTTGTGTTTTAAAATTATTCGTTCAGTTTCATTAATGTTTTTATCGTACAGTATGCGATTGTTGAATTTCTCGCTTGCTTGAATACTAATGTTGTTTACTTTGAAATCGGTAATTTCAGCTTTTATTCTTTGGTTTTCCAAATGAATCTTTGATGGGTGAAACAAATTGAAACCATTAATTCCACCAGCAATAATGCGTCCATCTTTGGTTTTGAAAATAGATTTACTCTGAAATTCAACATCTTGTACACCATCGAAAGTATTGAAATTATGAAAGGTCTGAGTTGGAATGTCAAGGCGAGATAAACCATTTTTTGTGGTTAACCAGAGGTTATCATCATCATCTTGTACCATGCCGAGCACAATGTTACTAGGTAAACCATCTTCAATGCTGTAACTCTTTACTAACTGAAGGTCTTTGTTTAGTAGGTGCAAGCCCATGTCGGTTCCTACCCAAATATATTCCTCATGGTCTTGAAACAGATAGTTTACACGGTATTTGTCGGTATCAGAAAGAGGGATTTGAATGAATTGAAGCTTAGTGTCGAAGTCAATCGATTTCTTTGGAAGAGTAGTGTAGCATAAGCCAATGTCAGTACCTACAAGCACTCTATTTTGGTGGTCGATGAAAAGGCTAAATATGAAGTTGCTAATTAGTCCGGAGCAGTTATTTTTCCCGAGCATATATTTTATAAACTTTTCTTCATCGACTTTAAGCACGTTAATTCCTGCATTTTGCGTACCCACCCATATGTTCCCAGATCTATCTTCAGTGGCGTACCAAGCTGTGTTTTGACCAATGCTAAATTCATCCTCTTTATCATGTTTGAATCTGGTTATACGTTTAGTTTTTAAGTTGTATTTATTTATGCCGCCATCCCAAGTGCTTACCCAGAGGTTTCCCTTTTGATCTTGCATGAGATGTAAAATTTTATCAGAGCTTAGCTTGTCGGGAGAAAGTTTTTCACCACTTCTTTTTGAAAGATGCTCAAACGAATTGTTTTTTTCATCATATTTATTTAACCCATCGCCATCGGTTCCCACCCAAATGTTTCCTTCGGTGTCTTCAATTACTGCTTGCACGATGGTTCCGCTTAAAGATGATGAGCTGTTTGATTTGGGTGCAATATGTCCGAAAGAAGCTTGCGAAAAATCCAACTTGCTAAACCCTTTGTTGTAAGATGCAATCCAGAAAATCCCATCGGCACTTTCAATAACATAGGAGGGTTGATTATTGGGTAGAGATGAAGAAATAACAGGTGTGTGAACGATGTGGTGAATCAGCTGTAAGTTCTCATTTAATAAGTATATACCATAACCATCGGTTGAAATCCATATTCTTTTTTTGCTATCCTGATAAATATTAAAAACGGGAATATTATTTGTACTAAGTGATAGTTTTATCAGCGAATCTTGAGCAGGATTCCAATAGCGAAGTTCTTTGAGGTTGTTGGCAAATAAAACATTTCCTTTCTGGTCAATAATGAATTTAGCAGGCAGAAAATCTACGGAAGAAGAACTTAATGCGAATTCTTTTTCTAGTGCAAAGGCTGATGTTGTGTAATTGTAATCGTAAAAGAGTCGATCGTCGAGAATTATGCGCAGTTGATTTTCGTTGTAAAGGATGTAAGGATAGTGAGCAAAATCATTTGGTGTATTGGTTTTGAACTGAAAAAGTTTTGCTTTTACCGTGTCTAGTTCAGTAATGTTCGTCTTGCCAACATGAATAACTCCAACACCTTGCTTGCACGAAAACCAAATTGTTTGGAGTTTATGATCGAAGATAGCTTGGTTAATATAGTTTGGGCTGCTTTCGGTACTATTACTCCAAACAATGTTTAGACGATAAAATTTTTTGTTAAGTTTATTGTAAACATTCAGTCCTCCGTTGGTAGCAATCCAGAGTCTTTTTTGGCTATCCTCAGTTATAGAATTGATTCTGTTGTTGCTAATAGAGTGAGCATCTCCAGTTATTGGTCGAAAAACTTCAAAAGAATATCCATCAAAAGTATTCAATCCGTCAATAGTACCAAACCACAGAAGATTGTTGCTGTCTTGAAAAATATTTGTACAAGTGCTGCTCGATAGCCCTTCGGAAGTAGAATAGTTTACAAACTTGAGGTTGAAATATGGATTATCGGCAGAGAAACTATGAATGGCTAGCGTGAGAAGGATGGATAAGTTAAAAATTTTGTTCATAAGGTTGACGTTATAATTCCATAGTTTCTTTACAAGGAAGATTTAGTGGTGCTAGAATTAATTTATAAGTTGTGCTAAATTTAGTCATTTTCTACGTTTAATATTTGAGAATGGATAGTTATTTTTTGCAAAGTAACTCGTTGGGTAGTTTTAAATTAACTAAATAAAATGAGATACTAGTTGCAAACATCATTGGATGTTGGTTTTAAATGACACTCAAACAATTTAAATATAATTTAAGTATGCATAACTCGCACGCAATATTCGCTAAATTTCTTAACATGTACAAGGTGTATTTTTCTGATTCTATTTCTCTTTCTTTCATCATTTAGCTTGCATAATTGCTTACTAGTTTTTTTTATGCAACGAATTAAGTTCTGCTTTCAATTGTAATAAACTGTGTTTTAGAAGATTTTTAGTTTGTTAAAACTCCTCATCCATTAATTGAGCAGATTAAATACGCACTAATTTAACTCCGTCGACGGGTGAAGTTAAGTATAATTTTGTAATTTCTTTCTTTTGTAATTTTGTAGGTTCTGAAATGTGCCTAAAAGCTCGAAATAGGGAGCAATAAATGTTACTTTATAGATATAATGAGCGTAAATTCTCATTTGCAATCTGTGAGTAGAGGTATAGAAACCTCAGTTTGTGAAAAGTATTAACAAAAATCTTAAAAAACATATAATACATAAGTTCCTGATGTGAAATTTGTTGTGATTTTTCGAGAGATAATTTATATCTTTTGGGTAATAATTTACAGACATCCATTTTACAATGAATTAATATTGCAACATGGTTATTTAACCTATAAGCTTAATCATAACTTTTTTAATTAAAATTCTAAATTACAAGTGCGAATGAAGATCGAGACTTTTAAAGGTAGACTTGCTTGTAAAGCATTGGGAATAATACTGATGTTATTCCTGTTCAGCAACAACTCGTTTGCTGACTACCAAAATCAACTTAAAAAGGTAACGGGTACCGTTCTGAATGCAAAGGACAAAACACCCTTGCCTGGTGCTACTGTTGTAGTAAAGGGCACAACTAATGGTACAATTACCGATTCTGAAGGTAAGTTTACAATTGAAACTACTGATGATGCAACCTTGCTGGTGTCTTTCATCAGTTTCCAAACCACGGAAATGGCTGTGGCAGGAAAATC
>JBKEAC010000020.1:0-3334 GCA_047971925.1 Mangrovibacterium sp.
TAAATGAAGCACCGAGCGAATTAATGCAGAAGATTTAAATAAACCTCCTGCATCATCTTCAAACTCAGTGCCTGCTAAAGCTCCTTTAGCTCACCTTCTTTCACCTCTACTAGTTCGCCAACCTTAGCCGACAATCCTAAGAAGTAAGCATCATCGGTTTTCAACTCTTCATCACCGCCGAGCCAACAGTTGGCACTCAGCACTTCATTATACTTCAGTGGGTCTTTCTGACCAATCACCGCTGCCGCACTTAGTGCCTTGCGCGTCGGCTTCCGAAGATAACAAACCTTGTCATCTGCCGTAAACGAATAAACCTTACCGTGTTTCTCTTTCCATTCTTCAATCTGTTCTTGCATCTCTTTCTTTGTCGCCATAATTCTCAATTTTCAATTCTTAATTCTCAATTCTCATATGCTCTGCTTTCAGCGCATTGCCTAGCAGCGCAGCCAAAGCACAAAGTCAAGCAGCGCAGCTCAAGCACGAAGTCAAGCAGCGCAGCTCAACCCTAAACTCTCAACTCTCAACTCTCAATTAAACCACCCCATGCTCCACATCAAGCATGATAAACGGTAAGGCTACTTCCATCTTCAAATCACCTTGCTTGAGTGCCTTGGGCATCTCCGTAATCGAAACGCCCACGCATTTGTCCACCGAAATAATGCCTTCCTCCGAAGCATAGCTCACCACAACATCAAAGTCAATGTCCAAAATATCACCATAACCCTTCGATTTTGCCTCTCGGTTCAGCGCAATCAAATCACTCTGCAAAATCGTCAGCGTGCCTTCATACTCTTTCGAGCCGTGCTGAACTGAACGATTCCGACCGCCTGCACCTTTTAAAATCTCTTTGTTCTTCTTCGACTTATACTCCATCCCTTGAAGCGTGCCGAAAGGGCGACCAAACGCCACCACCTCCATATCACAGAAGGTGTACTCTCTGTTATTAAATGTCATATCTTTTCGTTTTTTTTAATTCTCAATTATCATTTGCTCTGCTTTCAGCGCTTTGCCTAGCTAGGCGAACAGTAGAGACGCAAAATCTTGCGTCTTCAAACCCAAGCGCAAAATCTTGCGTCTTCAAACCAAAGCAGCGAAGCTCAAGCGTCGAAGACACTGCCCTCCGTGCTTTCAACAAACTACACCAACAAGGCTATTATCATGTCGAGGATCTGCTCGAAATAAAAGAGTACAGAGCTTTGATTGAAGCTACTTCCGAAATCTTCAATACGGCCATTCCACATGAAGTGTCGCCCGAAATGACAGCCTACCTCCAACAGGATAGCTTCATCTTCTCGGGCTTAAAAACACACACCCAATTGGCTGAAGCTCGAAGCTACCTCACCAATGCCGATGGAACTGTGCGCTCTTATGCCGACTTTCAAGATAAAGTGCTCAAGCTAAATAATCGCTACAATAAACTATATCTCGAAGCCGAATATGAGTACGCCGTACAATCAGGACAATCAATCGAAGCATGGCAGAACTTCTCCAACAACTCCGAACGATACGCCCTGCAATATCGAACAGCCGCCGATGAACGGGTGCGCGAATCGCACCGCCAACTCGAAGGCGTAACGCTACCCCAAAACGACCCCTTTTGGGATAAGTTCTTCCCTCCATTGGGCTGGAGATGCCGATGTGTGGCCATCGAGGTCAAACAAGCAAAATACCCCCTTTCCGATAGCTCCACCGCCATCGAACGTGGAATGGCAGCCACAACGCAAAAAGGCAAAAATGGAAAAAACAAACTCGAAATGTTCCGATACAATCCTGCTAAATCTAGGTGCTTATTCCCTCCCAATAATAGCTACTCGAAAGTTGATGAGGCTAGTAAATTAATGCCTAAATTAAAACAGAATGCAAAAGAGCAATCTAAGCACCACCCAACAGGACTTGATAAGTATGAAAAGTCATTAGGCATTAAGGTAAACGCAGAAATATTTGAATACCTACAAAAGGATACCCCTTTGGTTCAAAAAGGCACAATAAACACAAGGGGTGCTTATTACCATCCGCAAAAAAATTATGTGAGGATACCGATAGACCAAAGACGAAAGAATAGCAAGTGGTATTCGCAAGCTGGCGTGCATCATGAATTTGGACAAGCAGCCGATTTTCATAATAACTTTAGAACCTCTAAGGAGGTCAAAGATTTAATGACTAAATACGAAAAGGAATATGAAAGCAAATTTGAAACTGTAATCGCCAATTTGAGGAAAAAGCATTTATATGCTGAATTAAATTCCGATTACGATACAATGGAAAAGATAGGAGCTGTTGCAGATACAATAATGTCGATTAATCCTAATTACGGCTGGGGTCATACTAAGGACTATTTTAGAGTAGAAGACAGAAAGGAAGCTGAGTTTATTGCGCATATGTTTGAAAACACGTTTTCAGGCAATGATGTATTTAAAGATGAACTTCCAGACTTGTACGAGGATATGATAAAGGTTACAAAGTCGTTAAAACCTAAACAAAAATGACATCATCTGTTATATATCCTGAGACTTCAACAGAAATACCTTCTTTCTCTAGTGAGTTAGATATGCTAAGTTTTTTGTTCAATTTCTCAGCTTTTTCGAGCATTGGAAACAACTCTTCATTGATAGAAAAGTATAGAGTTTCCAGCAACTGCGCATATTCATCGCTTTTGCTACCTGAAAAATCTCGCTTTTCAATAAGGCTGTTATATATTTCCTTTCCTGTCATACTTGCAAATATACAACTATTTTTTAATCCAACAAACAATCCAACAAACAATCCAACAATCTAACATCCAAAAATTCAACATCTAATAATCCAACATCTAATAATCTAACCCACATTGCAACATAAATCCTTACTGATGTTAACTTTTGTTATATCTCACTCATGCACATCCGTATTTTCAGCAAAATCCCCTGCGATTAAGCCCATAAAGGCACCGACAAGAGCCAATCGAGCATGTTTTGCGATGATTTGAGCTCCAAACCCGTTTGTAGTGCAACGCCCCTGTTGTATATATGGTCTGAATGGGTCAACTTTGCGGCATGTTTATACGCAGTCATCTTCGTCAAAATCCCAAGAATATGCATTCCGAGAGTTACTTTCGGATTGTAGAGAGCTATCGTAATGCGTTAGGCGAGATTCGCCAGCGCAGTTTGCTGACTATTGGTTTTTCTGAAGAGTTGACTACCGACAAAATGGAGGCTGTAGGAAAAAGTCTTCAAGCTTTGATTGATGGAGAGCCACTTTTGTTTGAAGAAGAACTCGTGGGCAAGTTGGCACGACAATATTATCAACAACTCATCGACAACAAGAAGATTGACCGCAGTAAGAAAACCGGTAATGA
>JBKEAC010000021.1:0-1909 GCA_047971925.1 Mangrovibacterium sp.
AAAGAACCCGTTTTACTTTTCTCAAGCGACATAGTAGCTAGTAATGTACCCGACAACATGCGCCTCCGTGCTTTCAGCAAAGTAGCACTGAAAACAGGAGAAACCAAATCGATAAGCTTCACCATCGCAGCTAGCGAACTCGCTTTTGTAAACAACCACGGCAACTGGACGTTAGAAGCAGGCGAATTCCGCATGAAGTGCAACGACCAATATCTACTAATTAACTGCACCGAAACAAAAGTGTGGGAAACACCAAATAGATAGTCATCATCAAAAAAAAACAATTAATGTGAGAGTAGAAAAAAATGCAGCTGGAGAATATTGGAGAAATACTATTGAGTGCGATATCATAGCTTCAGCTTGCGGGAATAGCTTCGATGAATTAAAATTAGTATTAAGAGAAGCTAGGCTTCATAAATGAAGATTCAACTGATAAAATTGACTTTGATAATATTCAATTTGAATTTCAAATAGATATCGAAGGGCTGTTTAATTTAGTACCTCAACTAAAGATTAGCAAACTTGCCGAAAAAGCATATGTTAACGCCTCACTCATGAGGAAGCACGCAACCGGGAAAGCCTATGTGAGCGAGCAAAGATTAAAGGAAATTGAACTTTCAATTCACGATTTAGGAAGAGACCTGTTGTCTATATTATTTTAAAGAAAATAGCTTGTCAATTGGCAAGCTATTTTTTTTCCCCGATTCATCGGGATTGGTTCAAGAACCGACAAAGTGAATTTGGTTTCTCCATCGAGCCACGAGGTGAAAGATGAAGAACTTTTATAAACCAAATGATGGGTGATACCTGTGCTCAATAGTTTTAGCGTGAAAGGTGCCGAAAGGAGCTTGCTGCAAAAAAAAACCACCTGACTTCAGCAATGCGCCACCCAAATCAACATTTCCAGAAATCTTCCTCAAATAACATAGTTATTCACTTATGATATGGGGTCAGCAACATTGTTTTTGTGAGAGTTTTCTCGCTGTTCGGCAACTTTATCTTTAGTGTAGTTAGTCGCCCCTTAAAAAGTATAATTCAGCGAGATTTTTTTATCCAAGAATGTTTCGCTGAATTTTTTTAGCAACAAACAAAGAACCCTCATGGTTCTTTTGAAGTTATATGCAGCAGCTGCTAACATAACATTGATAGCATCCCCTACCAATCCTTTATAGAAGTTCCGTCCTAACCCACATTGCATCCCAATCTCCATAACTTCCTAAGAACTACCGCATACATTTTTTTGATTTTCACATCTGTGCACTACAGATTTCTTCTTGGTGAAAGGGGCTTGCTTGTAGCCTAAAGCATCATAAATGCGCTTCACATCAGCTGTTGGTATCGAGCATTTGCGGATAGTTAATCTCCGTGAGTCGGTGATAGTCGTAAGCATAGCTGATCACCATGCTCTCTTTTGCCAAGTTGGCTGTCTGACGAGTGAGCACATTGCCCAAGTTGTCGTAAGTAAACTTCATTGTGCCTGCATCAGGATGAGTAACACTGGTGCGGCGTCCACCCATGTCATATGCGCTCACGATGGCATTGCCATCGGTATCAATCGCCTGTAAGAGCTGGTTTGTCGCATCATATTTAAATGAGGTGGTTATCACGCCTCGGGTCCGCTGAGTTGCTCAGTTTTCACATTCAAGCCGCTGCCGTTGGTATAGCTCGCCCTCTCACCGCCCATGGCGTCGGTGCTGAGCGTGCGCAGCAAATTGCCCTCCACGCTATAGGCGTTGGTGGATTTTGTGCCGTCGGGCATTGTTATTTGCGTGGCTCTATCCATTTCGTCAAATGTAGTAACTGTGGGCGATATGGCATCATATTCTGTGTTAAATTTCGCATAGTCAGCTAATTTTGAAGTGGTGGGGTGGTAAAGCTTAGTTGCTTCTTGTCGCCATAAGTCGTAATG
>JBKEAC010000022.1:0-6244 GCA_047971925.1 Mangrovibacterium sp.
AACTTTACATGCGATCGATATTCTTTGGGGTAGTTCTCTTCTTCATCGAAAACAAAGTCGAGGATACCAATGGTGTAAACAGCATTTAAATTGAAATCCCAATCGCCTTTTTGTGCTTGGTCGGCTATCGGGAAGGCAGAATAATAAACAGACCGTTCTTTAAAAAAATTCTGTTTAGCCTTTTGTAGTTCTACAATGAATTTTTCCCCTTTCTCATTTTCGCAATAAAGATCGAATATTGCCTTTCGTTCATTCTCTGCCATGCCTAATTGCTCAGGATTCAAATATTGAATATCAACTACTCCTCCTTGCTCCTCGCGGAGCAACTCATTAAGAAAGTCTATCAGCAGATCTTTATTGACCTCTGTTCCAAACAATTTTTTAAATCCAAAGTCTGTGAACGGATTTACATATTTATCGAGTATCTGCTCCATGGCATTGATGATTTGTTTTCGCAAAAATACAATTTAATTGCGAATTAGCCTAAACCTAACCTGTTTTCAGCAAGTAGACTGAATAAAAAAAAAGTCCGAATTTTCTCAATATTTAAAGACTAACACTGCTTCCATTTACTTTCGAATCGGATTTGATACCTCACATCTAATACTTTTCATCATAGCCCTTTGGCAGGAATAAATTCGTGCATTTTTAATCCGTTAAACGACCGACTCGCATATACAATTAATTCCCCCCAACGAGATTCCTCAATGTTCGACATAGATCAAAACTTATTCAATGTAGCTTAATGAGCTTTTCGCTGCGTGTGATACTCCTCGCACTCTAACCTCCTATTCTGCACAAAGAGAGAGGTTTTAAGTAAAAAATCAGCTGAACAAGTCGGGTTCTTTCAAGCTCCAATTGATTGGTGTTTTCGACATAGATTCCAGATATTGATTAGTTTTCGAGAAATGATGATTTCCAAAAAATCCCCTACTAGCTGAAAGTGGCGATGGATGAACAGAGGAAAACACTACATGTCTTTCAACATCAATGAAAGCCGCTTTCTGCATGGCATAGTTTCCCCACAATAAGAAAACCACATGATCAGCATGTTTATTAATCGTCTGAATGAGCGCATCAGTAAAGTTCTCCCATCCTTTTTTTTGGTGCGACCCAGCAAAATCTTTTCTCACAGTGAGCGTGGCATTAAGCAGCAAAACGCCTTGATTAGCCCATGAAGTTAAGTCGCCCGACAGCGGGATTTGAAAATCAACATCTGCATTCAGCTCTTTAAATATATTCCTTAAACTTGGGGGGATTTTCTTCCCTCTTGCAACAGAGAAGCAAAGTCCATGAGCTTCACCCTCGCCATGATAAGGATCTTGACCTAAAATGACTACCTTTATCTTTTCAACAGGGCACAAATGCAAGGCTCTAAAGATTAATTCCTTTGAAGGAAAAACCACTTGTTCTGCATATTCTTGCTCCACGAATTTTGAAAGAGAGTTGAAATATTCCTTTTGTAATTCATCATGAAGCAATTCTTGCCAATCAGCAGGCAACAACTCTGCTAGCGATTCCATTTCAACTGTTTAAAAATGTCCCACATCACGATGCCAGCACTCACCGAAACATTAAACGAATGTTTCGTGCCAAATTGCGGAATTTCAATTACTCCATCACATTTATCAATCACCGACTGTTGCACACCCTTCACTTCATTTCCAAAAACGAGTGCTATTTTGCCCTGTTTCTTGGCATCAAAATCGGGAAGCATAATGCTGTTTTGCACTTGCTCAACAGCAAACACCGCATAACCATCAGCCTTTAATAAATCGACCGACTCTTCGGTGGTTTGAAAATGTTTCCACAGCACGCTATCTTCAGCGCCTAAAGCTGTTTTATGAATTTCTTTATTTGGCGGAGTTGCCGTGTATCCACACAAATGAATGCTATCAATCAGCATGGCATCGGCAGTTCGAAAGAACGAGCCAATGTTGTTGCAACTTCTCACATGGTCGAGCACCACCACAAGGGGAAACTTTGTCAGTTGTTCATATTGATTCACATCAACTCGTCCGAGCTCATGTGTTCTGAGTTTTTTATGCATTTAAACGAATTTAATTTTCAATGAATATCAGCTACAAGGCTTTACGACTCACCGGCATGGTCATACATCTTGCACCACCGCCACCACGAGCCAATTCCGAACCAGCAATAGTAACAACACATTTTTGATTTTCGCTTATCATTTCTTTCCCACCGATGATATCTAATGCTTTGATAACCTCAAATCCGTGTTTGTGGAGTTCTTCTATGGTGTGAACATTTCGCTCATAGCCGATGATTTGACCAGGAGCAAAGGCAAAGAAGTTTGCACCACTGTGCCATTGTTCACGTTCTTGCGTCCAGATATCCTTCCCGCCACCACAAGCAATAGTTTGCATTTCCATTCCTAGTTTTGCAAGCGCTTTCGGAAGATTTTCTTCTTCATAGATACGCTTAACCTTACCATTATCAAGCTCAATGTGAATGGTGTGATGGCGTGTTGAATGTAGAATCAGGGGTTCATAAACCATACAAGCATCGGGTGCAAGAAAAGTAAAAACCATATCGAGATGAATAAAACTTTCGGGCATTGCGGGGAGCTCTTGCACCAAGATGTGATGCAATCCTTTTTTCTGTTGCTTGATGTGCTCAATAATAGCATCGATGGCTTGGGTTGAAGTTCTTAGCCCTGTTCCAATAACTAAAATATCTTCACGTGCCACTTGAAAATCGCCTCCTTCTAATTTAATTTCAGAAGAAATTTCAGTGCGCACCACATTCGATTGCATTTTCTGATTGTGTGTGAAAATGGCATCCATAATCAGCGACTCCCGATTTCTCACAGCATTAGCCATTCTCCCAATAAAAACCTCATTACCAAAGGACATTGAAGCATCGCGAGTGAAAAAGAAATTATGTAGCGGAAACAAGCTAAAGCGCTCATTGCTGAGATAGCGAGTTAAATTATTCCGCTTAATCGGAACTCCTTGAATCAACATTCTAGCAAGCTCTATAGGAGCACTTCGAAGCAAATCATTTTGAATCATGTCTGCTTGCTCTTGCTTGCAAATTGTTTGCACTAAATCGAATTTCACTTCTTCGTCATGTAGAACTTCAATGAGCAAGTCTTCAACCTCATGACAAGTTGCCACCTTTTGTAGCACCCCTTTCATCTGCCGATATTCATCGCGAGCCACCGAGAGGTTCAGAATATCACTATATAAAGCTCGTTTCGCTGTTTCGGGTGTCATTTCTTCTACCTCAACACCTGGAGTATGAGTGATTACTGTTTCTAGTTTTCCAAATTCAGAATGTATGTTTACGCTCATAGTTCTTCAATTAATTTGCCGTAAAGGTAGAAGAAAAGTTTAAATAAAACAATTTCGTATAAATATACATCATGAAAGAAATTCTAGGACGTAGATCACATGCTACAAAAATCTTTTCTTCAACCAAGCCCTAACTGGTTCATCAATCAGTTTCAATGCAGCATATCCAACAAAAATTGCAGCTAACACAAAAAGCAAACTAATCCACCACGAATTGGCAAAGTTGAGTTGATTGTTTTTGATGATCGCCATCTGAATATACATGATGGGATAGTGCGTGATATAGATAGGATAGGATATATCGCCAAAGAACTTGCACACTTTGTTCGGAATATTCCCCTCCACTCTGCCTCCTGCTCCAATCCAAATAATCAAAGGGAACATGAGAAACAGACAAAAACATTCGTATAAACCATTCACCCAAAGGGCATCATGTCCACCTAAACGAGGCACACAGAACAACGCAACAAGCAACAAACTAGTGAAAAGAAACGCGTGCTTCACCTGCTTCAACTTACCAATGCGAGCAAGGAGCATTCCAGCAAGAAACGGAAATGCAAGTCGTGTGAATCCGATTGTGAGCTGTTCTGCATTGACCGACCAACCACCGATGAAATCGCCTTGCGGACTATTTACCACGAAGTAAAGCGACCAAGCACCAGCTAAAACAACTAGGGCAGTCAAAACTCTTTGCGATGCTTTACGCAAGAAGAGGGCATAGCAGATATTAGCAATGTATTCAAAAAACAACGACCAGCAAGGACCATTTAGTGGGTGCATTTCGCTCCAGCCGCGAATATCTTGACTTATTCCCACGGGAATAATCGTGCAGCCTATCAGCATCACCAGAAGCATCTTCCACACGGGTGTTTCTGCAATAACACCCCAGCCCATGCCTTCCGAATACTGCAAATAGAAGAAGGCAGCACCCAATATCGAACCAACAACAACGAGCGGTTGCAAACGAATTAATCGCCTTTTGAAGAAGTCTTTCAAACTCATTTTCCCCCAACGGTCATCATAAGCATAGGCTATTACAAATCCCGAAAGCATAAAAAAGAAATCAACAGCAAGATAACCGTGATTAATCCACATGTCGTGATGACTGGTTGAGTAAATTTCAAGTGCGTGAAACACAACTACCATGATAGCAGCCACACCTCGTAGCCCATCGAGAATTTGATAGTGAGGTTTTGATTCCTTTAGATTGATATTGACCATCAGAATTGATATTTTTTACAAAGATATGGTTTATATCTTCATCAGCAACAGCATTTCAGATAAAACAAAAAGCGAGTACCCCAATTGGGCACTCGCTTTCTTTATCTCATTTCAGAAGTTCTATTCTGAAAATTTAGCTTTCAAGTTTTTGCGTTTTTGGACGGCGATATCACACTCGGGTGAGTTAAATCCCACACCAATAAGAGTAATGTACAAATCTTTTTCTTCATCAGAAAGGCTATACGGTCCATCAGAAAGGCTATACGGCTCAGCAATTATATTCGGGAAAGTCCATTCCATAATCGCATCATGAAGAGCAGCATATTTTTCCATTTCAGACTCTTGGAAAGGTTCTTTACGTTCATTTATCTGGAAGTATACACGGAATACGCGTCCACTAAGTGAGCATGTAATATGAACAATGATATTGTCATTTGGAATTATATCTGGGTCTACTGTCTCTACCAATTCGTCCACTCTTCTATCTCTCAGGTCTTGATCAACAAAATGATACCCTTCCTTATATATATTATTTTTTTTTGCCCTATTCAGAAATTCTAATTCCTGAGGATGAGGCGTTGTTCGACCAATGAAATAGCTATTTTCTGTTGATAGCTTCGACCATTGCATTTTCGTTTCCTTGTTATCTTGCGCAAAGGTAAATAAGCTCGAAAGAAGAGCTATTGTGATGATATAAAATGTTTTCATGATAATTATTTTTGTCTTAGAAAATTAATAAGCAAATAAAGGGTATAGTTTCTACTGGGGAAAGCACTTCCGCTGTAATCTGGATGTTCCCACTGATCCAAAAAGCGATAGAAAGTATCTCTATCATCTTGTGTCGTAAAGCCTCGATTAGCAATATTGGCTATCCACTTAGAATAGTCCAGATTTACTTGCTGTTTTGAATTTGAAAGATCACCTACTGGAAAATAGGGATACCCTAACTTGCCTAGGGCATTTTGATCAGCCATCAATAATATATCCGAAACTACTTTTACCTCATATTCAAAATTGCTAACACTAGTATCTATGCCTCCCCGATCCTGATTAGCATGGTTCTGAATGATATGCAACACTTCTTCAATAAATGTTTGAGAGTTTATGGTGTATGGATCTCGGAATACGATGATATTAGGACGAACAAATTTCGCTTGAGCACCTGTAGGTGCATTGGCAAAAGCAGAAGGGTCGATCTTAATAATTACACCACCCATGCCATGCCCAAATGCATCGGTTAAATATTGAAGTACTTCATTACCTATTAAAGACCACTTCAATACATCAATCGCATCATATAATTTACTAGCAGCAACATGATCATTTATTTTTGATAAGTCGAACACATTTTCTAAAGGGGCTTGCCATTCTTTACTAGAAAATAGTTCCGAGCTTTCTTCATCGGGCAGAAAACCATGATCTGAAGTACAGGAAACTACTAAAAAAGACACGCAAAAGACAATTATCCTAAATGCCTTTCTTTCTTTCTTTCATAATATCAAATTTAAAATTAATAATTCGGTATCACTCCAGCGCTTCTCCTTTCTTTTGCGAGTGGATTTTGTTTGATAAGGCTAAAATTAAAACATATTTTTCACAAAAACAAGCAAAAAGAAATAAATTTTTAGATTTTGCACTAATTATTGCTTTCAAATTGCCTACACATGGCAGGTGTAATTCAAAACAAAAAGCGAGTACCCCAATTG
>JBKEAC010000023.1:0-25484 GCA_047971925.1 Mangrovibacterium sp.
AAAAACTGAATTCAGTTTTTACCATATAGAAGTCCTGTATTACAAAAACTGAATTCAGTTTTTACCATATAGGAGTGCTATATTACAAAAACTGAATTCAGTTAAGTATTTAATGTTACAATTCAAGCCGAAAAATCGTCAAGATAACTCTTAATCATTCTAAATAACGATGTGTATTTTGCAGTATTCAAATGATTTAGCAAATAAAATGATAAATAATTCGCCGAAAAGTGTAAAAACTTGCTCGAAAGTATATGTATGTACATGACGACCGGTCGGATTTTAATCGATCGTCTTTCATGTTTTTATTTTCTTCTCAGATGAAATTTTTTAAAATTCGAATTATGACAGCTATTCGTAAAATGGCAAAAATTGCACAAGCTTTGATTTCGGCATGCAGGGTTCCTTGTTCAAAAATATCACATCAAGCGAAACATGCAACCATGGAATAATCCCGCATGGCAATTTGAAACGCCCCCAAAGGGGGTGATTGGTTCATTTTGCGTTTTACTTACCGTTAGGTGCGTGAGGGATTGGCGCGGAAATCCTTTTAAGTGGGCTCTGCCTTTTGCCCACTTAAAAGATTGAAGCAGAAAGCCCGACGGCATGGCATGGATTTGAGGGGGAGGTAGATGCCGGCACGCCCAAAAAGGAATGAATTAGAGAGCTTTGGAAGTTTTTCATAAAACAGCAAATGCAATGTGCGATTTTCGTTTAATTTACTCAGGTTCGGCAATTTGCTCAAGAAAAAGAACTGAGAAGGCAAACTATTCATTAAAAAGTTTACACAATTTGAAGTGCGGAGTTGCGAGAGAATGAAAATAAAACTTTTAGCGGTATGTAATATTTATTTTTATATTTTTGCAGCGTTAAAAATTATTATTCTAATCTCAATAAATTTTCATGCTACAATTCATTCTACTTCAAGCTTCCACACCAATAACAGAAACAGCAACCCCCACGCTGAACCTTTTCGACCTTGCACTCAAAGGAGGATGGATTATGCTACCTATATTGGTGTTATCGATTGTTGCTATTTTTATTTTCATTGATCGCTATCAAGCGGTGAAAAAAGCAAGTAAAATTGATTATAATTTGCTCGACGAAGTAAAAATACTTTTAGAACAAGGAAAAAAACAAGAAGCATTGAAATTGGTGTCTCAAGAAAATTCGCCAATTGCTCGCATGATTGAAAAAGGCATTAATAACATCGATCGTTCAATGACTGAAATAAACAATGCCATTGAAATGGTTGGTAATTTAGAGATTTCTAAGCTTGAGAAGGGGCTTCCGGTTTTAGCAAGTGTGGCAGGTGGGGCACCCATGATTGGATTTCTCGGAACGGTGATGGGAATGATTCAAGCTTTTTATGACATGGCAAGTGCAGGGAGCAACATTGATGTTACGCTGCTTTCTTCGGGAATATATCAAGCGATGGTGACAACTGCTGCCGGACTTATTGTGGGGATTGTTGCCTATTTTGCTTACAACATTATGGTGTCGAACGTTGAGAAAGTTGTTTTCAAAATGGAGGCTGCAACATCTGACTTTCTAGACCTATTGAACAACACGACTAAAGCTTAACCACATGCCGTTAAAAAAAAGAAGTAAAGTTGATGCAAGCTTTAGCATGTCGTCGATGACAGATATTGTGTTTTTGCTATTAGTGTTTTTCATGGTAACTTCCACATTAATTTCGCCCAATGCGTTAAAATTGGTTCTTCCCGAGAGCAACAACCAAACAGCCATGAAACCAGTAATTACTCTTTCTATTACGAAGGATTTGAAATACTATCTCAATAGCGATAATAGCGAAGCTAAGAGTATTTCGTTTAATCAAATTGAGCCACAATTGCAGGCTGCAATTTCCGACCCCGAGTCGATTATTTCACTTCACGCAGACAAGAGCGTTGCAATTGAAGAAGTGGTGAAAATAATGAACATTGCAAAGCGCAATAATTATAAACTTATATTAGCAACATCAGCTTCTAATTAATCATGATTGAATATTCTCGTCATCGCCTGAACAACGGGCTTGAAATCATTTTATATCCCGACTATTCCACGCCAATGGTTGTGCTAAATGTTTGCTACAATGTGGGCGCAAAGCACGAAAATCCAAACCGAACAGGCTTTGCTCACCTTTTTGAGCACCTCATGTTTGGGGGGTCGAAAAATATTGGCGACTATGACTTGCCGGTTCATTTGGCAGGAGGCGAAAATAATGCATTTACCACCAACGACCTCACGAACTACTACATTACCTTGCCCAAAGGAAACATTGAAACAGGTTTTTGGTTGGAATCTGACCGCATGCTTGAACTCGATTTCTCGGCAAAAAGTTTAGATGTTCAGAAAAAAGTAGTTATTGAAGAATTTAAACAACGCAATTTAAATCAGCCCTATGGCGATGTTTGGGCATTGCTACGCCAATTGTGCTACAAGGTGCACCCCTATCAATGGGCAACAATTGGGAAAGAAATTTCACACATTGAAGATGCTACACTCGAAGAAGTGAAGGAATTTTTCTATCAATTCTATGCACCTAACAATGCCACACTCGTGGTGGGGGGAAATTTTGATGAGGAGGAGGTAATCAGACTAGCAGAAAAATGGTTTGCTCCGATACCTAAACGAGAATTAGGGAATAAAATATTGCCCGAAGAACCAGTACAAACCGAGTTTCGAGAATTAACCGTGGAAAGAAAAGTGCCAGATAGTAAAATCTTTTTGGCCTTCCACATGCCGCAACGTAATAGTAAAGAATACTACATGTGCGATTTAATTTCCGATATTCTTTCAAATGGCGATTCTTCACGCCTATTCCAAAACTTGGTGAAAGAAAAAGAGATCTTCCTCGAAATCGATGCGTTTATTTCGGGCGATCATGATTCAGGACTTTTCATTGTGACAGGAAAGCCGCAAAAAGAAGTATCTATTCAGCAAGCCGCCGATGCCATTTGGGAAGAACTCGATGTGATGAAAAACACCATAGTTGATGAACGTGAGTTGGAAAAAGTGAAAAACAAGCTCGAAGCAAACTACATTTATTCGCAAACAAGCTATTTAAACATTT
Organism: Mangrovibacterium sp.; assembly: GCA_047971925.1. Lineage (GTDB taxonomy): Bacteria > Bacteroidota > Bacteroidia > Bacteroidales > Prolixibacteraceae > JBKEDC01. The sequence continues at coordinate 3,077 of JBKEAC010000023.1, forward strand.
CGCAGGAACTCGCCATCTTTGAAAATATTGGACATGCAGAACTCATCAATTTGCAAATGGATTGGTATCGAGAAATCAGTGCTGCCGATTTGAAACAAAGAGCTAATAGCATGTTTACTAAATGCAATTGCTCACAACTAAACTACCTAGCGAAATGACAACACTCAACAGAACAATAGCTCCCGAACTTCAACAAATATCGAAACCAGACTATATTGCCCCCGAAGAAATTTTGTGGAGCAATGGCATTAAAATTTATGCAACAAAAGCTGGTCGAGAAGAAATGATGCGTATTGATTGGACTTTCCGTGCCGGTGATTACCATCAGAACAAAGCACTGGTTGCAAATCTCACAACAGCAATGTTGCAACTTGGTAGTACAAAATATAGCAGTAGAGAAATTGCTGAAATATTCGATTTTCATGGGGCCTACATTCACACAAGCTGTGCGCACCACAACGCAGTTGTTAGTCTGATTTGTTTAAAAAAACATCTTAATGAACTTCTTCCTGTGCTTGAAGATCTGATTAAAAACGCCAACTTTCCAGAGAAAGAGTTCACCAATTTAATTAACCGCAGAAAACAACGCTTTTCGGTTGAGATGGAAAAGGTGAAAACAATTTGTCAAAAAGAATTTTCAAAGGCACTCTTTGGTGAAAATCACCCTTACACGCTAGGGGTGAAGTTTGAAGACTTCGACCAGGTGTTATTATCTGATTTGAAACGTTTTTATCAAGATTATTATCATTCGGCAAACTGCGAATTACAGCTTGTTGGACAATATGACCAAGACACATTGAGGCTTCTAGAAGAACGATTTGGCGGAAACGATTGGAGCGGAACAGCAAGCGACACGAAGACATTTGAAGTTCATTCGAGCACTGAAAAAGTTATCAGGCTTAGTAAGCCCGACAGCATTCAGTCGGCCATCAGAATTGGAAAAATCTTTGTTGATCGCACGCATTCCGATTATTTCGATTTGAAAATTATGACTGCACTTTTAGGCGGCTATTTCGGCTCTCGATTAATGTCGAACATTCGAGAAGATAAAGGATATACTTATGGTATTGGTGCAGGCTATGTGAATAATTTAGATGCTAGCTACTTCTTAATTTCAACAGAAGTGGACAAAGAATATGAATTAGAAACACTCAAAGAAATTAATTTTGAAATCGAACGCTTGCAAACAGAGCTAGTAGGAGAAGATGAACTCCATGCGCTGAAGCAATATTTAACAGGAGAGTTTTTGCGCAATCTTGATGGTGCTTTCCAACAATTGGCAGCATTCAGAAATCTACATCAGTTTGGACTAGACTATTCGCACTACGACCGATATTTCAATCGCATATCGAGCATTGGTGCGGAAGATATTATGCGTGTGGCTAACATGCATTTGCAATTAGATAGTTTAATAACTGTCATTGCAGGGAAAGATTAAAACACACCTCTTGATTGCAAGTAGAAGAGAACTTCTAATGAATCGTTTACCCAAAATGAGCAAAGCTATTCCAATGCCTTTCTCCTTGTAAAACTCATTATTAGAAGTACTCCTTCGCTATACTTTGAAATCAAATTCAAAAAAACAACAAATAACTTCGCAAACTGCTTAAATAGTCTTATCTTTGCAAAATTTTTAACTCTAACGGTAAGACAACATGGCAAAATTTTCAAACGAAGTTTCAAGAACATTTAGTGAATATCTATTAATTCCCGGACTTACCACAAAGGAATGCACACCTGATAATGTTTCTTTAAAAACTCCACTTGTAGCCTTCAATAAAGGTGAAAAACCAGCAATCGAACTTAACATTCCTTTCGTTTCTGCAATTATGCAATCGGTTTCTGGAGAAAAAATGGGTATTGAACTAGCTCGCAATGGCGGTTTAGCATTTATATACGGATCACAGTCGATTGAAACGCAATCTGACATGGTGCGCAAAGTAAAAAAATACAAAGCTGGTTTTGTGGAGAGCGATTCAAATCTCACTCCCGACCACTGCCTTGCCGACATTATTGAGTTGAAAAACAAAACGGGTCACTCCACCGTTGGCATCACTGCCGATGGCACAAAAAATGGAAAATTACTTGGTATTGTTACTGGTAGAGATTACCGCGAAAGCCGCGACGACAGAGACATGAAAATTAGTAATTTCATGACTCCATTAAACAAATTGATTACCGGACAACTAGGCATTAGCTTAGCCGAAGCCAATGATGTAATTTGGGATAACAAACTCAACAGTCTCCCAATTGTTGATAAAGATGGTAATTTCCAAGGCTTCGTGTTCAGAAAAGACTACGACAACCGCAAAGAACACCCTCTTGAAATGCACGATAAAACCAAGAAACTAGTGGTTGGTGCTGGTATCAATAGCCGCGACTACAAAGAGCGCGTGCCTGCTCTCATTGAAGCTGGAGTTGATGTGCTTTGCATTGATTCATCTGACGGCTACTCGGTGTGGCAAAAAGAAACAGTTGAATGGATTAAATCGAACTACCCCAACATGTTTGTTGGAGCTGGTAATGTGGTTGACACCGAAGGCTTCCGCTATTTAGCCGATGCTGGTGCCGATTTCATTAAAGTGGGCATTGGTGGTGGTTCAATCTGTATTACCCGTGAACAAAAAGGTATTGGCCGTGGACAAGCTACATCGGTTGTTGAAGTGGCTGAAGCTAGAGATAATTATTTCAAAGAAACAGGTCGATATGTGCCTATTTGTTCTGATGGTGGCATTGTGCAAGATTATCACATGGTACTGGCATTAGCAATGGGAGCCGACTTCTTAATGATGGGTCGTTATTTTGCTCGCTTCGATGAATCGCCTACACGCAAACTCATGGTGAACAATCGCTACGTGAAAGAATATTGGGGCGAAGGTTCAAATCGTGCTCGCAACTGGCAACGCTATGACATGGGCGGAAGCACGGGTATGAAATTTGAAGAAGGTGTAGATAGCTATGTGCCTTATGCTGGCAAGCTAAAAGACAATCTCGACCTTACGATTGGCAAAATGAAATCAACCATGTGCAGCTGTGGTTCAACTAGCATTGAACAACTGAAAGATACCGCTAAAATAACACTCGTTTCGGCAACCAGTATCATTGAAGGGGGTGCACACGATGTGATTGTGAAAGACGGAAATATGTAATCAACAATATTATTACAATAAACAAAGGCTACTCTTTGCAGAGTAGCCTTTTCAACACCACAAGCATGCACATCATTTTATTTATTCTTCTCACACTCGTTTTATTGGTTGCAATTGGAACATTCATTCATAATAAGATGAATCGCCACAATAAAAACCAAGCAGCCGATGAAGAGAACACCCTTGATATTCCCCTCGATTGCTGTGGAGCTCATGAAGTGTGCGAGGTAGAAGCCATGATTCAAAACCCAAATGAAATACTTTATTTTGAAGATGAAGAACTCGACCGATTTCAGAATATCGAACCGAATCAATATGCGGAAGAAGACATTGAAGAGTTTCGCGATGTATTATACACCCTGAAAAATGATGACGAAATACGCATGTGGCTTATCAGCATTGAACGTCGAGGAGTGAAACTACCAAGTATCATTAAGCAAGAAGCCTTGCAATTATTAGTCTGACAAGAACAAATCAAATCCTGATACCCCCACCAACAGAATGAAGCTCGCAACAAGTAGAGCACATGATCACTTCATAAAACCAAGCTACTATTAGCAATTTGATTTTTTTTCTAAGAATTGCATATAAATTGATAAATATTTTGTATTTTCATCTTTAAACTTTAAAATAAGAATTTTGTTTTAACGTTTAGAGGTGAAAAATATCAATTAAAATCAATCAATTATGTTCGACTTAGATTTGGTAAAGCGAACCTACTCGCAACTCGACCAACGAATAAACAGTACACGCAAAGTACTACAAAGACCACTATCACTGGCAGAAAAAATTTTATACGCACACCTTTTTGAGGCTGACAAGGTGCAAAACTTTAAACGCGGTGAAGACTACGTTGACTTTGCACCCGACCGAGTTGCCATGCAAGACGCCACTGCTCAAATGGCACTACTCCAATTCATGAATGCAGGAAAAAGCTCAACTGCTGTGCCATCAACAGTGCATTGCGACCATCTCATTCAAGCAAGCACTTCAGGGAAAGTCGATTTAAATCATGCTTTAGAAAACAACAAAGAAGTTTACTCATTCCTTGAATCGGTATCTAATAAATATGGCATTGGTTTTTGGAAACCCGGCGCAGGAATCATTCACCAAGTAGTGCTTGAGAACTATGCTTTCCCCGGAGGCATGATGATTGGCACCGATTCGCACACTCCAAATGCTGGAGGATTAGGCATGCTTGCTATTGGCGTGGGAGGTGCCGATGCCGTTGATGTGATGGCAGGAATGCCTTGGGAGTTAAAGTTTCCGAAACTCATCGGGATTAAACTCACAGGGAAACTCAACGCTTGGGCTTCTCCTAAAGACATTATTTTAAAAGTAGCTGGATTATTAACGGTGAAAGGTGGAACGGGTTGCATTGTGGAATATTTTGGCGATGGAGCCACTTCCCTATCGGCAACCGGGAAAGGCACTATTTGCAACATGGGCGCAGAAATTGGAGCTACCACCTCAACCTTTGGCTACGATGATGCCATGGAGCGTTATCTGCGAGCAACTGGACGTGAAGAAGTGGCGGAATTAGCCAATAAATATCGAAACCATCTCACTGCCGATGATGAAGTATATGCACAACCTGAGCTTTATTTCGACCAACTCATTGAAATAAATCTGAGCGAACTGGAACCTCATTTAAATGGTCCGTTCACGCCCGACAGAGCAACTCCAATTTCAAAAATGGCAGAGGAGGCCAAAGCCAACAATTGGGAAACAAAAGTGAGTGTGGGATTAATTGGTTCTTGCACTAACTCATCATACGAAGATATATCGAGAGCAGCTTCAATAGCCAAACAAGCAGCAAGTAAAAACCTAAAAACAAAAGCCGAGTTCTCGGTTACTCCAGGTTCGGAACAAGTGCGCTACACCATCGATCGAGATGGATTTATCGACAGTTTCGAACAGATAGGTGCTAGCGTGTTTGCCAATGCTTGCGGTCCATGTATTGGTCAGTGGAATCGCGTGGGAGCCGAAAAACAAGAAAAAAACACCATCGTACACTCCTTCAATCGCAATTTCTCAAAACGCGCCGATGGCAATCCAAATACCTTTGCCTTTGTGGGGTCTCCCGAATTAGTAACAGCTCTTGCTATTGCTGGCGATTTAACATTCAATCCGTTGAGCGATTATTTAATCAATGAAAACGGCGATAAAGTGAAGCTCGACCCACCTACTGGGCAAGAACTACCCGCTAGAGGTTTTGCTGTTGATGATTCAGGATTTCAAGCTCCAGCTGTCGATGGCTCATTGGTGAAAGTGGAAGTGGGAAATCATTCCGACAGATTGCAGCTACTCACTGCTTTTCCTGCATGGAATGGTAAGAACATTATGGGCATGAAACTCCTCATTAAAGCTAAAGGCAAATGCACCACCGACCATATTTCAATGGCTGGTAGTTGGCTGAAATATCGTGGACATCTCGATAATATTTCAAACAACATGCTCATTGGCGCGGTGAATTATTTCAATAATGAAACTAATAAAGTGAAATCTCAACTCGATGGAAAATATGGCGACGTTCCGGCTGTGCAACGACAATACAAAGCGGCAAATGTTTCTACTATCGTTGTTGGCGACCATAATTATGGCGAAGGTTCATCGAGAGAACATGCTGCAATGGAACCTCGCCACTTAGGTGTTGCGGTGGTTTTGGTGAAATCATTTGCACGCATTCATGAAACTAATTTAAAGAAACAAGGCATGCTTGGACTCACTTTTGCCAACGAAAATGATTACGATAAGATTTTAGAAGACGACACATTCAACATCGTAAATTTAGATTCGTTCGCTCCAAACAAGCAGATAACCATTGAAATTCAACATGCCAATGGCAATAGCGAAAACATTCAAACAAACCACAGCTATAATGCTCAACAAATTGCATGGTTTAAAGCAGGCTCGGCACTAAATTTAATTGCACAACAAAACAAATAACACCATGAGTTCAATCATAACACAAGCCAATGGGAAGCTTCTCATTCCCAACAATCCAATCATTCCATTCATTGAAGGCGATGGCATTGGGTGTGAAATTTCATTAGCATGCCAAAAAGTAGTTAATGCTGCGGTTGAAAAAGCTTATGGAGGAACACGCAAAATAGAATGGACAGAAGTTTTAGCTGGAAAGAAAGCCTTCGAACAAACAGGCTCATATCTGCCCGATGAAACATTAGACGCATTCAAAAAGTACTTTGTGGGTATTAAAGGACCGCTAGAAACTCCCGTGGGAGGAGGAATCCGCTCATTAAATGTAGCCCTTCGTCAAACACTCGATTTATATGTATGCTTGCGCCCCGTGCGTTGGTTTAGCGGTGTCCCCTCGCCTATCAAAACTCCTGAATTGGTAGATATGCACATTTTCCGAGAAAACACGGAAGATATTTATGCTGGCATTGAGTTCATGCAAGATAGCGCTGAAGCAAAACAAGTTTATGCACTTCTTGAACATCTCGGCTCATCGGATAAAGTTCGCTTTCCTGAAAACACAAGCTATGGCATTAAGCCGATATCAAAATCGGGTTCTGAGCGATTAATTCGATCGGCTATAAACTATGCCATCGAGCGAAAACTTCCTTTTGTAACACTAGTGCACAAGGGAAATATTATGAAATTTACCGAAGGCATGTTTAAAAATGAAGGCTATGCTTTGGCTGAAAGGGAATTTCCCAATGAAACATTTACGTGGAACCAATATCAGTTAATTAGCAAAAACTCAGGTAAAGAAGAAGCCAACAAGGCACTGAAATTAGCACAAGAAGAGGGAAAAGTTATTGTGAAAGATTGTATCATGGATGCTTTCTTGCAAGAGAGTTTACTCCACCCTGCGGAACATTCGGTAATTGCCACCATGAATTTAAATGGCGATTATGCTTCCGACCAGCTAGCAGCAATGGTTGGAGGAATCGGCATATCACCAGGTGCCAACATTAATTACCTCACAGGACATGCTATTTTTGAAGCCACTCATGGCACAGCACCAAACATTGTTGGTACCGGAAAAGCCAACCCAAGTTCTTTGCTACTATCTGCGGTCATGATGCTTGAATATATGAATTGGAATGAGGCAGCCCAAAACATCATTAAATCGATGGAAAGATGCTTCAACAACCAACTGGTTACAGCCGATTTACACAGCATGATGACCAACGCTAAGCTACTTTCAACAACAGAATTTTCCGATGCTATAATTAATCAAATGCAAGCTCTCTAAAATTCAAACTCATGGAATATATAAAAAATGTCTTTTACGAGCGAAACAGTAAATTTATCTCCGAATATCAGGAACTCCGACAAAAACACGGCGATAAAGTCATTGGCGAAATTACCGTTGAGCAAGTACTTAGTGGCATGAAAGGTATGCCCGCATTGCTCACTGAAACATCAAATCTCGACCCTTTGAGTGGGATTAAGTTTCGCGGATATAGCATTCCTGAAATTCGAGAAAAATTACCTCGACTAGACCCTGATGGTGAACCTCTTCCCGAGGGCTTATTATATCTGATGCTGGTAGGTGATATACCCGAAAAAGATGATGTCATGAACATCTCTAAAAACCTCTCAACTCGGGCTCATGTTCCACAATATGTGTTTGATGTTATTGATGCTCTCCCGAAAACAACGCGCCCCATGACCATGTTCAACACGGCCATTGTGGCTGCGGCTCCAGAATCAATTTTCCAGAAAGCTTACCGATCGGGGGTTCACAAAAAATTTTATTGGGATTTCATGTACGACGATGTGCTAAACCTCATTGCTAAACTCCCTCGCATTGCGGCCTACATTTATCGTCGATGCTATCATAAAGATCATCACATCGATCCAGATCCTCGTTTGGATTGGGCTGGAAACCTAGCTCACATGATGGGCTTCGACTCTAAAGAGGTGAAACGATTAATGCGTTTATACATGGTGATTCATGCTGACCACGAAGGCGGAAATGTTTCTGCTCACACCACTCATTTGGTTGGTTCAACCTTAAGCAATCCGTATTATGCTTTTGGTGCTGGAATGCTTGGACTATCGGGTCCTCTTCATGGATATGCCAATCAAGATGTCATCGATTGGATTTATGACATGATTAATGAGCTTGGAACAAACACTCCAAGTAGAGAACAACTTGAAAACTATGTGAAGCAAACACTTCGCGAAGGACGAGTTATCCCTGGATACGGACACGCTGTCCTTCGAGTAACCGACCCAAGATTTACCGCACAACAAGAATTTGCCAACCGATATATCAAAGAAGATAATCTCATCAATATCGTGAACAATCTCTATGAAATTGTTCCCCCTATTTTAGGCGATATTGGTAAAATTAACAATCCATGGCCTAATGTTGATGCCTACTCTGGAGCACTATTGCAACACTTCGGCATAAAAGAACATGCATTCTACACCGTGCTCTTTGGTGTTGCTCGCTCATTGGGCGTTTTATCATCGTTGGTGCTTGCTCGATTATATGGCTTGCCCATTGAACGACCAAATTCTCATCCTTTAGAGTGGTTTAAAGAACAAGTTGAAAATGCATAAGTAATTTAAGACCCCTTTTAATGCCTACTGTGCAAAAAAAGAAGAAACGCTAAGTCCAAATGAACTTAGCGTTTCTTCTTTTAATTCCAACACAATCTAATTCTCATATTTATTCCAATCATCCTTCACTGAAGCTACGAATTTCTTACCAAAAACGATTCCAACCGACAAAAAGCCTCCTAAGAAAGCCCAAATAATAACAATTAGCGGTTTATTGGGCGCCGATGGCTTATTCGGCAATTGCACTGGCTCTATAACTGCAAAGACAGGAGTTTCCTCTTTCACCTTAATAAGAGCTGTTTCATATTGTTTCGCCAATTCCGAATAAATCGAAAACGATAGATTATACTTCGTTTGTAATCGCTCTATTTCTGTTAAAGCCAATGCACTACTCACATTATGATTTCGATCGCGATAAACAGCCAATTCATTTTGAACTTTCACAAATTCAGCTTCTTTTTCTTTCAATCGACTCTCCACAAAGCTCAACTGTTCGCTTGCTTGTGCTATTTTGTATTTCGTGATGTATTCTTGCAGCAAATCTTGAACTTTTCGAGCTAGTTCGGCAGCCATGACAGGATCGCTGGCAACAGTTCCCACTGTTACATAGCCTTCTTTGTCATTAATTTCTATTGAAATCTGATTTGAAACAGTTTGTATAACAGCTTCCTCTTCTTCTTGCAAAGAAACATATGGAGCTTCTTTTGTTACTTCCACCGCATTATCTTCTCCTCGAAATGCACCGAGAATCAAGCCGGGCAAACCAATTGTATATCTCTTCACAAGCGATAAAACACTTGGTTTATTGTATTCCGTGTAGTATGTATATAACGATATCGGCTCATCAACACCAGGACAATGATACGACGCATTTATTAGCTCCAACTGAAAAGGCACCGACTTCACAATTTGAGGATAAATTACAGGTGTCAACTCCGTAGAGCTACCTGTCCCCATTGAAATTCCAGCCATAGCAGCCAAAGCACTCATATTTCCACCTGCTTTCGCATTAGAACTTTGAGGAAGTAATTTTGTTGATGCCGTATATTCTTTCGAACTAAACAAAGCAAACAACACGCCTAGCAGCATAAATCCGATAGTCATTTTAATGATAAACTTGCGCCTATTCCAAAGATAATGGACTAACTCAATTAAATCTATCTCATCTGCTTCTACAGAATTTGTGTTCTTATTCTCTTGATTCATATTCTTAATTATCTAAATAAAGCAATAACTGAAACAGCAATCGACGAGGCTGTTGATGCCAAGGCTACCCATGTGCTTGCAGGTGTTTTTTCTCTTTCGGGCTTCAATGGTACAACAATTTGACTTCCGGGTGTTACTATCGGATAATTTCTATGTAAAAAACCTTTGGTTGACGCCGAACTTCCATTAGGATATACCACAAATGTTTTATGCTTTTTTGCACGTGCTTCAAAACCACCAGCTGCATTAATGTAATGTTTCATGCCGCCGCTTTCATAAGCCAAGCCCGATGGATTAAGAACAGCACCATTAACCCAAATTTCTTCTTTCCTTATAGGAATCGTTATTTGGTCGCCTTCTTTCAAAATATAGTCAGCCTCAATGCCGGGGTTATTAAGGATTCGAACAAGCTGAAGCTCTAATTGCGGATTTAATTCTACCTTCGTTTCAATATTCTCATCGATTTCTCCTTTCTGAGCATTCACTTTGCGTATTAATTCTTTTTGCTTTTCATCAAGCCCTCTATTCATGTAGGCAGCATCAGGATAGGCATAGTCGGTTAAACCACCAGCACGCTGAATTAAATCGGAAATTCGCTCATCTTTACTACTGATAGCATATTTTCCTGGATATTTAACTTCTCCCAGAATAGAAACTGTGCGTTGTTTTTCATAAGATGGCGCTTTTCGAATATAAATATAATCATAAGGCATCAACACGAAATCTTCATCTTCTGATGATAAGCTCAAATTGCGAGAAACATCGAAATTATAGAGCGTAACCGACTTATCGCTCAGTTCTGCAGCCTCCTCATAACTTCTTCGTCGGGCAATTTCAACACTCGCCTCACTAGCCGATTCTTTCATGCCACCAGCCATGAAGATTAAGTCTTTCAAAGTCATGTTTTTTTGATACTTAAATTCTCCAATTTCAATCACCTCGCCTTCAATTTTTACAAATTTTGCTTCACCAACATCAAAGATGCTTTTAATCAACACTTGGTCTTCTGCTTTCAACTCCACATCCGATGAGCCATCACTCACATTTTGCACATCAAATGGAATAATCGCTGGAAATCGTTTATCATCAAGTCGAGTTATCAATCCTCGATGTGCATAGTAGTTTGCAATTAATCCTCCCGCTTGATTTATTAAATCAGAAAGCTTCATGCCCTCTTTAAACTCATAGTCGCCTGCTTCATAAACAGCCCCCTCAATGCTCACAGCATTTGAATATTCCAAATTGGTTTTATTTGCATAAAGGTTATCACCATTTTTAAGACTAAACGAAGCTAAATTGTCGAGATTAGCTGTAAGTTGCTCATATCCTTTCGGAGAAATACGTTTAATATTTAATCTTTCAGTAGCTATATTTTCGGCCAATCCCCCAACATAAGTGAATAAATCTGCCAAAGTTTCGCCTTGTTTTATTTCAAAGATTGAATTTCGTTTAAAACCCGATGACACATTAACCTTTGTGGTATAAACTGGAATATAAATAACATCTTGGTTTCGCAAAACGATATTCGATTTTGTGTTGCTATTGAGCAGGTAATCATATACGTCGACCGTTTGAATTACTTTATTTTCGCGAATGATTTGAATATTTCGAAATGAACCATTCTCGTTTGGACCTCCAGAAAGGAAAAGAGCGTTAAACACCGAAGCCGTTCCGGGAAGAGAATAAGTTCCAGGCATATTAGCCTCTCCCACAATGTTCACTTGAATTGGCTTTGTTGCACCGATTGTAACATCGGCAAAGGTTTGAGGATTATCGCCCGCCATTTCGCTATAAATGGCAGTCAATCGATTCAATATGTTTACTTTTGCAGTGTGAAATTCCTGTCCTGCAATCGGAATTACTCCAACATTTGGAATGTTAATCGTTCCATTTGTTGAAACTTGTGCAGTTGTATTTTGCTGGCTATTTCCCCAAACAGTAATTGAAAGCGCATCGCCAATACCGATTACATAGTTAGATGGAATTGGAATGTTTGCTGATGGATTAAAGGTGAGATTTTTAGAATTAAACAAGGAATGACCAAAGATATTGCTCTTTTCTTCTTTAATTATCTCGCGTGTTTGTAATTCTTCGCTAGCATATTTATTTTCAACTTCCAAACTATCTTTTTGCCCCACCACACGAGTTTCCTCTTCTATTTTTGGTTGAGTTAAACGTGCCTTTAGCTTCATTATTTGAATTTCTGAAGCTCCTTTTGCTTTTGCCAATTCTCCGGCTTGCTCCAAAGAAAGCCCTTTTGAATCAATTTCCTTTTTAATCTTATCTACTTGTGCGTTGGTCAATTTATCCACATCAAGTTGGTGAATATTGCTCAGTGATTGTGCATGAGTTTCAACACTCATGACAGTTAAAAATGTAAAGGCTAATGCTACTAATAAACGTTTAATCATCTTCAAACTTTTATAATTTTTTATTTTTATTTCTCTATATCAATTCAAATCATTCTAACAATTTTCAATCACTGTAAGAACTTTATACCCTACGAAATTCTGCTAAACAAATAGCAGTTGCTATCGCCACATTCAAAGATTCACTCCCCGAATTGGCATAATTAGGAATATGTATTTTATTACTCACAGCATCCGCCACTTCCGCACTTATTCCATTTCCCTCGTTGCCCATGACTAAAATGGCTGCTTGTTTTGAAATTGAGCTTTCATAAATATTCTCACCTTCCAAGAATGTACCATAAGAAGGAAGTTTTTTTTCTGAGGCAACTTCTAAGAGTTTTATTAGCTCTAAATAGTGCACTTTCACACGAAAGAGAGCACCCATTGAAGCCTGAATTACTTTGGGATTAAAGCAATCAGCAGTATCAACTGAGCAGTATATATTTTCAATACCAAACCAATCGGCAGTTCGAATAATTGTACCTAGATTTCCAGGGTCTTGAATTCCATCGAGAGCCAAAGTTATGTTTGTTTCTAGGTCCTCAAAGTTTAAATCAATTGCAGGCATTTCCACAATTGCTAGCGCATGCTGTGGGTTTTGCAGGGTACTTATTTTTTTCAATTCTTCATCATTTACTTCAATGATTTCAATTGTTTTTAATGCTGACAAGTTGTTTTCTGCTATAAAGTTACTAGTTGCACAAAGAGTTCGCACAGTAAAAGACGATTGCAAAGCTTCTTTTACCGATTTATCTCCTTCCACTAGAAAAATGCATTCGTTATCGCGCTCTTTTTTCCTATGAAGAGATTGTATATATTTTATCTTGTTTCTACTAATCATGCAATTTTCAACCTAAAGCTCACAAAAATACAAATTGTTTCTAATATTCCTCTTAAGTTTAAGTATAAATATTACTACTTCTTAAAACTTTACGCATCATATTCCACGATATTATTGGTTCTATGTCGAATATAGTGGGTAGAGTAATTTGACTCTTTCTTAGAGAAGGATGTGATTGAAACACGTTTGAAATACATTTTCAACGCTCTTGCAACAGCCTTTAATTATTTAATCGAAGCTCGCATACGGATGCGGGAGCGTTCTATCATTTAATCGAAGCATGCCGCACGACTGCGGGAGCCTTTAATTATTTAATTGAAGCTTGCCGCACGACTGCGGGAGCATTCTATCATTTAATCGAAGCTTTGCGCACAAGAGTTGGAGCTTTCTATCATTTAATTGAAGCTACATGAAATGAGCCTTTCAATGGAACGCCTATTTGGTCATTGTTGGATTGTTATTCAGAATTAAGCGAGCATAATTCGACAATTCACTACCCACTAAATTCAACATAGAGCCAAAAAATGTAAAAACCTGCTCGAAAGGATAAGTTTGTAATGAAAAGCGGTCAGATTTAAATCGATCGACTTTCATGTTTTTATTTTTTTCTCAGATGTTTAAAAAAAAAAATGAATTATGACAGCTACTCGTAAAATGGCAAAAATTGCTAGGGGTTCCATTGCGGCAGGTAGGGTTCCATATTCAATATCTTGCAATAAGCAAAAACGTAAAAGTAAACTCATCTAAATAGCCCACAATCATCTGCTAGAATAAAAAAAATGCACGAATCAAAAAAAAATAATCATTAAGATAGCTACAACAATTAAAGTGTTCTATTTTTGTAAGATTATATTTTCCTTTTTAAATTTCACATGAGCAACACTTTTCGCAAACATTTCAGATTTATTGGTTCGATTTGTTTAATCGCATTTTTTATTGCTTGCTCTCAAACCCGCTATGTCCCTAAGAATAAATATCTCATCGCCAAAGTAGCATTCGACAATGACAATAAGTTAATCGATAAAGATGAGCTCATGGGGCAAGTTAATCAGAAAGAGAACTTGCAAATTCTAGGATTATATAAATTCCACTTAGGAGTATATAATTTATCTAGCAAAAAAAAGGAAAATGGATGGATGAAGCGAATTGGTGAAGCCCCATCAATCTACGACGAATATCAGAATAAACGCTCAATAGAAAACCTTAAACAGTATTTAAACAATAAGGGATATTACGACGCTACGATTAAAGATTCGGTTATTTTCAACAATGAACGACAAAAAGTTCAGATATATTACACTATACGGACAGGCGAACCTTATCGCATTAGAAACTATTCGAAAACAGTTTTCGATAAGCAAATTAACTCGCTCCTTTTAAATGAATGGCAAAGTGAGTTAGTTCGCAAAGGCGATATTTTTGATGTTGACGTGCTTAATAAAGAACGGAGCCGGATTACTAAGTTCATGAAAAACGAGGGCTATTACGCCTTTACTCCTGAGCATATTTTGTTTAAAGCCGACTCCACGCTGCCTGATCGTTGGGTTGATCTTTCACTTGTCATTACCGACAATAATCAGGCTCAGAATTCGAATCGTCCTGCACCTCACAAGAAATATATGGTGAGTAATTTCATCTATAACACGAATTTTCTTCCAGGTTTATCTAATCGGCAAAGCTATCGTGAGCAACGAACTGGCACCGTTGAAAGTGGTAATTGCAGTTTTATTTATGTCGATAAACTTCAATATAAGCCGAATTTGCTTATCCTGATGAACCACATGAGCGATAGTATTTACTATTCATTGGACAATGTGGCAAAAACTCAGCGTTTTTTGAATGCTTTGCAGCAGTTTAAAATTGTGGAAATAAATTTCACTGAAGATGAGAACTTCTCGCAGGACTCGGTGGGAAGGCTCAACTGCAATATAAATTTATCGCCAATGGAAAAACAGGGGTTTTCATTTGAAATTGAAGGAACAAACTCATCGGGCAACTTAGGTGTGGCTGGCAATCTCAATTATCGACACCGAAACCTTTTTAAGGGAGCAGAAATGTTAAGCTTAAATCTTCGTATTGCACGCGAGCGACAAGAGGCTTTGATATCTGAAGAACTAGTTGACTTCAACACGCGTGAATATGGAGCTGAAGCTTCGATAAGTATTCCCCGCCTGATGGGTCCATTACACATTAAACGGATGTACGAGTACAGTGTTCCCAAGACAATTTTCACTTTAGGATATAACTATCAGGAACGCCCCGACTACACACGCGATATTACAACCTTCCAATTCGGTTACCAATGGAAGAGTAAGGAGTCGCGCACCAACACGCTGAATTTACTCGATTTAAACTTGGTGAACATGGAAAAGTATAACGAAAATTTCATTAATTCAATTCAAGATTTATACATTAAGAGTAGTTACACCGACCACTTCATTATGGCTTTAAATTTTTCTACTGTTAATAAACCCACTCACAAAAACAATCGTAGTTACCATTATCTTCGTTGGTCGATGGAATCGGCAGGCAACTTATTGGCAGGAATAGCTGCAATTAATGAGCGTTGGGAAAAGCAAACAAGTAGCGACCTCAATGGGGAGCTGGAAGAATATTATCTGATTAACAACATTCGATTTGCTCAATATTTAAAAGGCGATATTGAATTTCGATATGGCTATCGAATTGACAAATATAATTCAATTGTTGCTCGTGCTTTTGCTGGAGTTGCTCTTCCTTATGGCAATTTTGATGTTACTCCGTTTGAGAAACGATATTTTTCGGGAGGAGCAAATAGCATTAGAGCTTGGCAAGTTCGAACGCTCGGACCTGGTAGCTACAGTGCTGGAGCCAATGAATATCCAAATCAATCGGCCGACATTAAGCTTGAGGCTAACTTGGAATATCGTTTCAAGATGATTAAGTTCATGGACGGTGCTTTCTTTTTCGATGCTGGAAACATTTGGGCTATTAATAATAAAGACAATCGTGAAGATGCCCTTTTTAAGGTTAATGAGTTTTATCGCCAGATTGCTTTAGGAACAGGAGTTGGTCTTCGCTTTGATTTCTCTTATTTTATTTTCCGCACCGATTTAGGAATGAAATTAATCAATCCTGCACTTCCTGAAGGCAAGAAGTTTATTCCTGGAAATTATGCATTTTCTAGCAATTGGTTCACGCTCAATTTTGCAATTGGCTATCCTTTCTAGGTTTACTTATTACAAACACAGCTCCCAAGAGTATTAACAATGCGCTTACAATAGCTAATTTCGTAAATTCTTCTTTACCAATCCAGCTCACTTGCATCACACTTAAAACGGTCATTGCAATAAATGTGATTATCGGGTTTAGCAAAAGAATAATACTCACTTTATTGGCTTGCGTATATTTCAATGCTTGAGATAAACAACCATAGGCTATCAGTGTGTTTAGTCCTAAATACACAAGCAACATCCAATCGCCAAAAGAAAGAGAGCTAAATTCATGGAAATTCACAAATGGCAGATAGACCACCGAAGCAAAACCAAAGATAAATGTATTTAGAGCTCCAGTGCTAAATTGCAGTAGTAATTTTTTCTGCAAAATGGCATAAATTGCCCACGTTGTAAAACCGCTGATAGCAAAAAGCACTCCCACCTTATATCTTCCCTCTTCAATTGATGTTAATCCTACTTGCTGCTGGTAAAAAAGAGCAAAACCAAGTAATGCCATAATGAAGCCCGCTATTTGAATTTTGCGAAGCTTTTCTTTAAACAAATAAACACCAGCTAAAGCCAACAAGAGGGGTCCCACTTGCGCAATTAGTTGAGCATTGCTGGGCGATGTGTAGTTCACCGCTTGCATAAATCCAAAGTAGTTCCATGACAAGCAAGCAGAAGCCGCAAGCAGAATGACTGGTGGTTTATGGAATATTCTTAATTCTTTGGGCGAGCGAATGAGGTTCCAGAGAAATAAAATCATGAATGAAAAGCAAAAGCGGAACCAAACAACAGTTTGTGGACTGATATCGCTCACAACTACTTTCAAGAAAATGGGCAGGAAGCCCCACAGAGTTAAAGTAACTAAAGCATAGGCAATGCCTCTTTGATTATCTTTCATTAATGTATTGATATAAAAAGAGCGGGAAAGATAAATAAATTCATCATTCCCGCTCCTTTTTTGTGCTTTTTTAGTTGCGTTTCAACCGCAAATTTCAACTAGTCTTAAAATCTAATACCAAAAGTTAAGGTGTAGTAGTTACGTTTGTAATCAATTTCAGCGATTGATGATGTTACTACATCATCATATCCTGTATTCACCACTCCATATGGCATTTCATATAACTCTAGGTTAGATGTATTGGCAGAATGTTTGTAAGCAAAATCAAGATAACAAGCACCAAAGCGATAGCCAAACCCAAGCGAGTAAGTGTTTAAAGTAGATTGCCATCCTTCGAGCTCATAAGGGCTAGGAGAATTTTCATAACCACCTCGCAAGCTGAATTGATCGGTTAAACGGAACTCTGCCCCTACGTGCAAATTACCAACCGATTTAAACACCGATTTAATTTCTCTATTTTCATCAGAGAACGTGTAACCACCACCACCTCGTTTGAGTTTCATTTTTGCATAATCAACATATTCATAGTCGGCACTCAAAATAGCTCGTTTACCAATTACATAGGCAGCACTAAAAACAGCCTTCATGGGAGTGTGAATTTTATAGTCGTATTCTCCTGCATTTGAAGGAATGGCTTCATTATATTTAGGCTCAAATTCTCCTGCTTTGTACTGGTCATATTCATAACTCATAAATGAATCATAGTAATCATGGAGCTCATAATAAGTTGGTGTGTGAACAGCTACACCCAAGCGAAGCGCCTCAATTGGCTTGTAAATTAATCCGAATTTAGCGTTCACACCTGTTCCTGTAGTTTCAAGATATTGCTCGAATTGCGACTCATAAAAATGATCGAAATCATTGTCCCCATTATAATCGGGATTATTTTCAATCATGAGTGAAACCTCTTCAAATGAAACATCATGAATTCCCAATGTTGCACCGAAATAAATTTTATGGTTAAAGTTAAAAGCGGCTGTAAAAGCATATTCATCAACCGAACCCGAATGATCGATTATTTTCTGCTGATCATGAGCATAATTTTCAGAAGGTAAACCATCTTGATATTTTTGCAAATCATGATAAAATGTACCCAAATCATCAGCATAAATAGCATCAGCATTTATCGCTAATTCCTCATAGTAAGTACCCAAATAGCCATCGGTAGCATTTTGGGTAAATTGATCGAGCATTGATGAAGTTGCATTGAAGCCATTAACGATTGTACTGGTGTTGAAGTTGTTCATTCGATTATAACCAAATCCTAAACTCACACTCACTAGTGAGCTGTTTGCAGAAGCATTCGTTTTAAAAGGGACCACATAGCTAAGACTTGGAATACTAAAAGGGTTGCTTGTTTCCAATGTTTTCACACCTAAATAGTTTGCCTCGTGCTTGTAATTTCCCAATTGCATTGTTGCTTGAAACTCACCTTTCATGTATAATCCTACACCGGCAGGATTAATACTTGCCGATGTAAAATCACCACCCAAAGCGCCAAAAGCATTGCCCATGGCAGTTGCACGGGCTGTTCCTTGCATTTTGACATCGCTCAATCGAAAAGCATCAACTAAATTTTGAGAGAAAGCCCCAAAATTCATTGATAATAACATTAATAATAGTATAATTCTAGTTTTCATATTCTTTTATTTGTATCCTCAGTGATTATTCACATCAATAACTAACGGCGAGATCCTGAACCCGATCTTGAAGCACCACCCGATGAAGATCGTGAAGGAGAACTCACAGATGACCGCGAAGGCATACTAGTGGAACGAAAAGAGGGCGAACTCGACGTTGGTGTCGAACGATAAGTTGGCGTTGAACGTGTGGTGTTAGTGGTAGTTCTACTTGGCGTTGCATTTGATGACGAACGATTATATGTAGAACCTGAAGTTACTCTTGTTCTGTAATTTGAGTTCGTTGCAGAAGAAACACCTCTTCCTGAATTGCTAGTTCCAGTTCTAGTTGTAGTGCTAGCCGGATTGTAAGTTCGTGAAGTTCCAACACGATTAACCGTGGTTGCTCCAGAGCGATTAACTGCGCTTCTATTAATGCCACTCGCTGAGTTAATTGAAGAAGCCCCTGAACGAGTTGTTACCACACTAGTTCTTCCCGAACCATTTCGAGTGTCTAAAATTGTTGCACGATTAGCTCCTGCAGTTCTTGAAGTTACAGCAGTTCTTCCAGCATCTCTCGAAGCATTTCGGCTTGTCATTGTGCTTGTTCCTCTTGGCGAACGAGAACTATTCGTGTAGGCAGAACCCATTCCATTCGATGAACGGCGGTGAGCGTAATTCACATTATGCCCATGTCCATGTCCTCCGTGATAATAGCCACCACCCCAACCAGGTCCGTAGTATCCAGGTCCATAATATCCCCATCCAGCACCATATCCCCAATTCCACGACATTCCCCAACCAATGCCAATTCCCATTCCGAAACCAGCACCATAATACCAAGGATCATAATATCCCATTCCCCAATAAGGAGAATAGAAAGGGTCATAGTAGCTGCTTCCATACCAGAAAGGATCGTAATACCCACGATGAAATCTATTGATTCGATCGAAATAAGAGAAATCTTCCCCTTCATAGTAGTTGTTGATGATATACGTATTTTCATCATCGGTTGCCATAGTTTCCGACCCTACCAATTCCATGTTCGACATATCATATAGATACGCATCGGCATTTTCATTTTCGGTTGTAAACACATAGTTTGTTTGGCTTACCCCACCATTTTCTAAAGTATTCTCACCTCTAAGTACTACTGTCTTGTTCGTGTTTTGACTTGCCTTTGCTGTCGAAATCTTAGGCATATCATCTTGAGGCGAATAGTAAACGTCGTCATACTGACTCGTTAAATTGCTTGTGCTACTGCATGCTGAAAGAGCAATAACCAAAGCTGATATGATTGTTATTCTTTTACACATAAGTTGTCCTCCTTTAATTAATCAAAATAATTTTACTTTCTTTGCATAGTAATTATACAAAGATACAATATCTCGTTTAATAACAATGAAAATATAACAAAAACATTATTATAAAAAAATAAAAATGGCAAAAGAATTAACCTCGCGAGAAGAAAATTATTCGCAATGGTATAATGAGCTTGTAGTAAAAGCTGATTTAGCTGAAAACTCAGCTGTTCGAGGCTGCATGGTTATCAAACCCTATGGATATGCTATTTGGGAGAACATTCAAGCAGAATTAGACCGCATGTTTAAGGAAACCGGTCACGTAAATGCATATTTCCCTTTATTTATTCCTAAAAGTTTCTTTAGCAAAGAAGCCAACCACGTGGAAGGTTTTGCAAAAGAATGTGCAGTAGTAACTCACTATCGTTTAATGAACGACCCCGATGGTAAAGGTATTGTGGTTGACCCCAACGCTAAACTTGAGGAAGAATTAATCGTTCGTCCCACTTCTGAAACAATTATCTGGAACACCTATAAAAACTGGATTCAATCATACCGCGATTTACCAATCCTTTGCAACCAATGGGCTAATGTGGTTCGATGGGAAATGCGCACTCGCCTATTTCTTCGAACTGCTGAGTTTCTATGGCAAGAAGGACACACTGCTCATGCTACCAAAGAGGAAGCCTTGGAAGAAGCCGAACGTATGGTTAATGTATATGCCGATTTCGCCGAAAACTTCATGGCTGTTCCTGTCGTGCGAGGATCTAAATCGGAAAACGAGCGATTTGCTGGCGCAATAGAAACCTATACCATCGAGGCATTAATGCAAGATGGCAAGGCTCTACAATCGGGCACATCGCATTTCCTTGGTCAAAATTTCGCAAAAGCATTTGATGTGAAATTTGCCAGCAAAGAGGGCAAAGAAGAGTTTGTTTGGGCTACTAGTTGGGGTGTTTCAACTCGACTTATGGGGGCTCTCATTATGGCTCACTCCGATGATAACGGGCTTGTGCTTCCTCCTAAATTAGCTCCACACCAAGTTGTTATTGTTCCTATTTATCGTAGCGACGAGGAATTAAACAAAATCAATGCAAAAGTTGATGTGATCATTGCTAAGCTTAAAGCACGCGGTATCCGTGTGAAATATGACAACTCCGATAATAAAAAACCGGGTTGGAAGTTTGCAGAATACGAACTTAAAGGAGTTCCTGTTCGATTGGGTGTTGGACCTCGTGATATTGAAAATGGCACAATCGAGGTGGCTCGTCGCGACACGCTAACTAAAAGCGTTGAAAGCATTGAAAATATTGATGAGTATGTGGAAAATCTACTACACGAAATTCAGACAAATATCTTCCAAAAGGCTTTTGACTATCGCAAAGAACATACCACTCCTGTCGATTCATATGATGAATTTAAAGAGGTACTAAAAAACAAAGGTGGATTCGTGTTGGCTCATTGGGATGGAACGCCTGAAACAGAGCAAAAAATAAAAGAAGAAACGAAAGCTACCATTCGTTGTATTCCTTTTGAAGGCGACAAAACGGAAGGATTCTGCATTTATAGTGGAAAACCTTCAAAACAACGTGTGTTGTTTGCTATTGCCTATTAAGTTGTTTTCTATTAGCTTTCATGCCTCTAGTTTAAAGAGAGAGTGAAAGCGAGAAAAACTCAGATAAAAAACAGTGTCCTGAATTAATTTCAGAACACTGTTTTTTTTTTGCCTCTATGTCGAATATAGTGGGTAACCCGTTGGCGGAATTAATTATTTGCAATTTTAACGAAGAATGTGTTATGCGTTTTCGAGTTTCATTGGTATTTAGGGAACTTCTTAAAATTAATTATTGAATTGAGGAGGCTATTAAAGATACATTGCAATGCGTCAACATCAGGGAGATTGTGTAATATCTTCTGAATCCATCACTTAATCATCGTCAACTGACACGCTTAATGACTATATACGTTAGAATACTACGACTTAAAATAAAACTTATTGGTCCATTTTTATTTTGAAATGGTGTTTTAAGCAAACTTATTAGTCCATTTTTATTTTGAAATGGTGTTTTAAGCAAACTTATTGGTCCATTTTTATTTTGAAATGGTGTTTTAAGCAAACTTATTGGTCCATTTTTTTTTTGAAATGGTGTTTTAAGCAAACTTATTAGTCCATATTATTTTTGAAATGGTGCTTTAAGCCAACTTAATTAGCGACATTTTCCCGAATGTGGTAAGTTAA
>JBKEAC010000024.1:0-10992 GCA_047971925.1 Mangrovibacterium sp.
AAGCATCTAAGCACGAAGCCTCCCTCAAGATGAGATTTCCTTTAAGGGTCGTTGGAGACTACGACGTTGATAGGCTGCAGGTGTAATTATGGTAACATATTGAGCCGAGCAGTACTAATTACCCGAAGACTTTTAACTTATGTTTTTAAGGTTTCAGATGAGTTTAACGTTTGAAATATTATGGTTTTAATTTTCCCAATATGTAATGATATTTAAGTGTTGGCAGCTTGCTTTGCAAGTGCTTTAAGCGAAAGCTTTAGGTTTTATGCCATGAAAAATATTAGGTGATTATTGCGGCGGGGTTCCACCTCTTCCCATTCCGAACAGAGAAGTTAAGCCCGCTAGCGCCGATGGTACTGCATTTATTGTGGGAGAGTAGGTAGTCGCCAACTTAAGTGAAGCCCTTGTTGACAGCAATGTTAGCAAGGGTTTTCTGTTTTTAGGGATTTTAGGCGGATCACCAGGGCAACCGCATTTAAAATCTCATGATACTTAGTGTTGTTTTCCTGATTTTATTATCTGTGCAATGTATCTAGCCAAGGTTGGCTAAAAAAAATGCAAAACAACCGGGCCGCGTCCTCAAACAACAATTCATTCTTGGATCACTTTTCAGACCTACAAGACCCTCGTCGTACAACGAAAGGCAATTTTAAGCATCTTCTTTCCGACATTCTATTGCTCACTGTTTCTGCAATGCTTTGCGGAGCAACAGACTGGGAGACAGTCATAACCTTCGGAGAAAGTCACTAACATGGCTAATGAAATTTGGATCTTTCAAGCACGGTATTCCTTCAGAAGACACACTTGAGTGATTATTCGCAGCAATTAAGCCTCTGCATTTTAACAGGTGTTTTAATAGCTGGATGGAATCTATTCGCACACAAGACCCTGATGAGGTGATTGTAATAGACGGAAAGACGATGAGAGGAGCCAAACAGTGTAAGCATGATACAGACATGCCTCATATTGTTTCTGCTTGGGCTAGTGCAAATGGCATCTGCTTAGGACAGGTTAGAGTCGCAGAAAAGAGTAATGAGATAACGGCTATACCCGAACTGATTGATTTGATTGTTACAGCAGGATGTACGTTCACTATTGATGCTATGGGCTGTCAGAGAAATATAGTATCAAAAATCATTGAAAATGGAGGAGATTATATGCTAGCAACAAAAGGAAATCAAGGTAGTTTACAACAAGCAATTAAGGATACAATTCGATTCAGTAGCCCTGTTTCTGTTGATACAACAGTGGACTGCGGACATGGAAGAATTGAAACAAGGAAATGTAGCACATACAGCGACTTGACTCATATTGAAACTCCAGAATCTTGGGCGGGTATATCCACAATAGTTGTCATTGATTCCGTTGTGTTTGAAAAGGCAAGCGGAAAAGAGCGGAAAGAGCAACGTTTGTATATTAGCAGTCTTGCGCCCGATGCAGGGCGACTAAATAGCATGGTCAGGAGTCATTGGTCGATAGAAAACAATTTGCATTGGGTTTTGGACGTGACTTTCGGAGAAGACTTGTCTCGTAAAAGGAAAGGCTTTGAGGCGGAAAACTTTAGCTTACTGAGCAAATCAATAATCCCTCTTTTAGTAAATGACAAAACTCCCAAATTGAGTAAAAAAAGAAAGAAGATGAAGGCTGCGCTAGAGCAGACATACCGAGAGAAGTTATTAGGGTTTTAAATGCGGTTGCCCTTGGTACGACTATATCCTTGTTGTAATATCACGGATATTGTATATCTTTGTTCATCGGTTATGTGGCTCATATTTTACAACTTTTTGGCGAGAGGACTAAGATAAGACCTATATCCATTCAGATGAGAAGGAAGGAGCTTTTTTTCTTCCTTTTCTCTGAAAAAATATAATCTTTCTAACCTTTCGTTCAAAGTTGCATTTATAACTTGAATTCAGCTTTTGAATACAGACAATATGAAACAAATATGGAGCTAAAGTTTATCTTAAACTTTAGCTCCCTTTTAAATATATCACTAGATTTTTGATTCAAGGATATTTTCGCTGATTAATCTAGCTGATATCTCAAAGCTTTCTCTCAACTTCTACTTCATGGAAGCACTCAATGAAATCGCCTGTTTTGATATCATTATAACCATCGATATTCATACCACACTCGTAACCTTTGGCAACCTCTTTAACATCATCTTTAAAGCGTTTAAGCGATCCAAGTTGTCCAGTATAAATTACGATACCATCGCGAATTAAGCGCACCTTGTGTTTTGAAGTTCTGAAGAATTTACCGTCGCGCACAATACAACCTGCAATTGTACCAACTTTGGTGATTTTGAATGTCTCCATGATTTCAGCCGTACCCAATATTTCCTCTTTAATATCGGGAGAAAGCATTCCTTCCATTGCGGTTTTAATTTCCTCAATAGCATCATAGATGATGGAGTACATACGAATATCTACTTCTTCTTTCTCTGCTAATCCTCGAGCTTGAACGGTTGGGCGAACTTGGAATCCAATAACAATAGCATCGGAAGCAGTAGCAAGCATGACATCTGATTCAGAAATAGCACCAACAGCTTTGTGAATTACATTGATTTGGATTTCTGGAGTAGAAAGTTTAATTAATGAATCGGATAGTGCTTCGATTGATCCATCCACATCACCTTTAACAATCAAGTTCAACTCTTGGAAATTGCCCAATGCAATACGACGACCAATTTCATCGAGAGTAATATGTTTTTGAGTTCTCAAGCCTTGTTCTCGAGCCAATTGTTCACGCTTATTTGCAATCTGACGTGCTTCGCTTAATTCATCGAGAATATTAAACTTATCTCCTGCTTGAGGAGCTCCATTTAGTCCCAATATAATCACAGGCTCTGCAGGGCCAGCGCTATTCACACGTTGATTACGCTCGTTAAACATTGCTTTAATGTGACCGAAATATTGTCCAGCAAGAATGATATCACCTTGTTTTAATGAACCATTCTCCACAAGTACAGTTGCCACATATCCACGACCTTTATCAAGAGAAGATTCAATGATTGTCCCTACTGCTCGTTTCTCAGCATTTGCTTTTAGCTCTAACATCTCAGCCTCAAGAAGAACTTTTTCTAAAAGTTGTTCAATGTTTAAACCATGTTTTGCTGAAATGTCTTGTGATTGATATTTACCTCCCCATTCTTCAATTAAGAAATTCATGGAAGCTAAACCTTGTTTAATTTTATCAGGATTTGCTCCTGGTTTATCAATTTTATTGATTGCAAAGATGATAGGTACACCAGCTGCTTGCGCATGGTTGATAGCCTCTTTTGTTTGAGGCATTATATCATCATCGGCAGCAACAATAATAATTGCAATATCTGTAATTTGTGCTCCACGGGCACGCATTGCAGTAAATGCTTCGTGACCAGGAGTATCTAAGAACGTAATGTGCTTACCATTTTCAAGACATACATTATATGCGCCGATGTGTTGGGTAATACCACCAGCTTCTCCAGCGATTACATTGGCTTGTCGTATGTAGTCGAGCAATGAAGTTTTACCATGGTCAACGTGTCCCATCACGGTGACAATAGGTGCTCTTTCATGCACTTCATCTGGGCGATCATCATTGTCAACAATAGCATCGAGAATTTCCGCACTCACAAATTCAACTTTGAAGCCAAACTCTTCTGCTACTAAAGCCATCGTTTCAGCATCTAAACGTTGATTGATCGACACAAATAATCCTAGGCTCATGCATGAACCAATCACTTGATTCACGCCAACCTCCATCATTGTAGCAAGATCTGCAACAGTTACAAACTCTGTCACTTTTAAAATGCTTCGGTTCGCTTGCTCTTTTGCTCTTTCTGCATCAGCTCTTTCTGCAGCAGCATCACGCTTGTCTCGGCGATATTTAGCACCTTTTCCTTTTGTTTTGCTACCACCGCTAGTAAGCCTAGCTAATGTATCTTTAATTTGTTGTTGAACTTCTTCATCTGTAACTTCCGCTTTTTCTGGACGTTTCTTCTTGAAGTTGTTATTGTTGTTATTATTCGGCGCATTCACCTTGCGATTTTGGTTATTTTTCGCATGAGGGTTAGGACGCTGATTTTGATTACCGCCAGTATTATCAGTTGTAGTAGCAGGTTTATTAACTGATACCTCACTTCC
The DNA here is from genome assembly GCA_047971925.1 of Mangrovibacterium sp. GTDB lineage: Bacteria > Bacteroidota > Bacteroidia > Bacteroidales > Prolixibacteraceae > JBKEDC01. The sequence goes on from JBKEAC010000024.1 coordinate 4,128, forward strand.
AGGGGTATCTTTTTTTATTCTTCGACGCTTCTTTTTGTTTTGAGCGTTATTACTAATCGCATTAGTGCCTTTTGCAGCTGGTTTCTTCTTCTCTGGAAGTTCAATTTTACCTAAAACTTTAGGTCCAGTTAGTTTATCAACTACTGTGCCAATAAATTGTTCTTTCGATTCATCAGAAGTAGAACTGCTTTCTACCACCTTTGTTTGTGGTTGATGATTCTCCACTCGATTAGGAGCAACTGGTTTTTGAACAGCTTTCGGAGCAGTGCTTTTTGCTGCTCGTTCTTCTTGTTTTTCTGCCCTGGTTTTTTTATCGGGACGTGTTTTTTGATTTAGTGATTCTAAATCTATTTTGCCCAACACACGAGGACCATCAACATCGTTCGATGTATTCTGTTTCTTTTCTGGCGCACTATTAATAATAGGCTTTTTCTCTACTGTTGTGGGTGTTGGTGCAGGAGCTTTTTCTTCATTTGTTTTCTGACGAGCATTCAGATCGATTTTACCAACAACCTTAGGTGAATTAATAACAGGTTTTGTTACTTCTGCCGCAGCTGAAGGTTTCGACGAGCTGGCACTAAGGTCTTTGATACGAATCTCCGTGTCATTTTTTTCTTCCTTAGCCGCTATTTTCTTTGTTGCAACATCATTTAAGCTAACATCTTTTTGATGTCTTGGGCGAAGATTGATTTTTTCTGATTCTTTTTTCAAACTACTATCAGCTTTATATTCTTTCTCAAGAAAGTGATAAGCATCCGATGAGATTTTAGCGTTAGGGTCGTTATCAACCTTTATTCCTTTCTTATCTAGAAATTCCACTATGGTTGATACTCCTACGTTAAACTCTTTTGCGACCTTTGATAGTCGTGTGTTATTATTGCCAACTGTCATAAATCTATTACTATTCTTTATGGTCTGAGAATTTTATTACTCTCAAAATTGCTACAATTTTACTGAAATTATATTTAAACGCCATATTTTTATAAGAAGTTTAACTGCAATTTTGCATTTTGAGCTATTTTTCTTCTATTTATTTCGACGCAGATTGATTAAAGTTCAAATTTTATTCAAATTCCGACTTTAAAATGTTTAATACCTCAGCGATCGTTTCTTCTTCTAAATCGGTGCGGCGAACAAGGTCTTCAAGACCAATTGTTAGCACGTCTTTTGCTGTATCGCAACCCACTGCCTTCAATTCGTCAATCACCCATGCTTCGATTTCATCGCTAAATTCATCCAAATTAACATCTTCATCTTCTGAAGTAATGTCGCGTTGAACTTCAAGTTCATAGCCAGTTAATCTGCCTGCCAATCGAATGTTTAAACCACCTTTACCAATTGCTAACGACACCTCTTTTGAAGGGAGATAAATATAGGCGGTTTTATTATTTTCATTAATCTTAATTGATTGAATTTTTGCAGGACTCAATGCTCGTTGAATGAAAAGCTGTGTATTTGCTGAATAATTGATAACATCAATATTCTCATTGCGAAGTTCTCTCACAATACCATGAATGCGTGAGCCTTTTACGCCAACACAAGCACCCACAGGGTCAATACGCTCGTCATATGATTCAACAGCCACTTTTGCACGCTCTCCTGGTTCTCTCACAATATTCTTAATTGTAATTAAACCGTCGAATATCTCTGGAACCTCAAGTTCAAACAGACGCTCTAAAAAGGCTGGCGATGTACGTGAAAGAATAATGCTAGGATTGTTGTTGCGCATTTCTACTTTATAAACAACGGCACGCACTGTATCGCCTTTGCGATAGAAATCAGAAGGAATTTGATGAGCTTTAGGCAATAATAATTCATTGCCTTCATCATCGATAATCAAAATTTCTCGTTTCCAAATCTGATAAACTTCTCCTGAAACGATTTCTCCAACTTTATCTTGATATTTTTTGCTAAGCTCATGCTTTTCTCGTTCTAAGATTCGGCTAGCAAGGCTTTGGCGTAGGTTCAAAATGTCACGACGACCAAAATCAGCCAATTTAATTTCATCGGTCACCTCTTCGCCAATCTCGAAATCAGCATCTATTTTTAAAGCTTCTGTCAAGGTGATTTGTAGGTTTGGGTCGGTAATTTCTTTATCGGGCACAATGGTGCGTTCTCTGAAGATTTGTAAATCACCTTTATCGGGGTTCACAATTACCTCAATGTGTTCGACTGTTCCGTAAGTTTTTTCTAAAACATTTAAAAAAACATCTTTAAGTACACCCATCATCGTTGGGCGATCGATATTTTTTAGTTCCTTAAATTCGGAAAAAGTTTCAATAAGATTCATTCCATCCATATGTCTGTCTTTTTAGAATTTTATAATATTTTTCACTGTTTTAGCTTCATCGAAGCTCACTTCTATTGTTTTTTCAATTAATTCTCGCTTGCTTTTTCCTTCTAACTTTTCTTTTACCATAGTAAGAAGTTCAAAGCTTTGTTCACCTACTGTTTTTATCGTACCTTCTAATTTTGTTCCATCAGTCTTAACTAATTCGACTTCTTTGCCGATGTTTTTTGTAAACTGACGATGAACTTTAAATGGTAGTCCAAGCCCTGCAGAAGCTACTTGAAGTTCAAAGTCCTCCGCATCTCGATCAAGCGTTTCTTCTATGGCTTTGCTTAGTCGAATGCAACTGTCTATACTTATTCCTTTGTCGCTGTCAATGATTACTTCTATCTTGTTCGATGAAGAAATGGAAATGGCCACTAAAAATTCATCCGCACTTAAAAGATTAGTAGCTATTTGAGTTAATTTTGCTCTGTCTATCATGGACTATTAAAAATAAAATAGGGGACTAAAACAAGTCCCCTACCAAATGTGGTGTTCAAAATGTTGCTGCAAATATAGCTATTTTTTTTGAACCTGCAACTATTATTTTCTTTTCGTGCTTAATTAGGGGGGGGGCTATAAGTTGGTTTTATTTGTGAAATAAATATGACTTGAACTATTTCATTATCCTTTTCTTTTTTTTTAGGCTTCTTCTTCCTCTTTTTTCTGCTTGGCGACATACTTCTTTTAATTGTATGCCATATAATTGAACGTTGGCGTGTGCTTTAATGATGCTCATGATTCACCAAAAAAAATGAAAGAAGAATGAGGAGAAAGAAGAAAATCATGTTGTTAGTGGTGTCGTGTCCGAATGAATGTTTATCTTTGTGTTTTAGATAAAATGAAAAACTTATGAGTGCAGAATTGGCAACAGCGCTAAACGAAGAGTTTAGGCAGCTTGAAATAATAACTATTTTAAAAGAACTTGCATACCGATTTAAGGGTAAGATTGTGTTTACAACTAGTTTTGGTATCGAAGATCAAGTTATAACTGACATTATTTTTTCGAACAATATAGCTATAAAAGTAGTTACGCTCGATACTGGTCGTTTGTTTGAGGAAACGAATAAAGTATATGCGCGAACGCTCGAGAAATATGCACAACCAATAATTCCGTACTATCCTCAGAATTCCGATTTAGAGCAATTTGTGGGCGAACATGGTCCGAATAGTTTCTATCTTTCGGTTGAAAATCGAAAAAAATGCTGTCATATCCGTAAAGTTGAACCGCTCGGACGTGCTTTGAAAGGAATGGATTGTTGGATTACAGGCTTGCGAGCTTCACAGTCGATTAATCGGCAAGATTTAGCATTATTTAATTGGGATGCTGGATTTGGGATTTTAAAATATAATCCGCTTTTAAACTTTAGTTTAGAAGATTGTAGAAAATATGTATTAGAGAAACATGTACCTTATAATTCTTTGCATGATAAAGGATTTGTAAGTATCGGTTGTGCTCCATGTACGAGAGCAATTAGCGAAGGCGAAGATTTTCGTGCAGGAAGATGGTGGTGGGAAGATAATTCGAAGAAGGAATGCGGATTGCATCAACATTAATTATTGGAGTAAGTTTAACGAAGAATTCTTTTTTTTAGTTAAAAGAATTATCTTTGGCACATTGAATTATGATGGATATGGAAAATTTTGTTGTTTCAGCTCGAAAATATCGTCCCGATACATTTCAAACTGTTGTCGGTCAGGCTCAAATTAGTTCTACGTTGAAGAATGCAATTTCAACAGGGAAAATTGCGCATGCTTATTTGTTTTGTGGTTCAAGAGGAGTTGGGAAAACTACCACAGCTAGGATTTTTGCAAAAACAATTAATTGCGAAAATTTGAGTTCCGATGTTGAGCCTTGCAACACGTGCCAATCGTGTAGTGCATTCAATGAAAATAGATCGTATAATATTCATGAGCTAGATGCTGCCTCAAATCGAGGTATCGATGATATTCAGCGACTCATTGAGCAGGTTCGCATTCCGCCTCAGGTTGGTAAGTTTAGTGTTTTTATTATTGATGAGGTGCACATGTTGAGTTCTCAGGCTTTCAATGCATTCTTAAAGACTTTGGAAGAGCCGCCTGCACACGCTAAATTCATTTTAGCAACGACTGAAAAGCATAAAATTTTGCCAACCATTCTTTCTCGCTGTCAGATTTATGATTTTAATCGGATGACGGTTGATGATACGATGAAGCATTTGCAAGAAATTGCAAAAAAAGAGGGCGTTGAAGTTGACGAGTCGGCTTTAAATGTGATTGCGCAAAAATCAGATGGTGCAATGCGTGATGCTCTTTCTATATTTGACCAGATTGTGAGTTTTTGTGGAAAAAAAGTTACGTATCAGCAAGTGATTCAAAATTTGAATGTGCTTGATTATTCGTATTATTTCCGTTTGGTTGATGCTTTTTTAAAAAATGACGTGCCGCAAGCCTTACTCATTTTTAATGATGTGTTGAGTCATGGTTTTGATGGGCATCATTTTATCAATGGCTTGAGCTCTCATTTGCGCGATTTGCTTGTGAGTAAAGATGAAACGACCGTACAGTTGCTTCAAGTGGGACAGGAAATTAAAATGAAATATAAGGAGCAAGCAAAGAGTTGTGAGCAGGATTTTTTATTTGAAGGGATTCAAATTTGTTCTGATTGTGATGTGCATTATAAGATATCCGATAATAAACGTTTGATGGTTGAAATTGCTTTGATGCGCATGGCGCAGATAAGCCTAAAAAAAAAATAGCTAATGTGAGCGATATGCTCGAAGTAATTTTTAGTGAAATTAAAATTCAACCTAAGCCTGAACCTAAGCCTGAACCTAAGTCTGAACTTAAACAAGCCATAGCTCTCACCGATAAAAAGGAGGGAGTGAAAGGTGTATCGCAAACTGCAGTTGTTGCTAAAACAATCGAACAGCCTGCTGCTGGTGAAGTGATGGCAGAAAGAAGAGTTGTGAGAAGAGTTATGCCACAAGCAAAACCGCTTATCGCTACTACAATGCATGAGGAAAATGCTGAGGCTAATTCGGTGGTGGAACAAGCCAAGAGTTTTTCACAGAAAGAGCAAATGGATGAGCCTATCGATCAAGATGAGCTGCATAAGATTTGGCAAGGATTCCTACTCAAATTAGATTCACGTCCAGCCTTGAAGGCGGCGATGAAGAAAACACCGCTTGTGGAACGTAATCATTTCTTGATGCTTGAAGTAGGTAGTAAAATAGGTGAGGAGGAGATTAATAAGATAAAGCCTGAATTATTATCGTATTTAAAGAAGAGATTGCGCAATTCGTTTTTAGAGCTGCATATTCAGGTCGTAGAGATTGAAATAGAAGGAAAGCCGATTAGTAAGAAGGAACTTTATGCGGCGATGAAAGAGAAAAATCAACATTTGCAAGGTTTGATATCGCTATTGCAGTTGGAGTTAGATGAGTAAGTGTTGATATGTTCTAAGCTTTCCGACTGATGAGGGCGAGTGTTATTAAAATATTCCGATACCTGAGCTTGATTTTCTGATGAGATTTCGAGGAAGTGCGGTTTGTTTCAAATTAAATTACAGTGTTAATCGGATTTTTGTTAAGGTTTCACCACGAGACTTATTAAAAAAAAACAGATGTGATTAAAAGTCTTTCCCAGATTTTTGAGCTTATCGAAATTTTGTTGAAAGTTCAGTTTTTTATTAGGATAAAGTTTTAATAGCTAGAAGCGCGATATTCTGCATCTCTTTTTTGTTGGCAATATTAGTAATAACCAGACAAAATAGATATTTTGGTTGATTCTTAGCAAAGGATTTTAATTTATGACTGTGTAAGAATTAGGCGATATAGACCTTCGAAATGACTTTCCCTACTTGGTAATGTTTGATTTTATAAATTTTAAAGCCATCTTTTACATCATTGCAAAACCGGCATGGCAACCCCACACATCTCAATCATACACGCAGATACATGCAATGCGCCTCTCTAAATTGCCAAAAAAATATTGAAAAGCCGATATTTATAAAAGCTCATATTCATTTCTTAGATTACAAAACTAAACTGTAACGACGTATGATATGCGTCATCTATATTACAAAAAAACAGGCTCTATGTCGAATTTTGTGGGTTGTGAATTGTCGAATCATGCTTGCTTGGTTAATTCTGCAAGGCAATCCAACAATGACCAAATGGGCGTTCGGTTGAAAGACGCTTTGCATGTGGATTCGACTAAATGATTTAATGCCTCGAACTCGTGCGCCAAGCTTCGATTAAATGATTAAAGACTGTTGCAAGTGCGTTGCAAGTGTATTGCAAGCGTGTTTCAATCGCATCCTTCTCTAAGTTAGGAACAACTAAAGAGTCAAATTATTCAACCCACTAACCCGTTGGCGGAATTAAATCAGCGCATTTTTAATCCGATAGCTTATCATTAGGCTTATACTGAACAAAAATCGTTGCCAAAAGACTTCTTATTACATTATAAATTGACGCTTAACTTACCACATTCGGGAAAATGTCGCTAATTAAGTTGGTTTAAAGCACCATTTCAAAAATAATATGGACT
>JBKEAC010000025.1:0-10277 GCA_047971925.1 Mangrovibacterium sp.
CATACTTCCTGAAAATGCGGAATATCGCTACAATTTCCTCTATGACAATTGTGCCACTCGTGTGCGCGATGCAATTGAAAACTGCTTAGAGGGTGAACTCATTTATGGACCACGCATTGGAAATCTTCACAGCTTCAGAGAACTTGTTGACCATTATCAACGTGTTTCACCTTGGACAAATTTTGGCATACATCTCTTGCTAGGCAGTCCAACCGACATAAACGCCGACCTGCGAAACCAATTATTTCTACCTCCTTATTTGGAATTGCAATTTGCACAAAGCAATGTGAGGCGAGGCGATGAAATTTCACCGCTTTGTCAAGCTCAGCAAGTCATTTATCAAGCCCCAGAAAGCCCGAGCATTTCATTTGCTCAATTGCACATGCCATCCATTACGATGGCACTACTACTTCTCTTCTATGCTTTGCTAACAATCAAACAAAGAAAGCAACATGCAATTGGCTACTTCTTTGATTATTTCTGGCTTCTCTTCAATGGAATCATCGGATTAATTCTCACTTGGTTTTTCTTCTTCTCGGAATTGCCTGCCATGCAAGCCAACTACAATCTCCTTTGGGCTTGCCCTCTGAACATTGGCCTTGCTTGCATTTGGATGAAGAAATCATGGCGCAACACACTCACCTCTAAACTTTGGTTGATTCCCGCACTAATGAGCATGATGTTTCTGGCTAGCTCCCCTTTAATTCCTCAAGCATTCCCACTTCCCATCTATCTCATCGTTTTCACTTCTGCCATGCGAAGTGTATTCATATACTTAAAATTACGATCGCTTTACCACTCAACAAACACAACTCAACTATCTTAAATCATCATCATGAAACAGCTATTCTTTCTCATTTGTATAACGATTTGCTCCTGCAGCAATGCGCAGAATAATGCTAAAAACACGCAGCCTTCAACCAACGAAAGCACAACACACAGCACTCCCAATAAGAATATCGAAACACAGGAAGCACCCATCGTGGTTGGAGCTGCTCAATCATGGAGATATCTGAATGCATTCAAAGATAAGAAAGTTGGATTGGTGGCAAATCAGAGTTCGATTGTGGGCAAACAGCACCTTCTTGACTTTCTTCTTGAAAACCAAATTCAGGTAACAAAGATATTTACACCCGAACATGGCTTTCGTGGCAATGTTGATGCCGGAGAACTCATTTCAAACGATAAAGACTCTAAAACAGGATTGCCCATCATTTCACTCTATGGGAAAAGTAAGAAACCTAGTGCTGCACAATTTGCCGATCTCGACATCATTGTTTTCGATATGCAAGATGTGGGAGCTCGCTTCTACACGTATTATTGCACCATGTTTTATGTCATGCAGACATGTGCCGAAACAAACAAAACACTTTGGCTACTCGATCGCCCAAATCCGAATGGCGATTATGTGGCAGGACCTATTCTCAACATGAAATACAAATCCTTTGTTGGACTGCTCCCCATTCCTGTTGTGCACGGCTGCACACTCGGCGAATTGGCTCAAATGATTAATGGAGAAAACTGGCTAGGCAATAATCTGCTTTGCCCTCTGCATGTGGTTGCTGTGGAAAATTACACCCATCAAACACCCTACTCACTCCCCGTTAAGCCATCGCCAAACCTCCCCAACGACATTTCAATTCGACTATACCCCTCGCTTTGTTTCTTTGAAGCAACAAGCATGAGTGTGGGACGAGGAACCGACTTTCCTTTTCAAGTAGTGGGTTATCCCGATGCGAATATGGGAGATTTCTCATTCACTCCGCGAAGCATTCCGGGTGCAGCTTCCGACCCCAAGCTGAAAGGACAACTATGCCATGGAACCGACTATCGTTCGGAAGGATTAAACCATCGGTTCACGCTAGAACCATTCATGAATTACTATCATAAGTTTAGCACGGAAGAATCGTTTGTCGATCGTAAGAATTGGTTTCAACTGCTCATTGGAAACGACCAAACGCTTAGCCTAATCGCAAGCGGATGCTCATGGGAGGAACTAGAAAACTCGTGGAAAAAAGAATTGCGCACCTACTTAGAGATGCGCAAGAAATATCTTTTATACAAAGATGATTTTGAGTTAAGCGAATGATTTATCGACCAACAATCAGGAGCTTTGCCACATAGTTTTCACTTCCAACCCGAATATGAACCACATACAAATCAGGACGTAAAAACCCCCAATTAAAGGCGTAATTCGATTGGTTTCTGTTAATTTGAAGCGAGGTTTCATAAACCTTTGCTCCAACCGCACTAATGAGCGAAAGTTGAGCTACTCCTTCAGACATGTTGGGAAGAACCACATTAACAACACCATCGGTTGAAATGGTTGGAAAGACACTTGCACTACTGTTTTTCACCTCAATAGTGAACTCACCCTCGGCAGCCTCTCTACCGTCAACTTGCAAATAATAGCGTAATCCGTTTTCTAAATGAAGCGACATGCGGCGTTCTGTGCCAATTAAACTATCGGCAGTGGCAAAAAGTATGGGTGTGTTAAACTTTTCCGTTAGAATGTCGGCAGCCGAATTGCCACTATACAGCGCTAATTGACTTTCAATTCCCGAAACAGTTAATTCCACATAGCCATTATCGGGAGCAACCACCGTAAACCACACAGAATTATCAAGCGCATTTTCCAATCCTGAACTATCGGGGCACCACGAATAAGGTTTCTCACACGATGAACTACTCGGAAAGGGCTCGTTGGTTTCAATACTTCCGCAAACATTCGAGTAACTTCCATTAATTCCAGTTCTCAACTGAATTGCATCGGCAACATTATCGTTTAGAGGTGCACTAACTCGCAGAATTAGTCGGTCGGATGAAGAACAATCACCACTTGTTCCTACCACTTTTATTTCAGCCTCAAAGTTCCCCACTCGTTGACCTTCATCATTTAAATTAATTGTAAAAAACTGGTCGTTTGATTCCACATCGAAGAATTCGCCTCCACTCTCCACCGAAAAGCTATACGTATATGCCCCCTCGGCTTCCAATTGGAAATTATGCAGTTCTCGCACACAAACCGAATATTTATCGGGCATAGCCACGAAGCTCACATTCAATTTGTCGATCACTTCTATTTCTTTGCTTGCAACATAACTCTTGCCGTCCCAAGTCATCTCGCAGGTCACTACATAAGTTCCCGCTTCCGTAAATCGCAATCTAGGCTGATTTGAGTTTTCGTTTATGCCGCTCTCAAACTGATAAGTTGATGGCGTTATTGTCCACTTTTTAAGTGTAGCGCTCGACGCCGACAATGATCGTAATGTCACCACTGAATTCACACACACCGGACTAGGCACTATCTCGAATTCCGGCGATGGTTCAGCATAAAAATCATATCCATCGATGAACTGCACCCCTTCGCTTAAATCATCAAGCCAAGAGCTCAATTGCGCCGACTGCATGGAATTCTTCTTCCACGAAAGACTCAATTTTCCCCACAACGATAGATAGTCATTTCCCCCATGAAGCTGCCCTACAATTCGATTATTCTCGTCGAGAATGGGGCAACCCGATGAGCCACCTTCATCTGCACCAATTTCATAGACCGACATCCAGTGCGTATTTTTCTCTGAAAACCCACCATCATCCCATGGAATTTCGCTACTATAGGAAGTCAGCGGGTCGTTGTCGATTGAAATACATTTCGGTGTTCCCATCGGATGATGAATTGCCACTCCCTTTTGAGGAATATTCCCTGCAACGTTCCAACCTAAGAAATACGGCTGATAGGAAACAGGAGGCATCTCGCTTAATTCTAGCAGCGTGAAATCGGTGTAGTTACTTGTAGCTTTCAAGCTTGCCCCCGATATTGTTTGCTCCTCAGAAGCATCGGATGATGAGCAGCTTGAATTTTCGTAGTTGAAATAAGTAATTAAAGTAGCCGCTTCGGCAGGAGTTGAAATGCAATGATTGGCCGTTAAGAAATACGGAGTTCCATCGCGACTGGTGTTGCTCACAAGCGAACCCGAGCAGAAATAAGAACGTGCTCCCGAAGTATAGGTCATTCGAGCCACTGCTCTTTTTTCATTCTGATAATCATCGCCAGCGTCGCAATTAATTCCCACCCTTGCTGGAGTTGCTCGCTCTTCCACATCGAGATACGCCTTCACCACATGTTTCACCACTACCCCACCTTGAAACTCCGCATTTAAAGGCTCACAATATTCCAACACATAGCTCGTTCCTTTTATTTCGGCAATAGCAAATCCATCGCCATCGGAATTATTTGCCGAAGTAAATGCACCTCGAAGCATCGACTTATCTTCAGAATAGACAAATAATTTTGCCTCTTGAGGAATATCGAAAGTGCTCAAATAAACCGAAAGCGATTTCGCTGTTTCGCACGAAAAAGACATGCGCCACACGCCCATTCCATCAAGCTCCTGATAAGTTCCAGCTTCTTTAATATCTAAATCTACATCCTCAACCACTCCATAGCGGTTTTTGATATCCGATTGCACATCGAGAGCCTTCATTTCCTTCACATTAATAGCACTCAACACTTGCTTTCGCAAAGATTTCGATTGAAAAGATTTCGATTGAAAAGAAAGAGGGGTTCCTCCGTGTTGAATTTGAGCAAATGAAGCGCCAATACTTGAACAAACAATCACTACAATAACAATAAATCTCGAAGCAATCGAGTTGATGCTTGTTATTTTATTGACTGATTGATTACTTTTTTTGAATTTCATGAAAGCACGATTAAATTTAGATGCAAATATGCACCATTTTTTAGCATTCCATGATAGTTAGCCAGCATTTCGCATCATAAAAATCCATCAATTAAGTCTTTTTAAAGCTAACATCACATTTAACCATCGAATTAAAATGTATTTTTGCATCGAAATGCCCAATTTAATACCACATGCAACAAGCAATTAAAATAAATCTTCTTCTTGTTCTCCTTTTTTTAGCCTCAACGGCGATGGCTCAAATTCCTAATGAAATTTTTTTAGGAATACGCAACGGCAATGCTCAAGAGCTCGCCAAATACATGAATTCACATGTGGAACTTTCGGTGGAACAAACCGACGATGTTTTCAAAATAGAAAAAGCCACACAAATACTACACGATTTCTTTCAGAAGAACCCTCCAATCAACTTGCGTGTCATTCACCAAAGTGTGCAAGCTGAACAATCATATGCCATTATTAAGCTTGAAACCGAAAACAAAAGCTTTCAAGTTACTTTTCTGCTGAGAAAAAAGAAAGAATCTTTTGCTATTTATCAACTTCAGATTGAAGAGAGTGAACTTTAAATTGCTATTTCAACACATTAAGCGACATTCCTTGCTCCTTCTAATTAAGGCAAGAAAAGTTACAGTGCCCGGTTTCGACCGTGTGCCGCTCTATGATGTGATGCTTCTCTTCTTTCGGAGCATTTTTAGTTCCGACAAGGGAATTATCACCACAAGAGCAGCTGCCATTGCCTACAGCTTATTCACGGCAGCAATTCCCACGCTAATTTTCATCATTTCACTCATTCCGTTCATTCCGATTGACAACTTTCAAAACGAATTAATTCAACTACTGCTAAACATTATCCCCTCGAATCTTCATGAGTTTATTGAAGGCACTCTTCGCGAAATCTTTTTAAACCCTCATGGCAATTTGCTTTCATTCAGTTTCATTACAGGGGTTATTTTTGCCACCAATGGTATTGTTGCCATGATGAATGCCTTCGATGCTTCATCGCTCGTTGATGATTTACGCCCGTGGTATATTCAACGCCTCATTGCCATCGGATTATTATTCATCTTAGTTATCATGCTAACAATAGCCATTTCACTTCTCACTGGTGGGCAACGCATGATTAACTATTTAAACGCCCATGATTTTATCCTTAGTCAATTCAACTACTACCTGCTTTCAGTTGGAAATTGGCTGATTATAATCGCGCTTTTCTTTTTCACCTATTCTTTTTTGTTCTACTATGCCCCAAGCAGAAAAACACGCTACCACTTCATTTCTCCCGGAGGAATAATGTCAACCGCTCTGAGCATAGCACTTTTCGGCGGATTCAATTTCTATATCACCAATTTCAACCGATATAATAAACTCTATGGTTCAATCGGAACTGTTTTAATCGTTCTTCTTCTTTTCTATCTTTTAGCATTTGCCATTCTGTTTGGCTTTGAGTTGAACACCAGCATAGCGAAAGCTCGCAATAGCGGAAGAAAACGCTTAATTTCACGAAAAATAATACACCTCGAATAATCGAAACTCACAACTTGCGCTCATCATTTTATTGCTAATTGAGCGCAAAACATTACTTTCGCCCATCAAACTGAAATAATCTATTATGGCAATCTTAAGCTCTATTGCAAATTGGATAAACTATAAACGTCTTGTTGAAATCGATTTGTTCAAAACACATCCCATAGAGGCTCAGCATGAAGTCTTGTTCAACTTAATTTCCAAAGCTGAACAAACAGTCTTCGGGCAGGAACATCGTTTCAATCAAATTAAAACGAAGGAAGATTTTCAAAAAAATATTCCCATTAGAAGCTATGAAGAGTTTTCCCCCTACATCGACCGCCTTTTAAAAGGAGAAAAAAATATTCTTTGGCCAGGAAAAATCAAGTGGTTTGCCAAATCATCGGGCACAACCAACGATAAAAGTAAATACATTCCGGTGAGCAAAGAATCGCTAGAAGATGTGCACTATCGCGGATTTAAAGATGTGATGGCTATTTATTTTAAAAACAACCCCAACTCACGCATCATTTTAGGGAAAGGACTAACCTTGGGTGGCAGTCATCAAATTAATAGTTTCAACACCGAATCATTTTATGGCGACCTTTCTGCAATCTTAATTGAAAATGCTCCCTTTGGCTCCGATTTAATTCGTGTGCCCAAAGCCAAAGTTGCCCTCATTAATGAATTTGAAAAGAAAGTGGAAATGATTATTCAATCCACTAAAAACGAAAATATCACCTCCATATCGGGCGTTCCTTCGTGGAATTTAATCTTGCTTCAGCGCTTCCTTGAAGCTACAGGGAAAACAAGCATTAGTGAGCTTTGGCCTAATTTAGAAGTCTTCTTTCATGGAGGCATTAAGTTCGACCCCTATCGCTCGCAGTTTGAAAATATCATCGCTTCAAAAAACATGCACTACATGGAAACCTATAATGCATCGGAAGGTTTCTTTGCCATTCAAGATGAGTTTGATAAAGACGACATGCTTCTCATGCTCGATTCTGGTATTTATTATGAGTTTATCGATATGACCGATTTTTACAAAGAAAATCCGAGGGTTCTCGCAATTGAAGATGTTGAATTGAACCGAAACTATGCCATTGTGATTAGCACCAATGGTGGATTATGGCGATACTTAATTGGCGACACCGTGAAATTCACCCAACGATTTCCTTTTAAAATTAAAATTACAGGAAGAACCAAACACTTCATTAATGCTTTTGGTGAAGAATTGATTATCGACAATGCCGAAGAGGCTCTGAAAGTGGCTTGCGAAAGAACAAATGCTAAGATTAAAGAATTTACCGCCGGACCAATTTTCATGAGTGAAAACACGAAAGGAGCTCACCAATGGATTATTGAGTTTGAACAAGAACCCGATGATTTGCAACACTTCATTTCGCTACTCGACAACTCATTGAAAACGCTCAATTCCGACTATGAAGCCAAGCGACACCGGAACATCACGCTCAATGAGCCGGAGGTGATGGTGGCTAGAAATGGATTGTTCTATGATTGGATGAAGTTGCGTGGAAAAGTGGGTGGTCAAAATAAAATCCCACGACTTTCAAACGATAGGACCTATTTAAATGAGCTTCTCGAACTATCACAAAGAGTTAATTAAAGACTACAAAAAAAGCATTGCAATTCGATAGTAACGAAATTGCAATGCTCTTTTTTTTTGCTTTCAACAAACTTACTTTGTTTAGTTAAACGTGCTCAGCTTAGCTAAATACTTGCCAATGATGTCGAATTCCAGATTCACCACCGAGCCCACTTCAAAGGTGTGAAAGTTTGTTTCGTTGTAGGTGTAGGGAATTATTGCCACTTGAAACGAATTGGCTTGCGAGTTAACCACTGTCAAACTCACACCATTCACTGTCACCGAACCTTTTTCAACCGTCATATAGCCTTGCTTTGCCATGGACTGATTAAACGCATATTCAAAAGTGAAATAGAAGCTACCATCAGCCTCATCTTTCTTCACACATGTTGCCACCTGATCAACATGTCCTTGAACGATGTGCCCATCGAGTCTTCCGTTCATCATCATGCTGCGCTCTAAATTCACTTTCGAGCCCACTTCCCATGTGCCTAAATTTGTTTTTAGAATGGTTTCTTTAATGGCAGTTACCACATAAGTTTTTGCGTTGCTATCAATTTTCACCACCGTGAGACACACGCCATTGTGTGCCACACTTTGATCTACTTTTAGCTCGTCGACAAAAGAACATGATAAGGTGAAATGATAATTTTCTTTTTCTCGTTCAATGGATTTCACCACTCCATATTCTTCCACAATACCTGAAAACATAGTTGTCTGTTTTTAAATTTGTGAGCAAAGTTATTCATTTTTTATCGTGCTGACAAAAAATATGGTTCTATGTGTAATTAAGGGAGAAAACTAATTTTTCAACTAGCCATTAATCCTTAATTAATAAAGGGAGTGCCACCGCTTAGCTCTCCCTGAAAATTCGAGCAACAGAAATCTAACGGGAATAACCAGAAAAATTTTATTCTGACCACCTTTACAAATCCGATGAGCATGAAAAAACGTACCTATATATAATGTATCGCAAACGTTCGATTAAATTTTTCCGAATGGTAGCACAAACACGCCCACAATCACGCAATTCATGGTTTCGCACCTATCGGCGCTTAGGGTTGGGCTGCTTTGCATTCATAGTGCAATGCACTATGCTGCTGTCTTAAAGTCCTTCGGACTTGCTTGCCTGCTAATGTTTGCAAATGTTTCGAGCGACTTGTTACAGGCGCAGCAGCGTGAGGGATTGCAGCGGAAATCCTTTTAAGTGGGCTCTGCCTTTTGCCCACTTAAAAGATTGGAGCGGAAAGCCCGACGGCAGGGCGATGGAATGCGGTGGGGAGGAATGCCGGCACGCCCACACAAAGAGAAGAGACGAGGAGGAAAAGGGATTAAAAAAGCACCTAAAGTGACTTAGGTGCTTTTGTGTTTTTTTAGAAATTATAGACCATGGAGAGCGTTGCTCTGTGGTTTGAAGCCTCGTGTGTTTGCTTGTATTTTCCGTTTGAAAAGTCAATGTTGCCCACACCATAATTGGCGGTTGTGAGTTCATATTCAACGACAAAGCGCATGTTTCCGATGTTGTGCGCCAAATGAGCCGATGTTCTCCAATGATTCATTACGTTGGGCAGCAAACCAGCAGTAATGATGTTGCCGCTGTTGTTGTAAACTTCGTGCGATGTTCCTAAGTTTTTGCCATAGCCGGCAAAAGCTCCCACTTGCCATTTCACGCCATAGACAATGTTGCAGAGAGCCGTGAAATTGTTGTAGTTTGTGTATGTTTCAGCACCTGTTTCCTCATTTTTACTGGCCACTGCATAGCCACCAAGCATGGTGAGATGGGTCATGTTTTGCCCATAGAACGAGCGAGCCGAAATGTTTAGTTTTTCATTTTTAAATCGCACGAGTGCCATCGACGAATAGCTCGTGAGGTAGCTATCGGCACGAAAAATGCCTTCGGTTCCCTCGGTTTTAAAGCGAGGTTGAATGCGCTTCACTTCACCGCCAAGTGCTAAAGTCCAGTTTTTTAGTTTTTCGGAAGCAAAGATTGAAATTTCGGGCATAGCGCCATTTCGCTGCGCTTGATTGTCGGATGTGTAGCTTGCGTTATCGAGCACTTTCGATGTGAATTGATTTTCATAGACAGCGGCAGCACCAATCGAGAAGTTACCCAGTGATTTATCGACTCTCAATAGGGGTGAGCGGTTAAACGCCATGAATGGAGCTCCGGTGTTGAAGGATGCAACTGTTGGACAAAGCCCTTCATTCCAGTAGGGGTGCCAATCTTGACCCATGCGTAGGCGAAGGGTTTCCCATTTCAAATCGACAAAAGCAAGACGAATGCGCAAGAGATTGGCTTGCAACTTGGTAATTCCGGCAAAATCGACTTCAATGACTGCCGATGTTTGTGCTCCAAGAACTTCTTGCCCGGCAATTTTCACGCCTAGTCGCGTGGCAAGCGCTGTGAGGTTGGCACTTTGACTTTGATTAATGTCCTTTCCTGAGGCATCGACACCGGCATAAAGCGG
>JBKEAC010000026.1:0-18330 GCA_047971925.1 Mangrovibacterium sp.
AGAAGAAAAACGTAAAGGATTAAACGATTCAACTTTGGAAGTAACGGGTAAATCGGAGGAAGAACGTGATATAGTAGATGCTGGTTTTGCAGAAGCAGAAAGGCTAGCAGAAGCAGAAGCAGAGAGAATTGCAATCGAAGAAGCGGAGAGACTAGCAGAAGCAGAAGCAGAAGCAGAAGCAGAAGCAGAGAGAATTGCAATCGAAGAAGCAGAAAGACTAGCGGAAGCTGAAAGACTTGTAGTAGCGGAAGCTGAAAGACTAGCGGAAGCAGAAAGGCTAGCAGCCGAAGAAGCTGAAAGGCTAGCAGAAGCAGAAGCAGAAGCAGAGAGAATTGCAATCGAAGAAGCGGAGAGACTTGCAGTAGCGGAAGCAGAAAGACTAGCAGAAGCAGAGAGAATTGCAATCGAAGAAGCGGAGAGGCTTGCAGTAGCAGAAAGACTAGCAGAAGCAGAGAGAATAGCAGCCGAAGAAGCAGAAAGACTAGCAGAAGCAGAGAGAATTGCAACCGAAGAAGCTGAAAGGCTAGCAGAAGCTGAAAGACTAGCAGCCGAAGAAGCAGAGAATACAGTATTTATTTTAGAGATAGGTGAGCCGCAAGAAGACGAACCATCAAAAGATGGAAATTCAGTATTTGAACAGCGAGGTGATCAAAGGGTGTTTAGTGCAAAAAAATTGAGAGAGATATATGATGCTCCAGTGCCCGATGATATGAAGTTGGAATATGAAACAGAGAGCTATCAAACACAAGCTAAGGCAATCGATAGTTTACTGCGTTCAACAGCAAGGCAGCGTAAAAGTATCGGAGAACCTGTTGCAAGGCTTATTGAAGCAATTAGTTTGACAGAGCGTTTTGAGTTTATCGCCGACTTGTTTGAGAATCGCACCGATGTGTTTTATCACACCGTGCAATCAATCGACCAAATGGATAATTTAGAAGACGCCAAAAATATGTTGAAAACAAAGTTTAACTGGCCCGATTCGGAAATAAAAAAACAATTCATGAATTTGGTTCAACGCCGATTCTTATAACATTTAACAAGCGAAGCACAGTATGGCGAAACTTTATTTGGTGCCTACACCTATTGGCAATTTAGAAGATATGACCTTTCGAGCTGTTCGGATTTTAAAAGAGGTTGATGTGATTTTGGCAGAAGACACACGCACTTCATCGAAACTTCTTCATCATTATGAAATTCAGAATAAGTTGAGTTCTCATCATAAATTCAATGAGCACAAAACAGCCGAACATGTGGCTCAACGCATTAATGCGGGTGAAAATGTGGCGTTGATTTCCGATGCTGGAACGCCAGCGATATCCGACCCTGGTTTTCTGCTCGTGCGTGCATGCTTGGAATTGGGCGTGGAAGTGGAATGTTTACCTGGTGCTACTGCCTTTGTGCCAGCTTTGGTGAATTCAGGTTTCCCAACCGATAGGTTTTGCTTTGAAGGATTTCTGCCACAGAAAAAAGGTCGCCAAAAGAAAATTCTATCTTTAGTTGAGGAAGAGCGAACGATGATTTTTTATGAGTCGCCCTATCGTTTGCTAAAAGCCTTAGAACAATTCATGGAATATTTTGGCGAAAATCGTCGAGTTTCGGTGTCGCGCGAACTTTCAAAGCTTTTTGAAGAGAATTTTCATGGCACGATGCGCGAAGCTTTTGAGCATTTTCGAGCAAAAGCAGTGAAAGGCGAGATTGTGATTGTGGTGGAAGGTTTTGCTAAAGGGAAGGCAAGCGATGATGATGATGATGAAACAGACGAGGAAATTTAAAACAAAGTAAGCATGCAAAATAAAGTGAATTGTTTTATTGTGAGCCAAACAGTTGCTCACACAGCACAGTTAATAGCGCAGCTGCAAGAAAGTACTGCTATTGCTAAAATCGTGGCAATTTCAAAAGAAAATTGTCATTATGAAGGAGCAATGGCGGTGCAAGTGGAGAATTTATTTTCTGCTGAAACACTTCGAATTGTAGCCTCGCATGCCGAAAGCACCCATGTGTTGTTCATCATGGAGAATGAAAAGATAGTTCTGGGAAATCGTTCAGTTGAACGCATGCTGCAAGTGGCTGAAATATCGGCATCGGTAATGCTTTATGCCGATTATTTTGAGAATAAGGATAAGCAAACGACAATTTGTTCAACCATTGATTATCAGATGGGAAGTGTGCGAAATGATTTTGATTTCGGTCCACTGCAATTGTTTCATGTGGCAGCCATTGCTGAATATTTAGAAGACATGGAGGAATCGGAGCATGCCGCATTCTATGGTCTTCGATTGCAAGCTTCTCGCATGGGGAAAATCATGCGACTACCCGAACCGCTCAGTACAAAATTAATATCGAATTTTGAGGAAACAACGAATAGTGAGGACGATTTACAGCAGCGTAAATGTCAAATTGAAATGGAGCAAGTGTGCACAAATCACTTGTTTTATTTAGGGGCAAAGCTCACCGAAGATGAATTTCTGCCAGTGGCATTTGAAGGCGAATTCCCACTGGAAGCAACAGTGGTGATGCCCGTGAAGAATGCGGTGGAAACAATTAAAGAGTCTATTGATTCGGTGCTTGGGCAGCAGTGTGATTTCCGATTTAATCTTCTTGTAATTGATAATCATTCCAACGATGGCACTTCTGAATTGCTTAATAGCTACGATGATGATCGTCTGATTGTAATTAATCCTTCTTCTAATGATTTGGGAAGTGGTGGCTGTTGGAATCTGGCAGCTCAACAGGAGCAAGTGGGGCGTTTCCTCATTTCATTGAATAGCGATGAAGTGTTTGCCCATAGCCATGCCATTCAGTTGGTGGTCGATAGGTTCTATGAGGAGTGCTGTGGAGTGCTCATTAATGCGCACCAATTGCGTAGCGAAGAACAAAGTCACCTTCAATGGTCGAGCGAGAGTGGTCCTAATAATGTAATTTCTTCGAGCGAACTAGCTCAGCCCGTGGCCTATTTCACTCCAATTTTCCAAAACATTGGAATGCCCAATGTGAATAACGCTGCCCATTATTCCTTGCTTTTAGCCATCACTCGAAATTATCAGGTGGGGCAAATGAAAAATCAGCTTTATCGCTATTGTACCAAAGGAGCTCAAGTCGATTTTGCAAGCGATAAGCTTCTTGAAAATGCACAGAATCATTACAAAGATACCTTGCGAACCATTGAACTCATTGCAAGAATAAGGCGATAAACCAACATGTAGGCTGATGAAGAAAATAGGCATAACATGGGGGAAGCAATAGCGTGTTGACTCGTGAATCAATTCAGCTTGATGTGATTATGTAATTTATTTTTAGCTTCATGAGGTATTTTC
The DNA here is from genome assembly GCA_047971925.1 of Mangrovibacterium sp. Classification (GTDB taxonomy): domain Bacteria; phylum Bacteroidota; class Bacteroidia; order Bacteroidales; family Prolixibacteraceae; genus JBKEDC01. The sequence continues at coordinate 3,315 of JBKEAC010000026.1, forward strand.
GTTTAAACTATTCTATTTTTGCAACACGACAGATGAGTTCTTTGGTTTAAACTCAAGCGTTACTTCAAATTAAAATGAAAGCAATATCCTTTAAAGAAATAAATGCCCTTGTTGCAGGCTCCATGCATGGAAATTTAGCAGAAGGTTTCACATCGATTGTTCAAATAGCCATTGATAGTCGAGCGGTTATCCACCCCTCGCAATGCCTTTTTGTGTCCATCGTGGGTGAACGTCATAATGGACATGACTATGTGGAGCAACTTTATCGACGTGGTGTTCGTTTCTTTGTGGTTTCGCAGTTACCTAGCTTGGAAAGTTATCAGCAAGCCGTGTTTATTCAGGTGAACGACACCTTGCAAGCATTGCAGATTTTGGCTGCAAGCTATCGAGACATGTTTGAATATCCGGTTTTAGCCATCACGGGAAGCAACGGAAAGACCATAATCAAAGAGTGGCTTTATAGTTTACTTCATTCGTCAATGAAAATAATTCGCAGTCCCCGAAGTTATAATTCGCAAGTGGGTGTACCGCTGTCTATTTTTAACATGAATGTGGAGCATGAGTTTGGAATTATTGAGGCGGGCATTTCGCAAGTGGGCGAGATGCAAAAGTTGCAGCGCATCATTCAACCCACTTATGGCATTGTGAGCAATATTGGAGAAGCTCATCAAAAGAACTTTGCTAGTCTGCACGAAAAGATAAATGAAAAGCTAGCCTTGTTTGATTCTTGTAAGCAATTGGTTTATTGTGCCGACCACGAGGAGTTGGCATGCGCTGTGAAAGCTAAGTTTGATGAAATGAATTGTTTTTCGTGGTCGAAACATGCTGATAATACGCAAGCAAATTTGGTCATCGACTATTGTAATGAGGGACAAGCCACACGTTTAAAATATCGTTATGCACATGGCAATGGCGAAGTGTTGTTGCCTTTTACCGATGCGGCATCGCTTGAAAATGCCTCGCATTGTTTGGCCTTTATTTTAATGAAAGGCTGGGAAAATGAACAGGTGTTACAAGCTTTTTCTCAACTTCAACCTGTTGCCATGCGCCTTGAAATTAAAGCAGGCATTCATGGTTGTCAGCTCATTAATGATTATTACAATTCCGATTTAAACTCCCTTGAAATAGCCTTGCAATTTCAAGCGCATCATGCTTCTGGTCAGGCTCAACAAACGGCACTCATTCTTTCCGATATTGAGCAAGCCGAATATGCCGATGAAGAACTGGCGTTGAAGTTGATTAAATTACTTTCTCCCTTTGGATTGAATCGTTTGATTTTAGTGGGGAAACAATGGTGTTCCTTGCAAGAGCATTTTGACCATAGCACCTTGTTCTATGCATCGACAGCCGATTTCCTAGCAAAGTTTTCTCCCGATGATTATCAGAATCTCAACATCTTGATAAAGGGAGCGCGCGATTTCCATTTCGAAAACATAGCCGCTGTTTTGCAGAAGAAATACCATCAAACACAATTAGAAATAAACCTGAATGCACTGATTGAAAATTTGAACCGCTATAAAGCATTACTCAAGCCAAGCACGAAAATGATGATTATGGTGAAGGCTTTTTCTTATGGTAGCGGGTCGAGTGAAATTGCTCGAGCTTTGAGTTATCAGCAGGTTGATTATTTAGCGGTGGCGGTTGCCGATGAAGGATTGGAACTCCGAAGGGCTGGGGTTGAAACTCCAATTATCGTGATGAATCCTGAGCAGCACAGTTTCGACATGATGTTGGAAAATAGACTGGAACCTAATCTTTATTCGGTTTCTCTTTTTAAATCGTTTGAGCTTGTGGCAAAGCGAATGGCAGTTAGGCATTTTCCTGTTCACTTGAAATTAGAAACAGGTATGCATCGTTTGGGTTTCGACGATGAAGTGGCGTTGCAAGCGGTTTTACAAGCCATTGATTCCGATGATACATTGCGTGTTGCGTCTTGTTTCACTCATTTAGCGGTGAGCGATATGCCTCAAGAAGATGCCTACACTCACCAACAGCACGCACGTTTTGTGCAACTGAGTGAATTAGTGAAGAAATATCAACCCAATGCCATGCAGCACATTCTAAATTCAGCCGGCATTGAGCGTTTCCCGCAATATCAACACGACATGGTGCGCTTGGGTGTTGGCATTTATGGCTTGGCTCAATCCGATGCGGTAAAAACGGAAGTGGTGAGCCGATGGATTAGTTTGGTTTCGCAGGTGAAAACGGTGCAGGCTGGTAGTACAATTGGTTATGGCAGACGAGGGAAAGCCGACCAAACAAAAACGATTGCGATTATTCCGGTGGGCTATGCCGATGGCTACAGAAGAAGCTTGAGCAATGGCGTGGGAAAGGTGTGGATTGAAGGTGCGTGCTATCCCGTTATTGGCAATGTGTGCATGGATATGTGCATGGTCGATATCACAGGCTCTACCATTCAGGCAGGCGCACAAGTAGAGCTCATGGGCGAGCACATCACAATGCAACAACTAGCAGAATGGATGGGCACAATTCCCTATGAGGTGCTAACAGGCATTTCACAGCGTGTGCACCGTGTCTATGTGCAAGAGTAGTTATTTCGCTGTTAAACGATTTTCTATAAATCTATCGGCGTAATCTTGAATAATGGCTTTTACGCGATTTTCGAGTTTACTCTGAATTTCAAGATTAGTATTTACGGTGTTATTCTTCATATATGCATCGTTTGCTAAGTCGTATAATCCGATACTTTTTTCGCCATCAAATTGCAGCAGATAGCCCGCTTCAATGAGTATGTAAATACCATCTTTGTGGTTGAAAACAAAATGTTCATCGTTCTCGCCGAACATGTCATTACCAAAAGAAATATAGGGTGAAGGGCTACCGATGAGCTGAGCAACCGTAGGCAATATGTCGGTTTGTTGCACAATGGTGCTATCGTTAAACCCAATGAAATCAGCATGTCCAGGAACATAGAACATCATCGGAATAGCAAAGGTTCCCCAATCGGTATTGTATTTATCGAGGGAGTGTGTCGACATGTGGTCGGCTGTTATCACAAATATCGTGTTGTTGAACCAAGGCATGGTTTTAGCCGTATCGAAAAACTTACGTAGCGCATTATCGCTATAGCCAATGCATTGTTGCAAAGGAACTTCACCTTTGGGGAAAACACCCTCATAATGCGCCGGAACTTTAAAAGGGTGGTGCGATGAAAGGGTGAACACACTCGTTAGGAAAGGTTGCTGGAAGCTGTTCATGGTTTTGGCAAAATATTGCAGAAATGGCTCATCCCAAATACCCCAAATATTATCGAAATCGGCATCATTATTATATTCATCTTTCCCGAAATAGTCCTCATATCCGGCTTGCTTTGCAAAAGCATCAAAGCCCATTGAACCATTGGGAGCACCATGGAAAAAGGCGGTGTAATAATTTTTCTTTTTCGCTAGGCTCGCTAGGCTGTTAAGAGTATTGTTCGAGTAAGGTGATAGAATAAATGGTTCGTTAATCGATGGAATACTAGTAATTGATGAAGGTAGGGCATCGATTGATTTACGACCATTAGCAAAAGCATGTTTAAAGGAATAGCAGTGCTGACTTAGCGAGTCGAGAAAAGGTGTAAAACCAACATACCCTTCAATATCGCGGTTCAGGTGCCCAATGTTTGCACGTCCGAAACTTTCGAGAATAATAACCACAACATTGGCATTGTTTAAGCTGCTATCGCCTGAACAAGCAGGCTTTTCGGCATTGAAGAATTGCTTTAATTCATCGGGGCTAAAATAATTACGCTTTATTAAACTTGTTTTGCCTAAAGTGCGAATAATAGAAAAAGGAGTGTTAAGCACAATAGCTAGTTGTTTAGGCTCGTTCACAAATTTCGACGCATTGCTTAATGTGATTGGGCGCGTACTACCTGTAAAACCTCCACGAACACCGCCCACAAACAAGCCTGCCATGAGCAACATGAACACGAAATTTGCAGGGTAAAACAATTTATTCGATGCAATGTAGTTCTTAGCATATTTAATTTTGTGTGCCAAGAAGATGAATAAACCTATCAGGGCAACACCCGATAAAGTAACTCCAATATAATCAATAAGAGCCGTTTGAAATATCTGCCCCAAGTTATTATCGTGCTGAAACTCTTTAAATATAGTGGCAGTGGTTCTTTTCTTGGTAAACTCATAATACACAATATCGGCGGTGTTGATGAGCAAGCACAAACTGTTGCAAATAAGGAATATCCAATGCGTTATGTTTTGATAAATTTTCGTGAATCGAAATTTAAAAGGTAGAATCATCAGCAGCACAACCAGCGCATTGGTATACAGAATGGCAGTGCGGTCGAAAATGAATCCGCCACGCATAATGAGCATAAAATCGCTCCAATTCACCTCGACGAAATCGCTCATGTTGAACAAGAAAAAACAGATGCGCGATAGCGTGTAGCAGAATAAAACTAAAAGCAGACGGAGTATTAATTGCAGACTAATAGGCAAATTGGCCGATGTATATTTCATGTTGGTCGATTTTAAATTATAAGCAAGTTGGTCGTTAATTTAGCGACGCATAATTCATATTGATATTTTTTAGTGTGCAAAAATAGTATTTTTTTTCTTGCCAATTGGATTTGTGAAATTGGTCAGAAAAAAAATTTTGGCTCTATGTCGAATTTAGTGGGTAGTGAATTGTCGAATTATGCTCGCTTAATTCTGAATAACAATTCAACAATGACCAAATAGGCGTTCCATTGAAAGACTCATTGCATGTGGATTCAATTAAATGATAGAATGCTCCCACAGTCGTGCGCAAAGCTTCAATTAAATGATAGAACGCTCCCGCAGTCGTGTGGCGAGCTTCAATTAAATGATAGAACGCTCACGAAGTCGCATGGCGAGCTTCGATTAAATGATAGATCATTCCCGCATCCGTATGCGAGCTTCGATTAAATAATTAAAGGCAGTTGCAAGAGCGTTGAAAATGTCTTTCAAACGTGTTTCAATCACATCCTTCTCTAAGTTAGGAACAACTAAAGAGTCAAATTACTCTACCCACTATATTCGACATAGAACCCAAATTACTCTACCCACTAAATTGTATTAGGGTCTTAAGATTTAGGTTGAAAATGTATTCGCAAACTTCATTTCAGTTTAACGGCTTAATGCTTGTAGCAGATTATTTGTATTAGAGATAAATAGAATGATTAAATGAATAAAAAGATAGAAATGTATTTAATTAAGATAAAAACATCTATATTTACGACCTAATGAAAGACGAGAGTCTTTAAACACTGGGAATATTACTTGTAAACGAACAAGATATATTTTCGAGCAATGAAATTAATGTTCGCAAGAGAGAGGTAATGCGAGACGAAACCACGCTGGAAGTTTCAATCGATTTGCAACAGATGAAACGAGCAGCTGAGTTAGATTGACAAACGAGCAGATATGAGTGAGTTCTATCGAGAAAAATTTTAAAACGATATACCAAATGAAAAACATCGACATTAAAACAATCATTTTTTGGGGAGCCGCATGGGGCATTTGCGAAGCCACTTTGGGTTGGTTTCTACACCTCATGCACGTGAAAGGTGAAGTCATGATACTCTATCCCTTCGGCTTGCTATGCATGATGATGGCAGCTAAGCAAACAGGCAAAAGTTCAAGCATTTTCATGGTTGGCATGGTGGCTGCATTGATTAAGTTGGTGAATTTGTTTTTCCCGGCATCGGGGTCTATTTTCCGCACCACCAATCCGGCGGTTGCCATCGTGATTGAAAGTCTACTCACATGGGGATTTTATGCCTATGCACAGAAAAAGGGAACAGCTTTGTGGCAGCAACTAGCATTAGGAGTACTAATTGTGTTCTTCTCGCTGTTCGTGTTTCGAGGCTGGCAAACAGTGGTCGATACCTTCTTTGCGCACAATCCGAATGCACATAAACCCTATGATGTCGCCTTATTTCAAAAATGGTCATGGCGTGCTTTAGTGCAAGGGTTCATGTTGGTGGGAGCTTTTCAGGTGGTGAAATTAACGCCACAAAATATTAATTTCAATAGTTGGTCGAATCGTTTAGCTTTTCCATTGCTTGCGCTCGCTGCATGCCTAACGGTGATGCTTTAAAAGAAGTTCGTTTGTGTGTTTATAATTAAGAAAAGTAGTTCAAATTTTAGAAACTCCACTAGCAATGCTCGCATGATAGCAAAAAACGATATAACAGGCGTGGTGTTGGCTGGAGGAAAGAGTAGCCGATTTGGTAGCAATAAAGCTTTTGCACAACACCACGGAATGAGCTTTCTGGCGCATGCCATCGCTTTGTTACAGCCACGAGTGAAAGAATTGGTAATTTCGGGCGATTATCGCGAGTATGAACAATTTGGCTTAAAAATGCTCAGCGATCTTACGCCTGAAATTGGAGCTTTAGGAGGTCTTTTTACGGCACTTTCGTATTGTAACACTCCGTGGCTATTAGCAGTGAGTTGCGACATGCCTCTTGTGCCAAGCGAGATTATTGATGAACTGATAGACAATGCGGGAGCATGCAAAGTCATTGCTTTTCAATCGACGCACATTGAAGTTTTTCCAATGCTCATTTCAAAAAACATTTTGCCCGATTTGCAACAAATGATAGCTAACAAGCAATATCGCATGAAACCCCTGTTTGAACTTGTTCATGCAACAACTATTAGCGTTCCACCACAATGGGAACGATGCTTTGCAAATATTAATAAACAAGAAGAATACAACAATATTATATGATTAAAACAAATCACATTAAGGGTTCGCCCTCTCAAGGATTGCTTGCTGCAACTCTGGGCTTTTTCTTTGGTTCGGCAGCGATTTCATTGTTCGGACCAACCGCCAAGATACTCAACGAGGTGATGAACCTTTCGCCAACCATGATGGGGCTATTGGTTTCAATACCGATACTTTCAGGCTCGCTCTTGCGCATTCCCTTCGGTGCTGCCGTTGATGAAAACGGGGGGAGCAAACCATTCATTTGGCTGATGGTTCTTTCGGTTGTGGGATTGGCTGGTCTTTCTGTTTTGTTGGCAACGTGCTATCCGCACAACATGGATGGCACTTATTGGCTCATCCTTCTTTTGGGCTGCTTGAGTGGTTGTGGTGTGGCAACATTTTCAGTTGGTGCCGGACAAACATCTTATTGGTATCCGAAAAGCAAACAAGGTTTTGCATTGGGCATCTTTGGTGGTTTTGGCACTTTGGGTGCCGGTGTTTTTGCTATAGCCTTACCCATTCTACTTCAAAACTTAGGCTTTGTGAATGCTTATTTTGCTTGGACAATCTTTTTGATTCTGGGCACCATCATTTATGTGGTGTTGTCATGCAATGCCTATTATTTTCAACACCTAAAAAAGAATGGAAATAAAGCCGAAAGCATGAATTTAGCTAAGCAATCGGGGCAAGAACTTTTTCCCAGTGGCAACATGAAAGAAAGTTTGGCAGCCTCGGCAAAAGTCATAGAAACATGGATGCTTGTGGCGGTGTATTTTGTGAGCTTTGGTGGTTTCATTGCACTTACCGCATGGTTGCCCACTTATTGGCAAAATGCGCATGGTTTTTCACTCACCAAGGCGGGAATATTCACGGCTTCTTATGCTTGCTTGGCTGCCTTATTGCGCATTCCAGGCGGAAAAATATCAGATGGGATTGGTGGCGTGAAAGTGAGTTTGTTTTCCATGACATTGTTAGGAGTGAGCGCGCTGTTCATGTCCTTTTCCACAAACTGGGCATTGTCGGGCATTTGCACTTTGTTTATCGCAGTAGCCTTTGGACTGAACAACGCCGCCATCATGAAGCTAGTGGCGGTTTATGTTCCTAAATCGGTGGGCGGTGCTTCGGGATGGGTTGGCGGATTAGGAGCCTTTGGCGGATTCCTATTACCTCCCATCATGGGGAAAGTGGTTCATGCCATGGGTGAATTGGGATATTCCAGAGGGTTTCTCTTGTTTGTCATCATGAGCGTGATGTCGATAGGTATAATATATTTTGGATTGATAGTTCGTAATAAAAATAAATCGTAGGTACTATGTTGGAACAAATAAAGGCGCTTTTGCAGAAAAGAAAGTACTTTTCGGAAGCAGAAAATACTAAACAACGCGAGTGGGAAAGTTTCTATCGGAATCGCTGGCAGCATGATAAAGAGGTTCGTTCAACTCATGGCGTGAATTGCACGGGTTCATGCTCATGGAGAATATTTGTGAAAAAAGGCATTGTTACGTGGGAACTTCAACAGACGAACTATCCGCAGAACCGTGCCGACCAACCGAATCATGAACCACGTGGCTGTCCGCGAGGGGCAAGCTATTCGTGGTATCTTTATAATTCAGGACGAGTTAAACACCCCATGATACGCTATGAACTGCTCGATGCTTATCGACAACAGAAAAACAAATTGCACGACCCCGTGCTTGCTTGGGAAGCTGTGATGAATGACAAAGAAGCATCGCACAGCTATAAATCACGTAGAGGATTAGGGGGATTTGTTCGCCTCGATTGGGATTTGGCACAAGAAATAATTGCAGCAGCAAACATCTATACCATAAAAAGATATGGACCCGACCGCTTAGCTGGTTTTACACCTATTCCGGCATTCTCTATGGTTTCTTATGCTTCTGGCTCAAGATATTTGAGCTTGCTTGGCGGAACCATGCTTAGTTTCTATGATTTTTATTGCGACCTTCCTCCGGCATCGCCTCAAACTTGGGGCGAACAAACCGATGTGCCAGAAAGTGCCGATTGGTTTAACTCGTCGTTCATTATGTTGTGGGGGTCAAATGTGCCTGTTACACGCACACCCGATTCTCCTTTCCTAACGCAAGTGAGATATAAAGGAACAAAAGTAATCACCATTGCATCTGATTACAGCGATGCAAGCAAGTTTGCTGATATTTGGCTTAATCCAAAGCAAGGAACCGACTCGGCTCTGGGCATGGCAATGGGGCATGTGGTGCTAAAAGAATTCTTTGTTGATAAGAAAACACCTTATTTCGATGCCTATGTGAAAAAATATTCCGACTTGCCTTTCTTGGTGAAACTTGAAAAATACGATGGCGGATACAGAACAGGCATGATGCTTCGGGCGTCGGATTTTGAAAATAATTTAGGTGTGGAGCAACAAGCCGAATGGTATCCGATATTGCTCGATGAAGCAAGCGGCGAAAAAGTAATTCCCAATGGTTGCATTGGCTCGCGCTGGAACAATGAGGGCAAATGGAACTTGAAGAATGAAGATGTGAGAACTGGTAAAACATTCGAACCCCTCTTGTCGGTCATCGATAAAAAAGATGATGTTGTTGAGGTTTCTTTTCCTTATTTTGGTGGTGAGGAATATAAAAATCCGCATTTCAATAGTTCGGCACATGAACAGGTGCAAGTGCGAAAAGTGCCTGTTGTGGGCATGCAAACCGCCGATGGAGTAGTGCTTTGTGCAACTGTTTACGACCTCATGCTGGCTCATTATGGTGTTGATTGCGGATTGAACGACCACAACACCGCTAAAGACTATAATGACGATGTGCCCTATACGCCCAAATGGCAAGAACAAATTACAGGAGTTCCTGCCGAAAAGGTAGCCCTAGTGGCTCGTCAGTTTGCCCAAACAGCAGCTCAAACCGAAGGTAAAAGTATGATTATTATCGGCGCCGGGGTAAATCAGTGGTATAACACCGACATGACTTATCGTGCCGCCATGAACCTACTCATTCTTTGTGGAACGGTGGGGCAATCGGGTGGAGGTTGGGCACACTATGTGGGACAAGAAAAATGCCGTCCACAATCGGGTTGGGCAACACTCGCTTTTGCGTCGGATTGGATTCGTCCCCCACGACAAATGAACACCACAAGCTATTTTTATATGCACAGCGACCAATGGCGCTATGAAAAAGTGAAGGTAGATAGTTTGGTTTCGCCATTGCACAAAAAAGATAAATGGAGCGAACTCACCTTGCTCGATTGCAACATTAAATCGCAACGCATGGGTTGGTTGCCTGCATCGCCAGAGTTCGACAGGAATCCCTTGCAAATTTGTAAAGATGCCAAAGCCAATAATAAAGATGTGAGCGACTATTTAATCGATAAGTTACACTCGGGCGAAATTAATTTAGCATCGGAAGATTTAGACGGCGAAGGAAATAGTCCGAAAAACCTATTCATTTGGCGAGCCAATCTCATTGGGAGTAGTGCTAAAGGGGTAGAATATTTCATGAAACACTTACTAGGCGCACAAAACAGTGTGTTTGGTGGCGATTTAAAAGAACTAGGCGAACAATTGCCTGCCCATCAGAAGTGGCATGAACAAGGAGCAACAGGAAAACTCGACTTGGTGGTAACTATGGATTATCGCATGACTTCCTCGTCGTTGCATTCCGATATTGTGCTACCTGCTGCCACGTGGTATGAAAAGAATGATATTAGCAGTACCGACATGCACCCTTTCATTCACCCCTTTTCAAAAGCCATCGACCCCGTGTGGGAATCGCGAACCGATTGGGACGCTTTCAAAGGGTTGGCAGCAAAATTTTCGGAGTTGTGCAAAGGGCATTTGGGCATTGAGCAAGATGTGGTAATGCAACCACTCATGCATGATTCGCCCAACGAAATATCGCAACCCCTTTTTGTGGAAGATTGGAAGGAAGCTGGTACACGTCCGGTGTCGGGAAAGAACTTTGGAAAACTCATGCTCGTGGAACGCAACTATCCCGAAACCTACAAACGATTCACTTCACTAGGACCATTGCTTGAAAAAGCTGGTATATCGGGAAAGGGCATCACGTGGAAATCAAATGAGGAATATGAGTTGCTGAAAGATTTAAACGGCATAATCACCGATGAGGGTTCAACGAAAGGATTACCCGCCATTGAAACCGATATCCATGCCATTGAAACGATTTTGTCATTAGCTCCCGAAAGCAATGGTATTACCTCGAAAAAGGCATGGAAAGCATTAGAGAAACCAACCGGATTGAATTTGGAACATCTCACCGAAGAAGGCGGAGAAACACAATTACGTTATAAAGATTTAGTGCAACAGCCACGCCGAGTGCTCAATTCGCCTATTTGGAGTGGCATTGAATCGCACGAAGTGAACTACACCTCAAACTACACCAATGTGCACGAACTCATTCCGTGGCGAACAATTACAGGAAGGCAATCGCTATATCAAGACCATCCATGGATGGCGGCATTTGGCGAGAATTTGGTGTGTTACAAACCGCCCATTTCAAAACAAGAAATCAACAATGTGAAAGAGCGTTTGCAAATAACCGATGATACCTTGGTGTTGAACCTCATCACGCCGCACAATAAGTGGACAATCCACTCGTCGTGGAGCGATAACTTGCTCATGCTAACTCTCGGACGAGGAGGTCCTGTTATTTGGATGAGTGAAAGCGATGCAGCTAAACTAGGCATTAAAGATAATGATTGGGTAGAAGTTTTCAACGACAATGGAACAGCTAGTTGTCGAGCGGTGGTATCGCAACGCATTCCCGAAGGAGCTCTTATCATGTATCACAATCAGGAGCGCACGGTGAATGTGCCTTTGAGTAATATAACGGGCAATCGTGGCGGTATTCACAATTCCATTTCTCGACTTTGTCCAAAACCCACACACATGATTGGAGGCTATGCGCAATTATCGTATGGCATGAACTACTACGGAACTATCGGCGCAAATCGCGATGAATTTGTGGTCATTCGCAAAACCGAAAATGTGCTATGGGAAGATGAAGACATGGAAAGTAAAAACCATAAATTCTAAAGCAATGAAGATACAAGCTCAAATAGGTATGGTGCTGAACCTTGATAAATGCATCGGTTGCCACACTTGCTCGGTAACATGCAAGAATGTATGGACAAGCAGAAAGGGTGTGGAATATGCTTGGTTCAATAACGTGGAAACCAAGCCAGGTGCTGGTTATCCGGTGGAATGGGAGAATCAACAAAAATACAATGGTGGGTGGAAGCTCGATAAAGAGAAACTTCGCCTCAATCAGGGAACTAACTTGGGCATTCTTTCTAAGATATTTGCCAATCCCGATATGCCAGGTTTGGAAAACTACTATGAACCGTTCACCTTCGATTTTGCTAAGCTCACCAGTAACAAACGATTCAGAACAGCTCCATCGGCACGCCCATACTCTTTAGTTACAGGCGAGCGCATGGAGAAAATAGAATATGGTCCTAATTGGGAAGATAATCTAGGAGGTACTTTTGAAACCAGAAAGAAAGATCCGAACTTGAAAGACCTCGATACTAAAGGGTACGAAGATTTTGAAAAGTCGTTCATGTTCTATGTGCCTCGATTGTGTGAACATTGTTTGAATCCGGCTTGTGCAGCCTCTTGTCCCTCGGGAGCGATATATAAGCGTAAAGAAGATGGCGTGGTGCTCATCAATCAAGATGCTTGTCGAGGGTGGAGAGAGTGTGTGAGTGCTTGTCCGTATAAGAAAATATATTTCAACTGGCACCGCAAGAAATCGGAAAAGTGCATTTTGTGCTATCCGTTGTTGGAGAACGGCAAGCCCACAGTGTGTTCTGAATCGTGTGTGGGACGAATACGCTACATGGGCGTGTTGCTTTATGATGCCGACCGAATTGACGAGTATGCCAAAGCTCAGGAAGCCGACTTATATGAGAAACAACTTGATTTGATTCTCGACCCTCATGATCCCGAGCTTATCAAGGCAGCTCAAGAGCAAGGCATCAGCTATGAGTTTATTAAAGCAGCTCAAGAATCGCCCATCTATAAAATGATGAAACAATGGCGCATTGCCTTGCCCTTGCACCCCGAATATCGCACGATGCCTATGTTGTGGTACACGCCACCACTTTCGCCCATTGTGCAACAAAACGATGGTGATGATGATTTCTTAAACACGGTTGAAAATATGCGAATCCCTGTGGAATATATCGCAAAGATGATGACTGCCGGCGATGTGAAGCCTGTGAAAGAAGCTTTGGCAAAACTACTTGCCATGCGAAACTACATGCGGCAACGCACCGTGGAGAAACTCGATGAACCACTTTTGCCAAAGGATATCAAGCTCACGGCAGAAGACTATGAGCAGATGTATCGCTACTTAGCAATTGCCGATTATACCGACCGCTTTGTCATTCCAACAGCACCCACCAAAAACGAGGAAGTAGATTTGTTTGAACTGCGTGCTGGTTTAGGATTCGACTATCCGGGGAAAGAGGACGAAGGGCGTAATTTATTTGGAGGAAAATAGAATTTAATCATGCAACACACCTATAAAATATTGTCGCTTCTGCTCGACTATCCATCGGCGGAACTCCACAAGGCATTGCCCGAAACAAGAAGCATTGTTCAACACGACAACTACTTGAACCACGAGCAATGTGACGCATTTCAATCGTTCCTTGACCAAGTTCAACCATTGAGCCTTTCTGATTGGCAAATGCAATATGTGCAACTTTTCGATTTCGCATCAAATGGTAACCTCTATTTGTTCGATCATGTTTATGGCGATTCGCGAGAGCGTGGGCAAGCGATGGTAGATCTCACCGAGATGTATGTTCAATCGGGATTCGAGCATAATCGTGCCGAGCTTCCCGACTATCTACCGCTTTTCTTAGAATACCTATCGTTATTGAACGATAGGCATGAAGTGGAAAAGCTTTTGAAGGAAATAGCGCACATACTTGAAAATATGAAAAATGCCTTGAGCAAAAAGGAAACAGCCTATGCATTGCTGCTCGAAATTCTCTGCACATTGGCATCAAGTTCAACCTTAAAAATAGAAAAATGATAAATTCCGATTACCTCAATAATTTCTTTTTGGGCTATTTGCCCTACATTTCGCTGGGTGTGTTTGTTGCTGGATTAATCTATCGGATTTACCACCGCAACAACACCATTCAAGCCACATCGAGCCAGTTCATCAGCAATGATAAAACCATTTTCTGGGGTAGCACCTTGTTTCATGTAGCTATCATCATGGTTTTCGGAGGGCACATCTTCGGATTGTTGGCTCCCGAGTGGATGTATCTTTGGCTCATGAGCAACGAAACTAAGCGATTGCTTGCTATCGGCATGGGTGGATTGTCGGGAACGCTGGCTTTAATAGGTATTGTTATGCTTGCTTATCGACGATTCACCAATAGGCGCGTGCGAAGTTCTAGTCAGCCACAAGATTACATTATTGTGTCGCTCATCTTACTTCAAATAGCTTTAGGCTTGTGGGGAACGGTTATCACGGCACAATCACCTTTGGAAGATTATCTTGCCATGGAACATTGGGCGCAAGGTTTGGTGGTTTTTGAGCCTAACTCATGGCACTACATTGTTAATGCCGACATGGTTTATAAACTACACATTGTGAATGGTTTCTTCATTGCACTCATTTTTCCTTTCACCAAACTCATGCACATGATTATGATTCCAATTAATTATGCGATTGATTATTTTAGAAGATAAATAAACTCAACTTCCGAGCTTTAAGTGTGAAATGTTTTATAGCTCAGATTGATTTGTATGTCCACGTGGGATTTAATCCTACGTGGCATTTTTGTTTGCGAGTTTTCCTATTGCTCAATGGGTAGCTATTGGGCACAAACTGAAATTGCGCAGCCGGGTGAGCGATTGTAGCGGAAATCCTTTTAAGGGGGCTTTGGTTCTCGCCCCCTTAAAAGATTGGAGCGAAAAGCGCGACGGCAGGGCGAGGGAATGCGGCGAGGAGGAATGCCGGCACCCCCAAGTTGAAAGAATGTTTCGTGATTTGATGAATGAAAGTCTTTTAGGAGTAAAAATATTAATCAAATGATTAAAGTTTAAAAAAAAGATGTATGTTTGCAGCATAAAATCAATAGGAAAGAGAATGGTTATTGAGAATAAAGGAGCAATGAGCACGGAAGAGAAGATAATGGAGGCGGCACGCAAGGTGTTTCATGCGAAAGGGTTTGCAGCTACTCGCACGCGAGATATAGCAGAAGAAGCAGGGATAAATTTAGCCTTGTTGAATTATTATTTCAAGAGCAAACAAAAACTCTTCGCCATGGTAATGGAAGA
>JBKEAC010000027.1:0-18079 GCA_047971925.1 Mangrovibacterium sp.
CAAAAACAACTTGGAAATTTCGATGCTGCGCAGCAACTTCTTGCCCGTTGTTTAGAAATCGACCCTCTATCGGCTGTTTCCATGTATGAAATGGGGCGTTTGCACTACAATAAAAAAGATCTTACCAGTGCAGCCTTGCTCTTTACGAAGGCGGTTGATGTGAATCCGCAGAATAAATGGTATAAATTGACTTTGGCGGATGTTTTCCAACAGATTGGAAAGTACGATTTGGCAGCAGCTCTTTATGAAGACCTTTATGCGCTAGAAAAACTACCAAAATACGTTTATAATCAGGCGATTCTTTGGAACATGGCAGCAGAGTATAGTAAATCATTGGCAGCCTATGATAAATTTGCAAAACTCACGGGGAAGTATGATGAGGTGGCAATGGCAAAGCAAAGTGTTTATCAGCAAAACGGCGATACGAAAACGGCGATAAAAGATATGCAAAGATTGATTAAGAAGCAACCCTTAAATTCTTCTTATTATGGTTTGCTTGCTGAATTATATCATAAAGAAGGTAATGACCAATTGGCTCAAGCTAGCTATGAAAAGGTTTTTGAAATTGAACCCGACAATGGCTTTGCGTGTATTTCGGTTGCTGGTTTTTATGCCGACCAAGGGAATGATGAGAAAGCGTTTGAATATGTTCGTCGTGCAATGACTAGCGAGCAGCTCGATGCCGATACTAAAATTCAGTTTTATTTGGCCGAGATGTCGAAAGACTCGGTTTCTTGGAGTAATGATCAGATTGATGATTTGCTCAAAACCTTGCACAACATGTATCCGGAAGATGAGCGCATGTATGCTGTCTATGCCGATCATCTCATGCGTCAAGGAAAAGTTAGCGAGGCGCGAGAGAACATTGCTAAATTTCTAGAAAAGAATCCGCAGGCGCAAGAAATGTGGTGGCAGTCGTTCTTGTTGGCAAATGAACAAGAAGATTGGGAGGGCATCATTGCACAATCGGAGCAAGCTTTAATTTATTTTCCCGAAGAGGCTAATTTTTTAATGTGGAATGCTTTGGCTCAGTTGCAATTGGAACGCTATGAGCAAGCTTTGGAAGCGGCAAATAAGGGTTTGAGTCTTTCAGGCGATGATGCGTTCTTGCAGGAACAACTTCAAGTGTTTGTTGCCGATGCAAATTATAATTTAGGTCGATTCGATGAGGCGCTTCGTGTTTATAAGTTAGTGGTTAAGAATAATCCAACAAACTATGGGGCATTGAATAATTACGCCTATTATTTGTCGGAATTAAATCGCGATCTCGATGAGGCAGAATCATGTGCCAGTCGTTTGGTTCAGGCTAATCCCACGAATTCAACTTTTTTAGATACCTATGCGTGGGTTCTCTTTAAGCGTGGAAATTATGAGTTGGCAAAGTTTTATCAGGAAACAGCCATTGAAAATGATGACTCCATCACGGGTTTGTATTTTGAGCATTATGGCGACATTCTGTTTAAGCTTGGCGATGAAGTTAAAGCGTTAGAACAGTGGGTTAAGGCGAAAGAAATCGGCGAAGCGAGCGAATTGATTGACGAGAAAATAAAGAAGAAAACTTATCTTGAAGAGAAATAAAATGCGATTGAAAATTAATCTTTTATTGTGTGGGGCTTTCGTGCTGTTGTGCTTGTTTTTTTCTTGCAAATCATCAAAAGATATCGTTAATGGTCGTGCCGATGCACAGGACATTGATGTTAAGCATGTCCTGACTCAAGTGAGTGAAAAGAATTATTCTTATAGTGGTTTAGAAGTTAATCGCATGAATTGCGATGTTGATTTTTTAGGCAAGCAGATTAACTTTAAAGGTGTCATGAAATCGCAATGCGATCAATTTATCGATATCACGGTGTCGAAATTTATTCCCGTTGCTCGTGCCTTGCTTTCTCCGTCGGAAATTACAGCCGTGAGCTATTTAGAAAAAGGCTATTATCAGGGGGACTATGATTTACTGAATGACCTGTTTGGGGTTTCGGTTGATTACAGTTTTGCTCAGTCGATTCTAACGGGTTCTTTTGCTGAGTTGAAGGATAAGAAGTTGCGTGTGTCGGATGTTAGTTGCTACAAGGAAGATGATTGCTATGTGTTGAAATGGAAAGAGAATAAGGTTTTTGGACGAGGATTTCTGATGACTCAATATGTTTATGTGAATTCAACTAGTTTTTTGATCGAGAAGTTTCATCTGGTTTCCACAATCAAGGGAGGAGAACAATTGATGGTGAATTATTCTGATTATTTAGAACTAGAGAATCAACAGGTTCCAACAAACATTTATTTAGAAGCCTTGAGCGCCGATGGTGTGGTAAAAGCAAATCTGCAATGGCTAAAAGTGCAGTTTAAAGGAGAAGTGAAGAATAATTTCTCTCTTTCTGAAAAATATCAAAAATTGAATTAGTTTGGAGTGTTGTCATGAAGTTTTGGTGGATTTTTTTTCTCGGATTAATTACGGTTAGTGCTGTTTCGGCTCAGTCGATTGAGGATTTGCATGCCAAAAAAGCAGCCTTGAAAAAGCAAATAAAACAGCTCAATTCTCTGGAAACTGAAACAAGTCAGCATAAAAAAAAGTCGATTGAATCTCTTCGCCTTCTAGAGTTGCAGGTTCAAACACGAACACAATTGATTGCCGACATTAACAATGAGTTGCAGGTGATTAATGAGCGCATGGAAAATAATCAGTTGATTGTTGAAATGCTTCAGGCCGATTTGAAGTTAATGAAAGAGGAATATGCCTCGATGATTCGCTTGGCTCAATTAACGAGTAATTCCTATGACGCATTGATATTTATTATTTCTGCCGAGGGCGCATCGCAGGCCTATAGTCGATGGCTCTATCTTCGTCAGTATGCCCAGTATCGCAGCACGCAGTTGATTTCGATTAATTCGGTAACTGCTAAGGTGCAATCGAATTTAAATGTGCTTAGTAGGCAGAAGATTGAAAAGGAGGCGCTCATGCAACAAAAACAACAAGAGTTGCAAGGACTTGCCGAACAAGAACAGAAAATGGAGGCGGTGTTGAGCTCGTTGGGTTCGAAACAAGCAGAATTAAAAGAAAAGGTGCAAAAGCAGCAGAAGGCCGAGGCGGCTCTTGGAGAACAAATTGAGAAATTGCTTGCTCAGGAAGCCAAGAAAAGTTTGGCGATGAAGCAAGATGCAAATACCAATTTTGATGAATTGAGTGCCGGATTTCTTGCTAAAAAAGGATTGCTTGCCTCGCCCATTCCCAATGGTGTTATCACCGTGAAGTTTGGAAGTCATAAACATCCGCTTTTGCCCAATGTGCAAATTCAAAGTAATGGTATTGAAATTACGGCTAGTGCTGGAGTTCGACCAAAAGCAATTTATGATGGCGTGGTGACTAAGGTGTTTGAGGTTTCTGAAGGTAATAAGGCATTAATTCTTCGCCATGGTACATATCTTTCTGTCTATACGAACTTTTCAGAAGTTTCTGTAACCGTTGGTTCTGCCATTAAAGAGGGACAAGTGTTGGGGGTTTTGTCGTCGAAAGGTGGTTATTCGGTACTTAAATTTCAAATTTGGAAAGAAAACACTAAGCTTAATCCGCAAGAGTGGCTGATGAAGTAGTGCCGTGTTTACTTCATGACTCCATTTAACATCGTGCGCTTTCTGCAACGATAACACCCTTGCTTATTCCTGATAATCTTCTTTGAAATCGGTTGATAATACCTTGAGTTCTGTTCTCCGGTTAATCGATTTAGCGATATCCTGATTCTCGGGTGATAGACGAGAGATGAAGCTTTCAGTTAGTACATCACCTTTTTTCAAGAAGGAATATCCTTGGGCAATTTCAGCAGTCACTTGCACAGGAGCAGTTTCTCCATAGCCCTTAGCAACCAATCGACGGCTACTAATACCTCGACTGATTAGATAATCAACAACCGATTGAGCCCTTGCTTGTGAAAGTTGTGAGTTCGCTTGACTAGAGCCGATGTGGTCGGTGTGCGACATTAATTCGATTGTGATGTTTGGGTTGTTGTTCAGCATGCCAATGATGGTGTCGAGGGCAGATTTCGATTCTTCGGCAAGCTGCGATGACCCAGAAGCGTAGTTAATGTTATTGATGGTAATCGGCTTGTCGATAGGCGAAAGGTACAGATCACCGTTGAAACTCTCGCTAATGTCGAGTCCGATTGTATTAAGACTAAGTTTGTCGCCCAAGAAATTATCTTTGTAGGCAGCGAAGGTATATTCCACATTTGGTTTGAGTGTCACCTTATATGCGCCATCGGTAGCACGCACGCGCATGTCGGTTCCATCGGTAGCAATAATTCTCACCCGTGCACCATCGAGCGTTTCTTTGGTGTTCTTGTTGTAGATTGTTCCTTGAACTTCAAATTCGAGTTGAGGAAGGACGAAAGTGTAAATATCATCTTTTTTTGAGCCCTTCCGATTTGATGTGAACAAACCTTGAGGGAAAGGACTATCGGCAAGAAAAGAAAGGTAGAAATCATCGCCCGACGAGTTGATTGGAATAGGCAGGTGAACAATCATCCAGTTTCCTAGACTGTCTTTGTTCGCCTTGAACAAATCGAGTCCGCCATATCCGGCATGCGTGTCAGATGAAAAATAGAGGTTACCTTCTGCATCGGTTGTAGGGAATTTCTCGTTTCCAGGCGTGTTAATAACATCACCCATATTTATCGGAAGACTAAATTGGTCATCTCGACGAATGCTCATCCAAATATCGGTTCCACCCACACCACCTGCTTTATTCGAAACAAAAAAGAGCGTGTCGCCCGTCATTGAGAAGCAAGGATGCGCATTAATTAAGCTATCTTCGGTTAATTGTATTTTGCTTGGATTAGCAAAGTTTCCACGATTAATCGATGAGCTGAATATGGCAGTACCCATGTCGTGTTCCATGCTTGTTTCGCATCGGGTGAAGAGCAGCATGTCGCCTTGAGGCGATAGGGTAGCAGCACCATTGTCTTCACTGGCTGAATTAATGGCGCCATTGTCGTTAATAAGTTCAGGAATGCTCCATCGTTGACGTTGAAGGTCGAACGACGATTTGTATAATTTTGAGAATTTTTCGCCCGTGATGTTGCTCGTTGTTTTTTCGCCATCTTCAGTAGCTCTCATGGAGCTCAAAATAATTTCGTTTCCCTTGTTTGAGCTGTAGAAAGCGGCATAGTCGTTAGAAGTTGAGCAGATGTGTTTGAGCAGTTCAACTTGATATCGACTAGGGGCGTTGTTCCAGTTCGCAATCGAGTCGCAATAGCTAAGTTTTGTTCGAGCATAATTGTCGGAGCCATTACTTTCAAGGTGTGCTAAGTAGAAAGTTTTAGCTTCGTCGTATTTCATGGAGGCAAACAAGCTTTCAGCAGCAAGCAAGTTCAGTTGAGGATTTGTATGTCCACGGCGGATTGCATTCTTATACCAAATTGATGCCCGATTGTAATCGCCTATTTTAAGGTAAGTATCGCCCAAAGTGTTGGTGATGTTTGTGCGAGTTTGAGCATCTTTAATTTGTCGATAAGCCTTGCGAAGTTTTTCAGAACCTTTGTGATATTCACCAATAGCAATAGCGTCCATGCCTTTGCGATAGTTTTTTTGAGAGACGCAAGCACAGCAGAAAGCAATTAAAAGTATTGCGATGAGAGGTTTCGAGGTTCTGAAAAAGTTCATGGTGCTAGTGTGCTAAGTTAAATTATAACAAACACCTCAATGAGGAGTTTTTGAAATTATTTTCGTTGCTAATTGTTGATTTTTGAAATAACTAAAAGAAGTCCTCAAAGCTTGAATCATCAGATCTGTTTTCAGTGTTTTCGTTATTATCGTCGCAATCGAGAGAAATGTTGAATCCTTTGGGTTTCTCAAAAGGAATGTTGTCTTTATATTCAAGCGTTGGGTCGTCGTAAACTTTTCGTAGAAAGCGACCAAATATCGGCATTGCCATTCTTGCCCCTTGTCCGAAAGTTAAACTAGGGAAACGAATAGAGCGCACCTCGCCACCTGTCCAAACACCTGTTGCAAGTTGAGCTGTTTCGCCCATGAACCAGCCGTCGGATTGGTTTTGTGTTGTTCCTGTCTTTCCACCAATCGGACCAACAAAAGGTTTATATTGCTCCGATGATTTATTTACCGATTTGGTTTCTTCGTTGTAAGTTTGAGCATACTGCCCGCTACGCAATCGACCGCCAGAACCTTTCAACACCACATTTTGCAGCAAATTGACCATTAAGTAGGCGGTGTTCTCATCAATAGCATCATGTCGATTTGGTTGAAAGCTGCTGATTGTATTTCCATATTTATCGGCAATCTTTGTTACAAAGTAAGGCTGCGTGTAAACCCCTTTGTTTCCAAAAACGCCATAAGCGCCCACCATTTCATAGATAGAGATATCCATCGTTCCTAAGAACATGGAAGGAACCGCTTCTATCGGGCTAGTTATCCCTAGTTTTTGCATGATTGTTTTCATGGCAGGAGGGTTGAATTGTTTCATTACCCAAGCCGAGATGTAATTCACCGAGTGCGCAAGTCCCCAACTCAGGGTAACCATTTCGCCATCTAAATCAGACGAACCCGCGTTCTTGGGTGTCCAAGTTCTGCCATCATCTAAAATAAATTGTTGCGGAATGTTAGGTACCTTTGTACAGGGCGAATAGCCGTTTTGCATGGCGAGCGTATATAGGAATGGTTTCACCGTTGAACCCACTTGTCGTTTCCCTTTGCTCACCATGTCATACATGAAATGGCGATAATCAGGACCGCCCACATAGGCACGAATCTGACCGGTTTCAACATCCATACTCATCATTGCAGAGCGAAGTATCCCGATTGTATATCTGATTGAATCGAGTGGGCTCATGATGGTGTCGAGGCTGTGAGAAGAGTTTTGGGCATCCCAGCTGAACACTGTCATTGAAATGGGCGTGTTGAAATCTTTTTCTATTTCTTTATCGCTATATTTTAAAACTCGTTTAAGCACTCTGTATCTTTCGCTTTGGCGCATGCTTGCTTGAAGCACGTCTTTAATTTCATCGGTAGATAAATTATTAGGGAAAGGAGCATTCTTCAAGTTCTTCTTGTGATTGTTGAATGCTGGTTGAAGATAAAGTTGCAAGTGTTCCGTTACAGCCTCTTCTGCATATTGTTGCATGCGAGAATCAATGGTTGTGTAAATGCGCAAGCCATCGGTATAAAGGTTGTAGTTTGAACCATCTTCTTTGGTGTTCTTGTTGCACCATCCATAGAGTGGATTGGTAGCCCAAGCTAATGAATCCTGGGTGTATTCTTCATTTTGCCATGAGGCATAATTATCTCTTTTAGGTTCGCTTGCGCCTAGTGTTAAGCGCAGATGTTCACGAAAATAAGGAGCTAAACCCTCTTTGAAATCTTCGCGGCTGAAGTTTAGACCCAATGGAAGCTGTTGAAGTGAGTCGCAAACATCCTCGCTAATGTAATCGTATTTCTCCATTTGAGCAAGCACCACATTTCGTCGGTTAAGCGTAAGTTCTTCACGACGAACAGGGTTGAAGAGCGCCGAGTTTTTAGCCATGCCCACAAGCATTGCCGATTGCTCAATTTTTAAATCGAGAGGTTCGCAGCCAAAATAAATGCGTGAAGCCGAATTGATACCAACGGCAAGGTTAAGGAAATCATATTTGTTTAAATACATGGTAATGATTTCTTCCTTTGTATAGCTTTTTTCCAATTGAACGGCAATTACCCATTCTTTGAATTTGCGTAAAATCAAATCGGCTGTTGAGGCGTTGGGGTCGCGAGGGAAGAGCATTTTTGCCAACTGTTGCGAAAGCGTACTTCCTCCACCGGAACTCGAATTTCCAGTCAATAGCCCTTTCACAACACGGAATAATCCACGAAGGTCAATGCCCGAATGGTTGTAGTATCGAGCATCTTCGGTTGCTACAAGTGCATTAATTAAATCGGGTGGGAAATCCTCATATTTTGCATCTACTCTATTTTCGCGAAAATACCGACCAAGCACTTTCCCATCTCTCGAAATGACTTGTGAGGCGACTAGGTTTTGTGGATTTTCCAATTCTTCAAACGAAGGCATTTCTCCTAATTTGCCATTGGCTATTAAGTAGAACATTAAGATAAGACTTGAAATTCCGATGATGATGATGCCCCAAAATCCGATGATGTATCTGGTGAATCGTGAATTGTTGTTTGTGCGAGTCATTGTTTTAAAATATATGCGATTGCGCTAGGGGTGCAAATATAGTGGAATAATATGAAGTGATAAAGTTACGCTTTATATTTTTCAATTAAAATGTTGCTAATCGCTTTGTTTTTGAGCTTTCTATTTTGATTTTTCAAGCAGATTTTGTGTCTATTAGTGCTATGCAAGGCGCTGTTTGTTTAAATTCTAATTCGACTGCACGGTGCAATTGAGCTTGATTTCGGCTCTATGTTGAATTTTGTGGCTAGGTGAATTGTCGAATTATGCTTGCTTAATTCTGCATGGCAATTCAACAATGACTAAATGGGTGTTTTGTTAAAAATCGCATTGCATTTGAATTCAATTTCATGATAGAAGGCTCCCGCTCTTGTTCGCCAAGCCTCAATTAAATGATAGAAGGCTCCCGCAAGGTGTCGCCAAGCTTCGATTAAATGATAGAAGGCTCCCGCAAGGTGTCGCCAAGCTTCAATTAAATGACAAAAAGCCCGCGAACTCATGCGGCGAGTTTTTGCGAAATAACAAAAGACTAAGACCGTTGCACGGTCTTAATCTAACACGCCCGAAAAAGGGCGTTCCGTTCTAGTCGCAGCGCGACGACGGATCATTATCCCCACAATTCATTGTGGGGATAATCGGTGCGGTTTGCTCATGAGTGCCGTAGGTACGACACCTGAAATGCAATGTATATAATGTATAGGCGCCGAATTTATATTAACACAACACGCCGCAATCACGCATGGAGACGCATGCAATGCGTCTCTACTGTACGGCTATCAGCCGTTTCGGATTGCCATTCGGAATGATTACATGGTTGCATGTTTTGTATAATTTGATGATGTTTTGAAGTTTTGCGCAGGATAAGTCCTTCGGACTTGCTCCCATGCTAAGGTTTGCAAATGTTTCGAGCGACTTGTCGGTTTGCGCTGGATAAGCCCGATAGGGCTCGAAGATAGTAGAATAAAGAATACCGTGCAACGGTCTTAGACTGTTTAAACGGTGTTTAAAGCACTTCCTCCTCAAAGCTAATGGCACCAAAGAGTCTTTTTGCTATCGATATTCTACATCGACCCTTGATTTTTAAAATACGCTTTCCAAAAGAAAACTAAAGAGGGGGTGTGAAATAGCTTTTAGCACAGCTGGAAACCGGCAACTCCACAAGCTTGAACATCCCAATCATGCACGATGATACATCGAATCCGTCTCACAACAATCATGAACCACAACTCTGCCAAGAGCAAGAAAGAAAGTGAATCGGTGAGAGCGAATGTTGGTTTATCGCAATATTCGATCGTAATGTGAAAAGATAAGTTCGGGTTCAAAGCCGCGACTTTGAGCAAAGCGAACGACTTTCATTTTTTTGTCAAAAGCATCTTTGCTTTTTGTTTTACGAATTTTTTCGGAGAGCAGCTGTGTGAGGATGTTGTTATATTCCTCGTCGTTAATTTCCTCGAAAGCCTGTTCAATGCAAGCGTTTGATATTTGTTCGTTTTTTAAGTGATAACGAATTTTGATTCTGCCCCAATAGTTGAAACGATATTTATCGCGCACAAAAGCGGAAGCAAAACGTTGTTCATTCAGAAAATTGTGTTCAAACAATTTCTGAAGAACTTCGTCGCTTTCTTCGCTAGTCAATCCCCAAAGGTTTGTTTTCTTTTGTATTGATAGCGGACTTTTTTCTGCTTTGCTGCATAGTGCTGCCGCTTTTGAAAATGCCGATTTAATTGTTTCGTTGCTTTCGCTCATGCTGTTTTGATAGTGAAGATGAGCCTTAATCCATTTTCGGACCAAAAGCTAGGTCGCCAGCATCGCCTAATCCTGGAACGATGTACATTTTTTCGGTTGTTTCGGGGTCAATTGCTCCCAACCAAAGGGTAACATTATCGGCTTTGATGGTGTTCTGTAAATATTCCACTCCTTTTTGGCTTGCCAGAACCGACACCAAGTGAACATGGCTTGGCGTTCCTTTTGTAAGCATGGTTTCATAGGCCACTGCCATCGATGCGCCCGATGCAAGCATAGGGTCGTTAATGATTAAAACCTTTCCGCTTGGGTTAGGAGTCGATAAATAGCCTAGTTCAATGTGAAATTCTGTTTTCGAGTCGTATTTTCTCGATGCCGAAATGTAGGCATTGCCCGCTTTATCAAACATGTTGAGCATGCCTTGATGTAATGGAAGTCCAGCACGCAAGATGGTAGCCAAAACAGGCTGTTGAGCTAAAACAGGCACTTTTGCAACACCTAGCGGCGTGGTAACGTCTTGCACAGTGTATTCGAGTTCTTTACTGATTTCATAGGCAAAAAGTTCTCCAAAGCGTTCAAGGTTGCGACGAAATCGCATGGCATCTTTTTGAATTTTCTCATCTCTAATCTCGGCCATGAACTGGCTAAAAAGTGAATTTCTTTCGCTGAGCGTATGTATTTTCATCTGTTTATAATTTGTTTTTTAGTTGTCAGATGTATCTCGCCATTATAGTCATGCTCGTGTGTGAGATTCCTAAGCTCATGGCTCGTTTCATCTGTTTATAATTTGTTTTTTAGTGTAAATATCAAGGAGCTAATTTTCCGAGCTAGTTACACCATGAAATTATTAATCGTCGTCTGGTTGATTTTAAGAACTTGACTGTCTCGCAGGGTGTTTCCAAAACGGTGGTGTTTAAAAAAAAATCTTTTGATTGGCAAAGCATTATTTGAACACGGCTATTTAAAAACATTTTGATAAAGCTTAAAATCGGTCAAAAGTAAGTTTTTTTTATCCTACAGCCAAAAAAAATCGAACATAATCACCCTTTGCACCGTGCCTTGAAGTGGGCGAAGTCAGTTTGTGCCCACAGCAATAACTACAAAACATATCGGATACCGATGTTCCAACTTCTGCATTGCCCGAATTGTCCCAAAATGTTACTCTCAGTTGCTTGATACATTTGATCGAATAGGGGGTAGTAGTTTCCAGTGGTAGGATATTTTTCGCCAATCCAAATTTGGTTGCAATAAGTGGTGTTTAGTAAGTTGCTTCCTCGCACGAATAACTGCAAGCTAGAACCAGGTCGTCTTAAATCTTGATAGTAGTTTAATTCAGCTCCGAGTAGTCCATAGCTGTTGCTTATTCCTTGTTCACCATCGATATTCAGTGGACTGGAATATATGCCAAAATTATGCTGATAGTTTACACTAAAGCTGAACGCATGCGACAGGGTAAATGTGTTTTCGGCAAACAGCTTAATTGGTGTGCTGTTGGCAATGTATTTGTCGGTGATTGGAAGATTTTTGTTTTCGAAGTTGAAAGTTGTTGTTTGATAAACTTGTGCTGTGGCATCGTCGTTATAATTGAAGAAATTGTAACTTGCCGAGCATTTAAAGCTGTGTTTTCGAGCATAGAGCAACTCGCTATTTAGTTCTAAACCTTGGTGTATTTCAGATATATCGCTAATGAAAGTGAATTCCGATTTATTCTGATAATTTTCAATGTGCAACAAGTTACTGTTGATATAGCTAAATGCTCGAAGTTCGATGTCGAAACGCTGTTTGTAGTAGTTATAGGCAATTTCCCCGCCTAAGGTGCTGTTGTTTTTAAGTTCTGTTTTATTCCAAGAAGTATAGGTTGGGAAAACATGGGCAAAAGATTGAGGAGAGCTTGTTGTAGAAATTTGCATTTTCCAAGTGTGATATTTTCTAGGTGAATAGGCCGCACTAGCCAGTGCACGGTATCCCCATTGATTGATGCTGTTTTTACTGTCTTCGCTTGTTTTGTTTTCACTAATCATTCCTTTGTAATGCGCAGCAGCCTCGGCTAGAAGTCGCCATCCTTTAACTTGTCGATGCACATGAGCTGTGAGTCCGAACTTGTAAATGCTATTTCTTTGTGAGAAATGAAAGGTGTCGGTGGGCAAGAACGTGGGCAGATAGGCAAAAAGATGATTACTTTCACCCTCCTTTTCTTTTTGATAATACTCCAAGTTGCTGGCAATCCACCATTGGGTTGAGTTGTTGGGCGTGTAAATGAATCGCGATTGAGCACCAATTCGTAGCGCGTTGCTTTCTTCTTGCAGCTGACTGAATTCAATTAAAGAATCGCTTAGCGTGTTGTTCTCCGATTGAAAATAGATGCTGCTGAGTAGTTTGCTTTCTTTTTTAAAAAAATACTCGTGTTGCAAATTACTAAAGAAACTATTTCCTTGCGACACGTTCCATGCTTGGAGCGGGAATTTCGACGTGGGGTTCCAACTGTTGTTGAATCTTCCTTTTGAGCTGTTGAATTGAGTGAGATAAATAGGGTCGGCGTTAAGCTGTTTATCCCAATTTCGGAATGCCGCACTTAGGTGGAACTGCTGGCGGACATAGCTCTTTGCATAGAGCGTGAAATATGCTCCCATGGTTTCAAACGCCGTGTTGTCGTTAATGCCATCGGCTTGCGCAAAATCGATTTTTACCGAAGCAGCTAAATTATTGTCCTTGTTTGTTCCGCTATGAAGCCCAACAGCCCCTTGCAATACATTTCCATTTTCATGAATAAATTGAGCTTCGGCACCTGCCTTTTGTCTTGGCATGAAAGCGTCGATTGAGATAGTTCCTGCAGCAAGAGTTGCGCTCAGAGGACTTGAAGATGCTCCTTTGGTGCTAGAAACCTTACGAGCCCAATTGTTAATGCCTGCCAAAAAATGGGTAGTTGAATTTTCACTTTCGGGGTCGTTCATCGATATTCCGTTGAAATTATATTGAATGAAGGTTGATGAATAGCCTCGCACTCGAAGTTCCGACGAGCCATAAGAATTACCACGATGACTTAAATCCCATGCTGCATTTGAACTTAGTAGCTGGTTGAAATCGGTGGTGCCGCTGTGGCTTAATATATCGAAGGTTGAATGTTGCATATTCGCCAAAAGACTTCTGCTGAAGTTGTCGCGATAGTTAGCGTTAGCCTGCATGTTTTCGCCAATCATCACCGGTTTTAAACGAACAGCACCAACGGGAGTGTAAAGTTCTTTGTGAACAACAATATTGTAGTACGTGTCGAAAACATCAGGATGAATGGCTTTTACCTGCGCATCTGAAACATCGGTTTTCAAAAAGAAATAGCCTTTGTGATTGCTCAGTCCGATTTTACCCGATGGTAACACCACAAATGACTCCGATAAGGATTCGAAAGTGCTTTCGTTGGTTACTATTCCATCAATGCTTGGCGATATAGTTTTGCTGAGTTTTTCTAATTTTCGTTGTTTCTTCGTCTTCCGATGAGGAACATGTGTGGCTTTCTTTTTGGGTTCCTTGCAAAGAGCCTGATGAGGTGTGCCTGCAAATATGAAAAGAGAAAGGAGGCTGAGTATTAAGAATTGTTTCATGATTAACTCTTAGAGATTTTTCAATAGAAGTTGTAATATTTCAACAGAAATGTGACCGATATCGTTGAAAAGAAACTTGGTGAATGTGCTGTGTGCTTCATCGGCGGCATTGTCGGAAATAACACGAATGATTAAGAACTCAACTTGGCTGTCGTGAGCAATTTGGGCAATTGCAGCTCCTTCCATTTCGGTACATAGCAATGCGGGATATTTAGCAATGATGTGTTGTTTCATTTTTTCTGATGAAACAAACTGATCGCCTGTTCCAATTTCTCCTACATGGATGTTAGGAGAATACGATTGGTTGATTTCAGTTAAGGAGTTTGCTTGTAGTTTTAGCTGAAATTCGTCGGTTGATTTTTTAGCAAGATTAAGCATGCGCTCCGATGTCTTGAAACGATAAGAGCGATAGAATGGGGGAAGAATTGCTCCCAACATGCTGAACTCACGTAAATCCATGTCGTGCTGTGTGAGTTCGTTGCCAATCACAATGTCGCCAATCTTCACGTGGCTTTGTAGCGAGCCTGCTAGTCCGACAAATAAAATGAGTTCCACCTCAAATACTTCAATCAAACAGCTTGTTGTGGCTGCGGCTGCCGATTTTCCCCATCCTGAAAGGCAAAGCACAACATCATGATTTGCATAGGTTCCTTCATAGTATGTGCGAGCCCCTCGTTGTGAATGTTTAACATGAGTCAGCTTTTCTTTGAGTAGCATCACTTCTTCATGCATGGCGCCAATTATACCTATTTTCATCTGTAAGTAATTTGTTTTTTAGTTGTCAGATGTATCTCGCCAATGAAGTCTTTCTCATTTGAAGAGTTTCTTTGGTCATGGCTCGTTTCATCTGTAAGTAATTTGTTTTTTAGTTGTCAGATGTATCTCGCCAATGAAGCTTCTTGTTCAACGTGAAATTCCGATGGCGAGAGTTTTTCTCGTCTGCAAAGGTATAAATCTTTGGCTAAGGAAAACGTTTAAAAACTAATTTTCAGAAGTCCCCTTAATTATTAGGAGTCTTTTATTAAATGTTAACTTTGAATAGATTGATAGCTGTCTTATCAATTATTGTTGATAAATTTGCACGCTCATGATACCACAATACACCATAGACCGAATCATCGAAACTGCTCAGATTGTTGATGTAGTTAGTGAATTTGTTTCCCTCAGAAAAAGTGGAGCTAATTTTTCGGGATTATGTCCTTTCCACAATGAGCGTTCGCCTTCGTTTAGTGTGAATCCTTCTCGAAACATCTGCAAATGTTTTAGCTGTGGCGAGGGAGGAAACCCGGTTTCTTTTCTCATGAAGCATTTGCAAATGACTTTTCCCGAAGCGCTTCGATGGCTAGCCAATAAATATAATATTGAGATAGAAGAAGAGGAAGAGAACGATGAGCAAAAGCAGGAACGCGATAAGCGTGAAAGCATGATGCTTGTTACCGACTTGGCGCAGAAGTATTTTTCAAAAGAGCTTTTAGAATCTAATGAAGGTAGAACTGTTGGATTGAGCTATCTGAGGCACCGTGGATTGACTGATGATGTGATTAAAAAATTCAATTTAGGCTATTGTCCCGATAATAAAGATACGTTCACTCAGCATGCGCTGAAAGAGGGTTATCGCATGGAGTATCTTGAAGCAACAGGGCTCACGGTGAAGCGCGATGCTTGGGTTCGCGACCGCTTTTCTGGTCGTGTGATGTTTCCCATTCATGGTGTTTCTGGTCGTGTGATTGGTTTTGGAGGAAGAACGCTCAAAGCCGATGAGAAAGCGAAATATTTGAACTCCCCCGAATCGGAAATATATCATAAGAGTAAGGTGCTTTATGGTTTGTATCAATCGAAGCAAACGATTTCAAAGCTCGATAAGTGTTTTTTGGTTGAGGGATATACCGATGTCATTTCCATGCACCAAGCCGGAATTACCAATGTGGTGGCTTCTTCGGGCACTGCACTCACTGAAGATCAGATACGATTAATCAAACGATTTACCGAAAATGTTACCGTCATTTATGATGGTGATGCCGCCGGAATTAAAGCCGCTTTGCGTGGAATTGATTTAATTTTAAAAGAAGATTTAAAAGTGAAGGTGTTGCTCCTTCCCGATGGAGAAGACCCCGACAGCTTTTCTCGCTCCATGGGTGCAACGGAATTGGAAGAATATATCAATGCCAATGAAACCGACTTTGTGGGCTTCAAAACTAAGTTGCTGCTTAGTGAAGTTGGCGATGACCCCATTGCTAAAACCCGTTTAATAAATGATATTATCGGTACGATTGCGGTTGTTCCCGATAGTATTGCCCGGCAGATGTATATTCAAGAATGCAGCCGGTTGCTAAAGGTGAGCGAAGCGAGTTTGCTCGATGCGGTGAAGAAAAAACTGAACAATCAGTTTGAGGATTGGCAAAAACAGCAAGCAAGGCAAGCCGAATCTGAACGACGTGCTGAGGCTTATGCGCAAGCAACTGCTCAAGCAGCTACCTCTGCTCAAAACCAGCCAGCTCTGCCTAGTGATTTAATCATTCCGCAAGTTCAGAAAAATCTCTGCGAGGTGGAAGAACGCGAGTTGTTGAGGGTTTTACTTCGCTATTTTTATGAACCCGGCATTCGTCAGAAAGATGATCAAGGAAATACGGTGCAGGTGATGGTGGGCGATTATGTGCTAGCAGAACTCGACAATGATGAATTATCTTCAACCGATGAGTTGGTGAATGGCATGTTGCAAATCTTTCGCGATAAACAACAAGATGAGGCTTCTTTTGAAGTCGATGAAGCTATTCTTCAGGTTTTGGCGCAACAGCTTCAGCTGGCTTCAAGCGCATTTCACTCTGAAACAGGGAAAGGAAAGAATGCTCAGTTGCAAGAATTTATTGCGCAACACGAAGAGGCGAGGATTAATCGACTTGCTGTAGATATTTTTTCAAATGAATATATTGCCTCTCGCCGATGGGAGCGTAATGGTGAAATAATTGAACAGGATAAAGAGTTGTTATTCGATGCTCTTGCGGTGGTTGTGTTGGGACATAATCTGAGGAATTTCTTCTTGAATCACCCCGATCCTAAAATTAGTCACTTCACTAGCGATATTCTGGCTGAGAAATATTATGAAAGTAGGCGATGGGTCAATTCGGGTGCTTTTGTGGAACACGAGTATGAGATTCTTGGTGTGATTGTTCCGAAAGTTTTAATGGAATATAAGTTGAGGAAAATCCGATTGATGTTAAGCTCGCTCGAACAACGCATTGCCGAGGTGAGTGCCCTCTCGGATTGGGATAGTTTGCTTGAATTGCAAGGAGAATATGTGAGATTAAAATCGGTGGTTTCCATCATTAGTAAAGAGCTTGGGAGTAGAACAATTTTGTAGAACAAATTAATGAAATTATGCGCACGATATTAGTTACCGATTTGAACGAAATTAAGGAGCTACTGGCGTCTTGTCGCACTTGCTTTGTGGCTCTCATCGATGGTGATTTGCCGTATGTTGTTCCAATGAATTTCGGATTTGATGGTGAGTACATCATCTTGCATTCGGGAATGGAGGGGCGAAAATGGCATGCCTTGAAGAATAATCAAAAGGTTTGCATTTCATGGATGATTGGCGATGAAATTGTGCAACAAAATGAGCAAGTGGCATGTAGTTATCGTGTGAAAAGCAAAACAATCATGCTTGAAGGGGTAGTGGAGTTTGTGGAAGATTATGCCGATAAATTGGCTTGTCTTCATGCATTTATGGGGCAATATAGTGAGCGTGAATTTAAGTTTAATCGTCCGGCTGTTGAAAATGTGGGATTGATGAAAGTGAAGGTTGATGGCATTGTGGCAAAATGTTTTGGTGTGCCTGCAAAGTGAAATCTAAAGAGAGCTTCATGAAGGGGTGCGCAGCCGGGTGAGCGATTGTAGCGAAAATCCTTTTCCCGACCAAAGAAGGGAAAAGATTGTAGCGAAAAGCGCGACGGCAGAGCTAGGAATGGGCTGGGGAAGAATGCCGGCACCCCCAAAGAATAAAACGCAAGAAGGGCTTGGTTTTTTAGGAAAAAGAAAAGGTTCACGGCAAAAACCATGAACCTTTAAATTATTGATGCCACTTGTTTTTGAAGTGGTATTTTGTGATTTGTGTGTTACAGTAGCGCATTCACCGCATTCACCGCCACAGCACTTTCTGCCATTTTAGCTTTTTCTGCTTCCGAAAGGTCAAATTCCACAATTTTCTCAATTCCATTCTTTCCAATAACGCAAGGAACACCAAAAGAAATGTCGTTCAAACCATATTCGCCATTAAGCAATGCCGAGCAAGCGAGCACCTTTTTTGAATCGAGCGCAATGGCTTGCACCATTTCCGAAACAGCAGCTCCTGGAGCATACCAAGCGCTCGTTCCAAGTAGGCTGGTAAGTGTTGCGCCTCCTACTTTGGTAGCTTCAACCACCTCGCTCATTTTTTGAGCCGAAAGGAATGCCGAAACAGGAATGCTGTTGCACACTGCGCGGTCGATTAGCGGAATCATACCGGTGTCGGAGTGCGCACCAATGACCATTGCCGATATGCTCGACTGCGGGCAGCCGATTGCTTCTGCCAAACGGTAGC
>JBKEAC010000028.1:0-45371 GCA_047971925.1 Mangrovibacterium sp.
CAATTGGGGTACTCGCTTTTTGTTTTGAATTACACCTGCCATGTGTAGGCAATTTGAAAGCAATAATTAGTGCAAAATCTAAAAATTTATTTCTTTTTGCTTGTTTTTGTGAAAAATATGTTTTAATTTTAGCCTTATCAAACAAAATCCACTCGCAAAAGAAAGGAGAAGCGCTGGAGTGATACCGAATTATTAATTTTAAATTTGATATTATGAAAGAAAGAAAGAAAGGCATTTAGGATAATTGTCTTCTTATTTGTGGTTCTAGGAAGCGTTAGTTTCGTGTTGTCATGTAGTGAAGAGGTAACGCCTGTAGAATCTTGTTTATCAGATAAAAATGAATCTATTTATTTATCTAGATCGGGTGATTATTCTTTTAACGATATAGAAATATATCAAAGTGCGATAGAAAGATTTAGGGAGTATCTTTCCATAGAGGAGCAAAAACTAATTTGGAATTTGACTTCGGCAAGGGAGATAAATATTTCGGAGGAGCTGTTTGAAGAGATATTAACAAGCCATGAACGAATTAATGAACTCATTGTGCAAAATCGACTTAAAATAAAGATGAACGATAATGGTTTCGATTTAATCCCAATAGAGGTATTCTCAACACGGCGGTATAACCTTGATGATCTCGATAAAGTACAAATTAATTCATCAAACGAACAAGAAACTTTAAAGAAATTCCTGCAGATTTATTCTGACTATGCTTTGGGCAAAAAGAAAGGAGATCTCAGAAATTATGTTTTAATCGACCAAATAGAGTGGAATTGCAACTCCAGCTTTGGAAGGACTATTCGCGGATATAATCGGTTCTTAAACGGAAAGATGTATGACTATGCTTTCTTTAATCAAATTAGCACACAAATTCCCGATAAAAATTTCTATTACATCACAACTGTAGAATATGAGCCACCTACAAAATTTGCTAACGGATATTACAGGCTGAAAAATTACAAAGGAGATGTCATTTTGGTAATTTGGATATATAATAACTAATATTTATGAAAAGATACACACTTATAGCAGCTCTGATTCTTTGTACATGCGGAGCTAATGCGCAACAATTTATGCATTTGAAAGAAGATATGAGCAGGTTTTTTATAACAACGCTTCAACATAATTATTCAGGAACTAACGATTCAATATTAATTCGTGACTTCTGTTTAGATTATATTACCAAATATAAAGAATCGATTAAAACGCAAAAAACGAGTACCGATTTCGGCATCACGATTGATAAACGAAAACTAGAAAAAATAAATAAACGACTGCGTAAAAATAATTTTTCTGCATTTTATTACTTTTTTGCTTATCAAACAGATATCGAAAATGAACGAAAAGAACCTAAAAAAGACGGATTACCTTTCGGATGTGGGTTAGATTTCGATCTGCTTAACGATCACAGATCGCTTTCTGTTGACTTTAGCGTAGAATATATTAACGAACTTAAAAGGAATTATCCCGAAATAATTGATGATTTAGCTATCATGGGATATATTCCTCTGAATGTTGTTGCGGGATATTGTTTAGATAACAAAATCAATTACAATACTCCAGAGCTCAAATCATACCTATCGCTTGTCTTTTGGCGCTTTTTATGCGAACAGGTTGATATTGATTGTTGTTAAAAGTTATTTTTCAACTATGGGTGCAGATTCAGAAGAACGATACTTTGTGTTTGATAATCAAAAAAAGCTATCGCATATTTTCAACGTGTTATAGTTAAGCTGACATTGAAAATAGCTATTTTTTTGTTGAAAATATTTTAGGGAGTGAAAGTTGGGTTAAAACGAAATATCAAAACAAAGAGGAAATGAGCGACGATTTAATGAAATTCGCAAGAAAAATTCCATTAGTAAATACCCGTTTAGGCGGATGATTTTCTCTCTTTGCGAAGTGGAGCGTATCGAAACGAAGCAAAGAGAGAAATCACAAAGGCTTTCTCTCACAGAATTAAATGCTTTTCTTTGTCTTCGAACAAAAAGATTACAGATAGGACATTTAAAACTGGAACAAAGATATCTTAAATTCTATTCCATCAAAATTTGGTAAATCTAACTAATTCATCTACCTTTGAAAATTATTTCAGGATAAACTCCTAAATTTATTTTTAAACACAAATAATATCTAACCAAATGTCAAGAGAATTAACTTCTTTAAAAGTACTAATTGTTGACGATAGTCCAATCAACCACAAAGTTGTTGCTTTTCCATTAAAATCAACATTCAAAGAAATCACTAGTGCTTTTAACGGAGAAGAAGGTTTTGAGCATTTCAAAGCCACTGAAGCCGATGTTATCCTCATGGACATTAGCATGCCAATCATGGATGGAATTCAATGCACTCAAGCCATTCGAACTTTTGAAAAAGAAAACAATCGAGCTACGCCTGTCATCATTTTAGCAATGACGGGAAATGAGAGCGACGAGGATATTAAAGAATATTTAGCTGCTGGAATGAATGGTTGTGTTGGAAAACCTATCAATAAAGAACTTCTACTCGAAACAATTACCGACCTACTCTAATAGGCTCCACTTCAACTCACAAAGTGAGTTGATTTTCCCTTATGCTCACTCATTGCCAATTTTAAAGGACAAAAAGATGAGTAGAAATGAATACAAACAAGATTTCGTTTTCTATTTAGAGATAGCTCTAAAAATAAGTCTTTAATACATTGAGGTCTTGTGTAGGAAAGTGAGGATTTAAAATATTGAATTGCTAAGAGAAATCTTGTAAAAACAAGATGAAGGGCAGCAGCATTTATAGCTTCCTCAATTAAATACTATTTTTTTTAGATTATCATTGAAGAAAACACCGATGCCTTACGATCATTGCTTTGTAAGAGCATCAGCAGTTATGCAAATTCAAATCAGCAATAAGATAATGAGCAATATATATCCTGAAAATTTTGAAGTAAAAATCGGTTTTTCTCAAATCCGAGCATTGTTAAAAGAAATATGTTTAAGCGATTTGGGCAAAAACCTAGTCGATGATATGCAATTTATGCAACGCCGAAAAAAATTAGAGTGGGAACTCTCTCTCACTCATGAATTTTCTAAGCTTCTTCAAGAAACCCACGGATTTCCAATAAATTTTTACTTCGACATGCGCAGTTCTCTTAACGAGCTCAAAACTGAAGGTCGATTTATGGAAGCAGAGAAACTTTTCAACCTTAAACGCTCAATCGAAACAATCATTGCAATCCTTCGATTTATCAAGCAGCTTCAGGAAGAAAATTTCCCCAATCTCATTCAACTAGTTTCGCAAGTTGAAAGCTATCCTCTTGTGAAAGATAAAATCGAACGAATACTCGATAACAACGGCAAAGTGAAAGATTCAGCTTCACCTGAACTAGCTCAAATTCGTCGCGACCTTTTTAACAAACAAAGCAATGTGTCTAAACGACTACACGCAATTCTACAACAAGCTCAAAAAGAAGGATATGTAGATGCCGACACAACGCTATCTATTCGCGATGGTCGCCCTGTAATTCCGGTTTCTGCTGCCAACAAGCGACAAATACGAGGCATTGTGCACGATGAATCTGCCACAGGCAAAACGGCTTACATTGAGCCTGCCGAAGTAGTTGAAATGAACAATCAAATTCGCGAATTAGAATACGCCGAAAAACGAGAAATAATTCGCATTCTCATCGGATTTGCTAATGAAATTCGCCCCTATCTTGATGAGCTAATAGCACAGTATGATTTCCTAGCCATAATTGATTTCATTAGAGCTAAAGCAATACTAGGAAACAGAATGGATGCCATAAAACCACAAATGAAATGGGAACCTCATCTCCAATGGTATAATGCTACACACCCACTACTGCGCTTCAACCTAGAAAAAGAAAAACGAAAAATTACACCACTAAATATATCTCTATCTGACGACAACCACATCTTATTAATATCAGGACCCAACGCTGGTGGAAAATCGGTGTGTTTGAAAACAGTTGGATTACTGCAATACATGCTCCAATGCGGTCTGATGATTCCTGTCTTAGAAAGCAGTATAGCAGGTTTCTTTGAAAATATCTTTATCGATATTGGCGACGAGCAATCTATCGACAATGACCTCAGCACATACAGTTCGCACCTGCTCAACATGAAGCATTTCATTCGCAATGGGAATAGCAATTCTCTGGTCCTAATCGATGAATTTGGAACTGGCACAGAACCCATGCTTGGTGGCGCAATTGCTGAAGCTATACTTTCAAAGCTAAATGACATGAATGTCTTTGGTGTTATCACCACCCACTACACCAACCTCAAGCATTTTGCTACCTCAACTAAAGGCATAATCAATGGAGCAATGCTCTATGATACCCACAAACTAGAACCTCTTTTTGAATTGAAAATTGGAGAACCAGGAAGCTCATTTGCATTTGAAATTGCTCGTAAAATTGGTATGCCCGAAAGCGTGCTTCAAGATGCAACAGAAAAAATTGGACAAGATCACATTGACTTCGACAAAAACCTACGTCAAATTCTACGCGACAAAAGATATTGGGAAAGCAAACGCCAAAAAATCAGAGTTGCTGAAAAAACACTCGAAAATGCTAGCTCTAAATATGAAGAAGAACTGAACAAACTACAAGAACAACGTAAGAAAATTATCAGCGAAGCCAAATTAGAAGCCGCTAAACTCATTGATAGCGCAAACAAAACGGTTGAAAACACCATTCGAGAAATTCGAGAAAAACAAGCTGAAAAAGATCTTACAAAAAACCTTCGAAAAAAGCTAATCGACTTTAAAGATGATATCCAAGCTGATGAAAATAATTCGGATTGGATTAGTCGGAAAATGGAGAAAATCAAACAAAAGAACGAGCAACGCAAAACTAAAAATGAAAATATCGCAGCGCCAGAAACAGCTCCAATAGAAAGAAAATCCCCAAATGTGATCGAAATTGGTTCTAAAGTAAAAATTGAAGGACAGAGTGCCGTGGGAGAAGTTATCGAAATGGGACAAAAAAACGCTATCGTTGCCTTGGGATTATTAAGAACAAGTGTTGCAATAAATAAGCTTACCATTGTTTCGAACAACGAAGCAAAACGTGAACTCCGACAATACAACGCTACTTCTGCAAATGTTAGCCGAAATCTACACCAAAAGCGACTCACTTTTAAACCTGAAATTGACATACGTGGTCAGCGTGCCGAAGAAGCTATTGGAAACATACAAAACTTTATCGACGAAGCTCTCATGCTTGGCATCAATGAAGTTCGAATCTTACACGGAAAAGGAAATGGAATTTTAAAAGAAACAATCAGAAATTACATTAAAACAGATCCCGCAATCAATTCTTACCGCGATGAACATGTCGATTTTGGTGGTGCTGGCATAACTGTCATTTCTTTAGGCTAAACGAAAAATTCGAGCCATGTCATCAAATTGAATTAGCTAATTAGCCCTCGAAGTGCCACGCACAGCTTAAATACCTTCAGACAAATCAGCACATTCCATTAGGTTGCTTTTACAATTTGAAACAACTAAATATGGCTATTACACAATGATTCTAAATTTATTTAGCACAAAGTACTCTCAATGTTTTGAATTACGGGCTATATTTTCGACTTTTGTAGATAAATTTATTCTACATGACAGAAATAATAATAAAGAATGCTGAACAAATCGAGGGCATTCGCAAAAGTAGTCAACTTGCGGGGAAATGCCTCCAAATGATTGAAAGCTATGTAAAAGAAGGCGTTAACACCGAGTATTTAGATAACATCATTAATGAGTTTATTCTAGATAATGGAGCCATATCTGCTTGCAAAGGCTATGGCGGATTTCCAAAATACACTTGCATTTCGGTGAATGATGTCGTGTGCCATGGAATTCCAAGCAAAGACACCATTTTAAAAGATGGTGACATTCTAAACATTGATGTTACCACAATTCTTAACGGTTATTATGGAGACACCAATCGCATGTACACCATAGGTAATGTGAGCGACGAAGCTAAACAATTGATTTCCGATACTAAACACTGCCTAAATTTAGGAATACAACAGGTTCAACCAGGAAATAAAACTGGAAATATTGGCTTTGCAATTAGCCGATATGCCTCAGCTAAAAAATATGGCGTGGTATGGGAATTTTGCGGACATGGAATTGGAATGGTTTTCCATGAAGATTTACAGATTGATCACACATCAAAAAAAGGTACAGGAATTATCATGCAACCAGGAATGACATTCACGATTGAACCCATGATTAATTTAGGAAAGGCCAAATGCAAAATTGACAAACATGACGGTTGGACTGCTCGCACGAGCGATGGAAAACTTTCAGCTCAATTTGAACACACTATTTTAGTAACACCAACAGGATTTGAAGTGCTCACTGATGTCAATAATGAATATTCAAAATAACCACATAAAAAAAAACCAACTCAAATAACATGAACCCACAAGCGCAAGACTTAAACACAATTATTGCAGCTAAAACGCCAGCAATCCTTAATCTCCTTTCTGAAAAAGGTAAAAATATTTTCTTCCCTAAACTAGGTATTCTTGGACAAGGAGCCGATGCAAAAGGGACTAGAATTAATGCTACAATTGGCACCGCTATCGAAGACGACGGTTCTCCAATGTGCCTTAAAAGTATTAGCGATAGAGTAGATTTAGCTCCTTCGCAAATATTCCCTTATGCTCCAAGTTTTGGAAGACCCGATTTGCGCGCTCGATGGAAAGAAATGCTTATCGAAAAAAATCCTAGCCTCGATGGTGTTGATTTAAGTTTGCCTGTTGTGACTTGTGCTCTAACTCATGCCGTGAGCATGATGGGCTACCTATTCATTAATGAAGGCGATGAAATTATTTTACCTCAACTATATTGGGGTAACTACAATTTAGCCTTATGCAATGCCTATGGCGCTAAAATGAAACCATACAATCTTTTTAGTAATGGCGAATTAGATTTAAAAGCTCTTGAAACAGCTCTTAATGATGGAAATATTGGCAAGAAAATTGTAATGCTAAACTTCCCTAATAACCCCACAGGTTATTCACCACGCATTGATGAGGCTCAAGAAATTGCTAACATTCTACTAAATGCTGCGGAAAAAGGAAACCAAATTCTAGCGGTGTGCGATGATGCCTATTTTGGATTAGTTTATGAAGAAGGTATTGAACGACAATCTATATTTAGCTATTTAGCCGACTTGCACGAAAACATTTTAGCCATGAAGCTCGATGGACCAACAAAAGAGGATTATGTGTGGGGTTTTCGTGTGGGCTTTATCACTTACGGAATTAAAGGAGCCGATGCCGCCATTTATGCCGCTCTTGAAAATAAAACTGCAGGAGCAGTAAGAGGAAATATATCTAATGCTGCCAATTTATCGCAAGCGTTACTCGTGGAAGCTTTTAATAGCAAAAGCTATGAATCAGAAAAAGACTATAAGTTTGAAATTCTTGCTCAACGATATCAATCTGTTCGAGAGGCCCTAGAAGAACCAAAATACAAAGAGTTCTTTACTGCACTCCCCTACAACTCAGGATACTTCATGTGTGTAAAACTTAAAGAGGGTCTCGATGGAGAAAAAATTCGTAAGCATTTGATTGAAAAATATAGCATTGGTATCATCAATTTGAATAATATTATTCGCATTGCTTTTTCAGCAATGCCTGCTCACCAAAGCAAGGAACTCTTTGAGGGACTATATCAAAGTTGCATCGATTGTAAATAAGTAGCAGATAATAAACCAATCGGCAAGTAAATTTACTTGCCGATTATAACTCCTCTAAGCGCAAGTTAAACTAAGAAAAAATAAAGCTATTGTTGAGTTATCTGCCCCAAAACGAACAAAATGCACTGTAAAAGTCATCGTTTAGGTGAACTTCAACCTTCCATTGAGCAACTAGAAAGCATAGTTTGTCTAACTCGTGAAATTCTGATAGAGCAAGTACATAAAATAACTTTGGCTCTATGTTGAATTTAGTGGGTAGTGAATTGTCGAATTATGCTCGCTTAATTCTGAATAACAATCCAACAATGACCAAATAGGCGTTCCATTGAAAGACTCATTGCATGTGGCTTCAATCAAATGATAAAAGCTTCAACTCTTGTGCGCAAAGCTTCGATTAAATGATAGAATGCTCCCACAGTCGTGTGCCAAGCTTCAATTAAATAATAGAAGCTCCAACTCTTGTGCGCAAAGCTTCGATTAAATGATAGAAGAATGTTTCAAACGTGTTTCAAACGTGTTTCAATCACATCCTTCTCTAAGAAGAGTCAAATTACTCTACCCACTATATTCAACATAGAACCATTTCACTATTAATCCTTCGATTATTTAGAGCATCTCGGTTGTAAATAAACCCATAAATCAACATTCTCTGCTAAATCAACATCAATAACTTATGCTAGTATCTCATAGAATAGAAAAAACGTACAGAAAAACTTTGCAGCTTCAATGGAAGAAACTATTTTTGCAATCGAAAAATAATTCGAGAGATTCCTCTCATTGATACAATAAATCTATGAAGCTTGTAGCTACCACTTATGCCGGTCTAGAAAATGTTTTGGCCGAAGAACTCATAAATCTCCATGCCGATGATGTTCAAATTGGGCGTCGAGCAGTTAATTTTTCTGGCGATTTAGAAATGGTATATCGTGCTAATTATTCTCTT
The DNA here is from genome assembly GCA_047971925.1 of Mangrovibacterium sp. Lineage (GTDB taxonomy): Bacteria > Bacteroidota > Bacteroidia > Bacteroidales > Prolixibacteraceae > JBKEDC01. The sequence continues at coordinate 8,649 of JBKEAC010000028.1, forward strand.
CGCACTGCACTAAAAGTTCTAATCAATCTTAAAGAGTTTAAGCTAAAAAAGGTGGAAGACTTATATCAACAAGCTCTAGATATCAAATGGGAAAACATTTTTGAAAGCGATGCCACTTTTGCTGTTCAAGCTCAAGCATTTAATTCTAACCTCTTCCGCAATTCGATGTTTGCAGGTTTGAAAGTTAAAGATGCTATTGTTGATCGCTTTCGCAAATTTTCAAATAATCGTCCATCGGTCGATGTAAAATTCCCACAAATTGTAGTCAACGTGCACATTGCTAATGAAACTGCTATTATTTCCCTTGACTCTAGTGGAGAACCTTTATTTAAACGAAAATATCGCACCGAACAGCACGAAGCTCCAATATCAGAAGTTCTGGCTGCAGGAATGCTCATGCTATCTGGATGGGATAAAAAAACTCCTTTCGCTGATCCGATGTGCGGTTCTGGAACGATTGCCATTGAAGCTGCCATGATGGCAAAAAACATTCGCCCTGGAGATATAGGACGCGACTATGCTTTCATGAACTGGAAGGATTTCAATATTGTGACCTTTAATAAAATTAAAGATGAAGCTGACATTAATGATGATGTTGATTTTAGCATTTACGGATCGGATATCAGTCGGCGAAATATCCAAATGTGTTTCAAACATGCTGAAAAAGCTGGAGTTGACGACATTGTGCGCTTTAAGCAAAAAGATATAGCCAACTTAGAACGCTCAAAAAATGTAAATCTTTACATCTTCAATCCTCCTTATGGAGAACGTATTGAAAGTGGCGATCAAGAACTTTATGGAATCATCGGTGAAAAGTTTAAACACGAGTTTGAAGGTTCCACTGCTTGGATTATCAGTACAAAGGAATGTTTGAAATGGATCGGATTAAAGCCTTCTACCAAAATTGACTTACTCAATGGCTCTATCGAGTGTTCATTCCGAAAATATGAAACCTATGCTGGAAGCAAAAAGCAAAACTCCAACATCGAGTAGCAACTAAAATACGGGCAATAATGAAACTCATTATTGCCCGTATTTATAATATCCTTTCATTCAAGCTAGCGCCTTCTATACTCTTGGAAAGCTGCAAAAGTAAAATAGCTTGCCCCACCTAATTCAATGAGAAAAAGAATTAAATCGAACAGTAAATTTCCATTGCTCGCAAAAATTCCATTTTGCAAATAAGTTTCGCCTGTTTGAGGAAAGGTCATCACCTCAATTGAATCTCCAAGCTGTATTCTCTCCCAAGCTGCTTGTTCTAAATTTATTCGATGATTACCTTTTACATCAATACTAGTTTCTCCCCACGAAATCCAAAACACAGGCTGAAGCAAACCACCCCGTTCAACTTCTTGAACTTTACGAGCAGTAATAACTTCAAATTCCGCATTAGCTCCTGCTATCCATCCTCTAATTTGACACATCTTTAGAAGTTTTGGAGCTGTTATTCCTAGTAAGAAAAGTGCTATAGCAATAATTATAATTTTTATTTTCATAAAGCTAATTAATTACTCTCCCACGATAGCTCGGATTACTGCCGCTGCAACATGACAACCAAACAAAGGGGGCATATAAGAGATTGTTCCTACTGCTGATTTCTTATTCAAACTTTCCTCAATTCTCACACGTGATGGATCGACCTCCTCAGGAGAAAAAACGACCGTGATACCTGTTGTTATTCCTAAGCGGTGTAAACGCTTGCGCAATTGTTTTGCCAATCTACAATTAAATGATTTTTTAATATCCGAAGTACGCACATCCATCGGATTAAACTTACCTCCAGCTCCCATTGAACTCACAACAGGCAAATTCTTGAGCACACATTGTTGAATTAACGAAACCTTAGGAGCTAAGGTATCAATAGCATCAACCACATAATCATATTTGGTTTTTTCTAGCACCGATATTAACTGTTCTTCCTGTAAATATTCATTAATAACATGCAAATTCAAATCGGGATTAATATCTAAGAAACGTGCAGCAAGCACTTCTGCCTTAGGCTTCCCAATATTTGATATTAATGCTGGCAATTGACGATTCCTATTCGTTACATCAACCACATCGCCATCAACAATAGTCATTTCGCCCACTCCTGCTCGACAAATTAATTCAGCAGCATAAGCCCCCACTCCACCTAAACCAATAACCAGAATATGTGATGTCTTTAATTTATTTAATTTTTCATCACCAAGCATCAAACTCGTACGATCTAACCAATTTTTCATCTATCTCTATATTGTCATTTAATTATCCATGAATCGCAACATAAATCACTCTCATACGCGAGAAGTCTTTACTCGATTAATAAACCATTTGATTAATTAATATCCTAAGTTTCTGATGAGGTTTTTCCTCCTGATTTGCTCCGAAGAAATGCATAATTTCCTCTTCTTTGAAATTAACATATTCACCTAGCATTTCATGATAATAAATCGATGAAATTTTTATAGACTTGTTCCTTTAGCAACTCAACATCTATCGCATATATTTCAGCTACTCGCTGATACAACTTTTCAATTTTCAACTGCGAATTATCCGTTTCAATAAAAACTCGATCTATCGGAATTGTATTAATGATGCTATACCAATCTTTTTGATACTTCAACAAAGCTTCGCCTATAGAGAAATAAAATCGATAAGGTAGCAACTGATGAGTAGTCTGCAGATTTCCATTGTAAGCATGAATCACCCAAGCCTGATTTACCTTATGCTTTTTATATAAATAAATCAATTCAAAATACGACCTAACAGCATGAATAATCATAGGCACATGATTCTTTTCTGCTAATAAAATCTGATCTTCAAACAACTCGGTTTGCAAATAAATTGGCACATCTATCGCATGATCTATTCCACATTCTCCAATCGCAACTACTTGAGTTTGCTGTAGAACTTTCTCTAATTCTTCCAACCAATTATTTTCAGCTCTAGCAATATCATAAGGGTGCAAACCCACACTATATCTGTGGTCAGATTGAATAGAAAACGCATCAACTATTGAATGACTGATTAAGCCCAGCTCATCTTTCCCTAACAATTGATGCGTGTGTAAATTAATTATCGGCGTAAAAGGCTTATTTTTCATGTAATCGGTCGGTCATCTTTTTTAAGAGATTTTCCTCAATACTATTTCCAACTTGTATTAAAAAACTATCTCTGAAAGTAGAATTTTCAAGAGCTAACCCCTCTTCAAATTTCTCCATTGCTTGCATCTCATCTCCCATCTCACAAAGGAAACTAATCAATTTAGTCAGCAAATAAGCATCATTTGGATTAATAACCAGTGCTTGATTCACAATATCAACAGCATCTTCAAAAGAAATTTGAACTGCCGATAGTTCAGCAAGAGCACCCCAAGCGATATTACAATTAGCATCTATGGCTATTGCCTTTTCATAAGCATCTTTTGCTTCTTTCAATTTATTTAATTCAAAGTTGATGTTTCCTAATGTGGTGAGATAAATCGGGTTATTTTGCTCCAAAGCTAACACTTCATTTATTACCTTGAGAGCTGCTTCTATTCTATCATCGCTCATCAATGCGATAACAATACTATGTAGCGCCTCAACATTATCGTTATTCAAATTAAAAGCAGCATTATAGTGAACACTCGCCATGTGAAAGTCATTTGTCGATAAATAGCAATCTGCTAAATAAATATGAGCATCCTCACTTTCTGGATTCATTAATAAATATTCCACATACGACGCTATCGCATCTTCATATCTTCCAGTATTAGCCTGCACATTCCCTTTATTAAACAATGCTTGGTCTAAATCTTCTTGCAAAGCAAGCGCATAGTCATAGGCATCAATCGCCTTTTGAAACTCTTCAATTAAATTGTAATTAATTCCCAGATTATACCAAACCGCAGCATTAAAAGGATCATCACTCAAAAACAGTTCATAATATCGAATTCCCTCTTCATTATTACCAATTCGACTATAACAGTAGCCTAATTCGTAGAGTAGAGAAATATTTTGGGTGTCATTATAGGCTGCATCAAGAAAAAATATTGCTTGCTCAAACTGATTGTTTTGCTGCAATCCTATAGCAATATCATATGCTAAATCGCCACATGAATCTTTATTCTTTTTGCAATTCTCGTGGTATATATTAATTGCTTTATCCAGCTGACCAACTTGAGCATATGCTGTTCCAATTGCTACTTGCACATCGATATTCTTACTGTCAAATTCTTCTAGAACTGCTAATAATTCTAAGGCTTTTATAGCCTCACCATTAAAAATTAAAATCTGAGCTTTTTTTAGTTTAATTTCAATCGGATTCTGATGCTGCATAAGTGCCAATTCAACAGCACGATTTGCTAACTCTACTTCTCCATCTTCCATTAAATAATCAATAACGCCTTCGTATTCGAAAATATCGAAATATATATCTGAACCATTTATCATGGCTTGTTTGAAACGCTCAACAGCTCCTGCTATTTGTTCATCATCTTCTGAAAAATCCTCTTGGTGATTTAAACTCATAATTTCATTTTATGCCACAAAAGTAACAATTAGTAAGTAAAATACAAATAGGCTACAAGTTTCAACTTGTAGCCTATTTGTATTACTGATGCTCGACACGAAGTAAGTCATTGACTGTTTTCACCGGATTAAAGGTGATAATCGGCACTTCTACAAAGAGCGTGTTCCAATCCGACATTGCCCCGTTCCACAATCCAGGCAATTCTTGAGCCTTGAGTTCCTTTCCATTGAGCGACTTGTTGGAAATAAATCCGGTTGAAGGATCTACATAATTCAACAAATTAAATCGTTCTCCAGCATAATTCTTAGTTGAGCATATCAAATCAACAGGATTAAAATGAGTGGCTGATTTTGCATAATCACTTTGCTGTCTATCGGCAAAATTAATCTGAGAACTTTCAGCCACTTGCAATGAAATAGAATGATCAGAATTGAGTGACCAAAAAGGACCTCCTCCTGGTTCACCCTCATTCTTCACCATGCCACAAACCCGAATAGGGCGATTAAACTTAGCCTTCAAATAAACAATTTTCTCTTCTCTTGAAATAACATTTTGAGGCAACTTCATATTCAAATTTCGCTCTAAAAAGAATGTGGCATTACTAATAAATGAATCTGTCAATTCATCTTCTGCATATTGATCGAACTTTTGCTGATAGGTGTAAATCACTTTTTGAATGTCAAGCAATAATCCGGCTAAGGCTTTCTTGTAACGAATGGTTGTCTCTTTGAAATGATCGGGTACCACATTGTCGATGTTTTTCACAAAGATTATATCGGCATCGAGATCATTTAAGTTTGAAATTAAAGCACCATGACCTGCTGGTCGAAACAGTAAATTTCCATCATCTGTTCGAAATGGCTCATTAGTGGGCTGCACAGCAATTGTATCGGTTTCCGCCTTTTGACAGCTAAACCCAATGGCATATTCTGCTCGGTATCGTGCCGAACAAGCTTCTTTAATCTCTGATAAATGCGCTTCGAACTTCTCTTGATGTTCTGGAGAAACGGTGAAGTGAATTCTTACAGTTCCATTGCTCGACATGGAATAGGCTGCTCCTTCCACACAATGCTCTTCGAAAGAACTTCTACTATCATCACCATATGTATGAAACTTCAATAACCCTTTAGGCAAAGCCCCGTAATTTAATCCCTTTTCTGTTAGTAAAAAATCTAGTTTTTCAAGTAAACTCAATTCTTCTGCTGGCTTTTCTGCCACAAGCGATAAATCATTGTAAAATGCAAACTTTTTAATTTTATTTTGAAACAGTGCGATCGATTCATTGATCAGCACTTCTTCTTCGCTCTTACCCAACTCCAAGGAATCTTTAGCTGAAAACAAATCTTTAAACATTCTACTAGCTGCTCCCGAAGCAGGAACAAACTTCAAAGGTTCCAAACCATCTTCCACCTTCTCTGTATAAGTGTATATATAGTTCTCTACCTCTTCTTCACTCAATTGAATAATGCCATTTCCAACCTCTGCTGGAGCAGCAATGTGCAAAAAAGGAAATCCCGTTTCGAAATTAGAAATTTGCTTTTTTACCATTTCAACATCACTTCCTCGTTCTTTTATAAATTGTAGGTCTTTCTCGCTAAACATATTTTTACTGTATTTTTATTTTTGTTGGCTAAGATATATATATTTTCTTTATCATTCTATTCTTTAGAACAATATTTCAAAACTCATTTCAAGAAAATTAGCATCTCATTGCATCAAATAGATATAAAACTATATTTACACTTAATTTAAAGCTTAATTAAATAAGTTTTATCTAAATTTGGCGCATGAATTATCCATGGAACCACAACAGACGATATAACGACTTTCCCACACACTTCAAGAAACTATTTAATGGGAATCGAGTGCAGAAAGTTTCTATTGATGCAGGATTCACATGCCCAAATCGTGATGGCAAAATAGCTAAAAATGGCTGTGCCTATTGTAATAATGAAGCCTTCAAACCCGACTACTGCCGCACACAAGAAAGCATCGGAGAGCAAGTAGAAAAAGGTATTCAGTTCTTTGCAAGAAAATATCAATCCATGCAATTTCTTGCCTACTTTCAGGCCTACACCAACACCTATGCAAGCTTAAAGGTTCTACGTGAAAAATATGATGAGGCTCTAAAACATGATAAAATAATCGGATTAGTCATCGGTACGCGCCCCGATTGCTTAAGTAATGAGGTGCTCGACTATTTGGAAGAATTAGCTCAGCAATATTATATCATGGTGGAATTTGGCATCGAATCGACAAACGACCGAACGTTGAAACGCATTAATCGTGGACACTCGTATGCAGATGCTGTTAGGGCTATTGAAGAGACACACAAACGTGGCATTCACAATTGTGGTCATCTAATTCTTGGATTGCCGGGCGAAAATCATCTTGATTTCTTAAATCAGGCACGTTGCATTTCTCAAATACCAATTGAGAATTTAAAACTTCATCAACTGCAAATTCACAAAGGAACTCAACTGGCACTTTCCTATAAAAATAACCCTTCTGAATTTAACTTGTTTTCTTTAGAAGATTACATTGATCTCTGTGTTGATTACTTAGAGCTACTAAAACCAACCATTATCATTGAACGATTCATTAGCCAATCGCCAAAAGATTTACTAATTGCGCCTAATTGGGGTATTAAGAACTTCGAATTTGTTGATAAACTTGAGAAACGATTAGACGAACGCAATAGCTGGCAAGGAAAACACTATTAATCTAGCCGTTTGCCTCAATATTTTTTTGAACTTTCAAACCTCATGAGGTCGTGTCAAATATTAACCTGTAAACTTATTATAATACTAAACTTCAGATTTATTCTAAAAATACTTGCTCAAGTGTGTTTATTTCGATTTTTGTGTAGAGCAAGATGAAGCAAATAAAAAAAGTGCCCCTAAAATATTTTTTCAGCTCAATAAATAGTTATACGTTTAAAATTAGAACTATCTTTGCCATGCAAACCACCCTATCGCTGCTCATTAGAGAAGAGGAAAGTCCGGGCAACACAGAGTGCTGAGCTTCTTAATAGGAAGATGGGCGAAAGCTTATTGTCAACGTAGAAGAAAATAACCGCCTGTTGGTTTCAATCAATATGGTAAGGGTGAGAAGGTGGAGTAAGAGCCCACCAGTTTCAAGGGCAACCTTGAAAGCTGTGCGTACTCAGGTTGCAAGACCATGTATATCGTGGTTGATGCTTTAGGGCATCAGCAGGGCTGCTCGTCCTGTATATATGTCACGAGGGGTAGGTTGCTAGAGCATAATAGTGATATTGTGCGTAGATAAATGATAGGGACTCTATTCGTAGAGCACAGAACCCGGCTTATCGGTTTGCGTTTTTATAAATCTCTTCTAGCAAATTAGAAGAGATTTATATTTTATTCTAAAGAGTGGAATTTCGTCCGCTCAAATTCTAGTACTTCCAAGTTCCGAATATCCGCACCATCAATTTCAAATCGAATTGCGGTGCAAACATTATGATATCCTTTATTTCCAGCAGCTCCAGGGTTGATATGTAGTAAATTTAAACGCTTATCGAACATTACTTTCAAAATGTGTGAATGACCAGTAATAAATAATTTCGGGGGAGCTTCTGCCAGATATTTACGAACTTTAGAATCATATTTTCCAGGATATCCACCTATGTGAGTCATCAAAACATCTACCTGCTCACAATCAAATCTCAAAACCTCAGAAAACATCCGGCGCAACTCATGTCCATCAATATTTCCATAAACAGCGCGCAAAGGTTTGAATGAAGCTAGCTCATCTGCCATCTCAGCTGTACCTATATCGCCTGCATGCCATAATTCATCAACCGATTCAAAAAATCGTAATACCCGTGGACTCAACATGCCATGGGTGTCCGACAATAATCCTATTTTTTTCATCTGCTTTTATTAGCTCATTTATTGACTTTTGCATTTAGCAATTATAAGCACGCTCATGTGTAGGGTTTATACTCATGATGGTTTCATCTCACTTAAATCATTTCAGCAATTGCGACTTGCAAGCCTCAATCAGCGAGTGAACCTGCTCATTTGATGAATCGTATTTTAACGACTCCTCACCAACAATCTGCGCTTGCTGAAATTTAACTTTAGCTGTTCGAACAATTGCACTGTGAGCTTTTACCGTAAGAATAGGGTCTTCAGCTTGCCCATTCAAATGACTCAATTCCAAAATACCCTCTTGATAGGCTAAGATGGCATCATGTAACAAAATATTAGCCATCACAATGTGCAGCTTTGAGTTTGGATAATTCTCAACTTGATTCGTTATTAAATCATCAGCCTCAATGGTTCTTCCTGCTTTTATTAGTGAATTATACTGATAGATAATTGCATTCTCTTCTTGATATTCGCCACGAATTGCTAATGCGAATTGAGTTGCAGCAAGTTCAAATTCTTCTTGGGAATAGGCAAACACGCCTGCCTTATATCTCCATTTCCCTTCATTCTCCGCATCAAAAAGTATTACCTCATCAACTCGTCCTAAGGCTATTAATGATTCGTATTTCCCCAATCTACTAGCTTGCAAGTTCGCCTCCATTAATATTGCTTGGTCGTAATATTCTATTGCTATTTCATAGTTTTTCGATTTCTGTGCTGCCAAAGCTGCATTAAAATAATATCCACCCGTAATTTCTTCTTCACTAGCACTACTTAATGCCTGTTGATACAACTGATATGCTAACGCATAATCTTGTACTTGTAATGCCGACTGAGCCATATCAAATTTATTACTACTTCCAGTTGCATATAGTTGCACCACATTCAATAAAAGACCTGCTACACAAAGCAAACGCATATTTAAAATCATATCTAAAATCTAAAAATTGGTGCAAAAGTAAACATTTTGTACATCACACAAAAAAAAGGCAAGTCTTTCAACCTGCCTTTCTAAATCATTTAATTCATTTTCTTAATGAATTGCAGCTTTACATGCATCTAGATATTTTTTAGCATTTGCATTTGTTGCATCAAATGATAAAACTTGTTCAAAAACAGTTACCGCTTCTTTTAGTTTAGCTGTTGAACTTGTCAAAGCAGCCTTATATTTATCATCCTCCGTAGTATAAGTTCCTGCATTAACAGCATTGTTAGCAGCAGTAAGAATTCCAACTCCCTCTTTGTAAATTGATACCGCATCTTTATAAATAACTACCGCATATTTCTCACTCACTTTCGACTGTGGATATTTTATTGCTGCTGATTTCAAAGCCTCTAATGCTTCTGCTTCTTTTCCTAATTTTAAAAGAGAAGTGTACAGAAACGAAGCTGAACTATCACCATTGTAATCAAGTTCGACTGCTTTAGCGAAATATTTAGCCGCATTTTCAAAGTCATCTGCTTTATAAGCTGTTGCAGCTGAATTATAAGCCCACTTCCCTGCATTAACAGCATCTGATACAATTGCTTCCTCATATTTTCCTAATGCCACTAACGAGCGAGCTTTTCCTTCTGTTGAGTTATCAACATTCGATTTTGCTTTAATCGCTTGATCATAGTATTTCACTGCAGCATCATAGTTTTCTGATTTCTCAGCTGCCATCGCTGTATAATAATAGTAGTCAGCTTGAATTTCCATCTCGCCTGGGTTAGTCAACGCCTTATCTAGCATTAGATAGGCTGTCTTAAAATCCGAAGCATTCAAAGCTTCCACTCCCTTATTATAACACTCAATTCCTCCGTCTTGTGCAAAAACGGCCACACTACCCAATGATAGGGTCAATCCAAATAAAAATTTCTTCATGATTCTCGTATTCATTTTTTAGTTTAACTGTATCTTAAATTATGATTTCGCCAAAAATAAGAATAATATATTTTTCTTGAAACTATTTCAACATAAAATTATCCTTTTTGTATCTTTTTTAGGAATCCATTTTAATAAAATCCCTAATCAATTCAGGGCATATTTCTCCTATATCATTCATTTTTATTACCATAGGGAAACTTTTGAATGAGGCGTAATCTTCTTGCGTTCGCATGAGAATTTAAAAGGAAAGACCGTGTTTTTGCGAAAAATTATGACTTGAACTATTTTTAGATTCTATTCTTACCACAATCGGAATCAAATAAGTTTGGCTCTTTGTTGAATTTAGTGGGTAGTGAATTGTCGAATTATGATCGCTTAATTCTGAATAACGATCCAACAATAACCAAATAGGCGTTCCATTGAAAGACTCATTGCATGTGGCTTCAATCAAATGATAAAAGCTCCAACTCTTGTGCGCAAAGCTTCGATTAAATAATAGAATGCTCCCACATCCGTGTGGCGAGCTTCGATTAAATGATAGAACGCATCCGTATGCGAGCTTCGATTAAATAATTAAAGGCTGTTGCAAGAGCGTTGAAAATGAATTTCAAACGTGTTTCAAACGTGTTTCAAACACAACCTTCTCTAAGAAAGAGTCAAATTACTCTACCCACTATATTCGACATAGAACCCATTTATTTCCTTACAGAACGAGCCGAGTTATACATATTTCTCACTTTAAAATTAGATTGCTATCTTACTTTCAACTTATCTCCTGTTGATTTCGCAATTTCTCGAAGCCACCATTCTGGATATCCTGGAAATTCTGGATAGACTGCATGCCCTGTTTCTGTGCGAAGAAAAACACCATTTTCTTCTTTCTTTTTATTTCCATCGAGATATTTAATTAATAAATACTCAAATAAATCTTCCCATTGAGCAGTCATTCCGTTCGCTTCATTCACCGAATAAGTTGTTAGAAACTTCTTAGTTTCTTCTATTCCTTTTTCTTCGAGTATTTTTTTTGCTGCATGATCTATTGATGGAACCGTGTTAACAAATTGATTTTCCAAATCTGTTTGCTTCAAACTAATATCCTTAATCATGTCATTATATCTCAAATAAGCCAAATTACTAACCTTGTTGAATATCCAAAATGCAGCAGTTGATGAATAGGTCAACATATCACCATTTCCCGTCTTAAAGCACTCTGGAACTGTAGTACTCGATGCATAAATAGGTGCATAGCAGGTGCTATATGTATCATCTACACCAAACCATAAAATTCCGCCAATAACATCGGGCAATGATGATCGCGATTGACTGACAAATGAAAATGCTGTCTGCTGTGTTGATATTGCACGCTCATGACAATACGCAATTGAATCTACCTCCCAAGTCATGTCACGCCAACGATAAGGCAATTGATAAGGTCCAGCACCAATGTCTTGAGTCATGTCTAATGATGTCCCTTCATAATGATCACGCATCATTTTCATCACATCTCTCACATCTAATAGCTCATCAGGTTTCACCCACAATGGAATGCGATTTGTTGCGATACTATCTTTTCCATATTTCACTTTGCCTTCACTATATTCTTCATGCTCTTCGATTCCCGAACAAACCTTATTGAATCCGGCGTAAACACGTGCATCACAAAATCGAGCCGCACCAAAATCAACTGGAGCATAGATGTCAGAGAAGCTAAAATCTTTCTTTGATCCGTTATACCATCCTTTTTTTTCTGCAAACGACATCACATCGGAAGAATATATACAATTAACGGGATCATTCCATGGAAAGGTGGTAATGCGCGCTTGGTTTGCATGCCCCGATATATATCCATCGGGTATTCGGCGGGCTACCCACACTGCGCCTCGCTCCCCTTCTCCTTTACCTATCATTTCAAGAATCCACACCTCATCTTTATCTGCTATTGAAAATGATTCTCCAGAACTATAATAGCCATAGTCAGCCACTAAAGTTGTCATGATTTTAATCGCTTCTTTTGCTGATTTCGCACGCTGAAGAGTTACATAAATTAAGCTTCCATAATCCATGATTGCTCCTGTCTGAGTTCCCAGTTCTTTTCTTCCTCCAAATGTTGTTTCTGCAATCGCAAGTTGATACTCGTTCATGTTTCCAACAACCTGATATGTTTGACCTACCTCTGGAATCTCTCCTAGATACATACCAGTATCCCAATCATAGATTTTTCGCATTTCTCCCGCCTTATGCTTGCTCGCTGGATAAAAATACAATTCGCCATAGAGTGTGTGCGAATCTGCCGCATAAGTAATCATGGTTGATGCATCTTTTGATGCTCCCTTTGTTATTAGAAAATTAGTGCATGCTTTCGATTCGCTTATCAGCAATGTACCCGCAAGTAGCAGGCATGAAAATATTCGTTTCATCATAATCCTATTTTTATCAAATAAAAGCACAAAGGCAAACTCGAAAGTCTGCCTTTGCTTTTTTTTATATTAACTACCAAATAACCGCTCGCTCGCCTTCTGGAAGCCACATAGCATCACCATCTTTCACTTGGAATGCCTCATAAAACGATGGAATATTTTTCAACGCTCCATTAATACGATTTCTTCCTAAAGAATGCTCATCGATATTTGTTAATCGTATCTTTTCAGCTTCTCGCATATTAGCTGCCCACAAGCGAGCATATGCGATATAAAAACGTTGAGCAGGTGTAAAATCATCAATCAACGGTTCATCACCTTTCAGCGACATTTGCAATGCATCGTAAGCGATATACAAACCTCCTAAGTCAGCAATATTCTCACCTAGTGTTAATTTACCATTAGCGTAAATTGTATCATTATTTTCTACACTCACCACATATTTATTAAATTGATTCACCAAAACATCGGCTTTCGTTGTGAATTTTTCTGCATCTGCTGCTGTCCACCAATCATTCAAATTTCCTTTCAAATCATACAACCGTCCTCTGTCGTCAAATCCGTGAGTAATTTCATGACCAATCACCACACCAATTGCTCCATAGTTAATTGCATCGTCACCATTCATGTAAAAAAATGGAGGCTGCAAAATAGCTGCTGGAAAAACAATCTCATTGACTGTTGGATTATAATAAGCATTAACCATTTGAGGTGTCATGTGCCATTCTTTTTTGTCGACTGGCTGATTGATTTCGCTCAACATATCATCATAGTTGAACTTCACTGCATTCAAGATATTTTGCGCATAAGAATCAGCCACTACATCCATTTTTGAATAATCTTTCCATTCATCAGGATAACCTACTTTCACTATTATTGCAGCAAGTTTTTCCTGAGCCTTTTCCTTTGTTTCAGCACTCATCCATTCTAAATTTGCTATCCGATTTGCCAATGATTTTCTCAAATTTTCAATGAGTAAAATCATTCGCTCTTTAGCTTCTTCAGGAAAATATTTAGCCACATAAATTTGCCCAATCGCTTCGCCTAAATAAGCATTTGTTGTACTTTGAATGCGTTTCCATCTTGGACGTTCAGCTTGTTGTCCTTTTAATGTTTTACCATAGAACTCAAAACTCAGGTCGCTCCACGCTTTTGGACCGTAAGATGTCAATCCGGTTAATGCATTATATTTTAAATATATTTTCCAATCTTCTACGCTCGTATTTAAAAGGTGTGCATCAAGCTGCTTAAAGAAATCGGGCTGACCAACTACAAACTCTCCAATATTTCCGATTTTCGATTTTTCAAAGAAAATATCCCACTTCATATTTGGAGCAAGAATTTTCAGACTATCAATGTTCATTCTATTATAAGTTTTAAACGGATCGCGACGATCAATTAAACTCATTTGAATTTCTGCAAAATGATATTCAATGGCATAAATCTTTTCTGCAAAAGCTCCCGAAGTTGCACTATCATTTCCTGCCAATTGAAAAATTCCAGAAACAAAGTTTCTATATTTTGCTTGAATTTCCTTTGATTTTTCATCTGTTTTCAAATAATAGTCTCTATCTGGCATACTTATTCCCGATTGCCCAAAATAAAGAATTTGCATATCTGAATTTTTCATGTCGGCTCCTGTGCCAAAACCAAAAAACGGATTATCTCTTGTTGTTGACCACTCTCCTATTTTTTCTATCATTTCATCAGTTGAACCGATAGCATCTATTTCTGCTAACAGTCCTTCAACTGGACTCATACCAGCTTGTTCTATTGCAAGCGTATCCATTCCCGAACGATAGAAATCGGCTATTTTGCGCTCCATTGAACCTTCAGCACTTGATTTCAATTCTAATTCAGAAAAGATATCCTTCAATTGCAACTCTGCTTGATCAATCAATTTATCGAATGATCCATAGCGACTTTTTTCTGCTGGCATTGGGTTGTTTTTTTTCCACCCTCCATTGGCATATTCATCAAAATCAGCTCCTGGCGCAATTGATAAATCCATATCTGCGGGATTCAAATCCATCTTTTTTTCAGCTTGAGTACTACAAGCCGAAAGCGCTGCCATTAATAACATGAAAGCTCCGTTTCTCCAATTTATTTTCATCTGTCTTTTTTTATTACCAGATATCTCTCCATTAAAAACATTCTCACCTAGGTAAGATGCCACATGATTCGTCATCTGTTTGGTTTAAAAAATTGTTCTCTTTATCAAATTCTTTTAACTTAACACATCAAACAGGCAAACGGTAATTCACCGAAAGCATAAATGATTTTCTATCTCCAATAACACCACCCTCGGAACGCAACATCCAACGCTTATTAAATTGATACTGACAACCAATAGTTCCATTCCATTCAGCCTTTAGTTGCTTATCAAATTGATATTCGATAACTCCTCCTGCTTCCCAATTCTGTAATTTATTAATCATTTCTGGAAGTGGCGTATTATTAACTAATCCTTGTTGAATTTTTCCTAATCCATCATACCAATTCTCATATTGAGCAATGATTTCATTGCGCTTTTCTACCATTGATGCTGGAATTAATTCTTGCAATGCAATTGATCCATGCGACTTTGCGCCTCCGAGTTTACCGCTCATTGCACCAATCCAAAGACCAAAATTTTTATCTGGCTTTCTAGAGTTTTTAAATACATGACCAACTCGAACGCCTATTATTTGTGTTCGAAGTGCTTTTTCTAACATTTCTGGCTTGCTCCACGTCCAGTTTGCATCTACCGTAAAAAACAATGGTCCGGCACCTCCCGCAAGCATTGTTCCAAAACCATTCATGGCAATATTTTGCTTCACATTCGCCACCATATCTATCGGAAGTATTGGTATATTTTCATGTGTAGCAAAATGTAAATGACTAATGTTTATATCGGTGCTTGTGTGTCCGAATCCAAACAATCCATAAACATTCAAAAATGGAAGAATCCAAATATCCGGACGAACTGTAGTGGTTGAAGCAATGTTACTATTTTCACCAAACTTAATAAAATCAGCATCCTGTAGTGCTATTGCATTCCCTTCCACCGGTTGAAATCCCAATTGAAACTGGTCAATTAAGATATGCTGCTTCATGTTCATCGTGTTAAGCATGATACCCACCGGATATTGAATATCATGACCCGTTTCAATGGCTTTTTTTCCAAGAAATGGCAATTTATATGGATATATATTGTCATTTGCTGATTCTTGAGCATGTACCGACACACTCATTAATAGTAGAATTAAAATTCCCAAATTTATTCTACCCCGACTTCTAATGTTATCTGTATTCTGCACCTTATTATTTCTTTTCCAATATAATTTTCTGCTTTTCATCTTGGCAAGCTATCGATATCGAAATTTGCTGATTACTTAAGCTAGCCATCCCTGTCCATTCTTTACCGTCTGCCGACAAAAATTTCACATCATAGAACCCCTCCAAATCTGAAGGTGTGAGCTTTGCTATTATTTGCATGGGCTCATATCCTAGTTTTTCAGCATTTAAAACCACAAGCTCTTGAATTTGTTCTTTCTCAACCAACTCTACAATGTATTTTTCATTGAAAAAAATAGATTTTGCATCATCTGACTTTTCCACCACATGATTAGATACCAACAGATTAATTGGCAGACTATTTAAATTCTTCAAGGCATCCTCTATTGCTTCTGCATATCCTTCCACAAATTCTTTCGATTGTCCCACTCCTGAATTTTCCCACACTACATTGCCTCTGCAATCAATAAGTTGCACATTAACTTTACTTCTTAATAATGAACTCTGTTTTTCTAATGAAACTTGAAGCTCATTACATAATTCTTGCACATCACCGCTCTTATTAAATGTTGTCGGAATGTTTTTCTTTAAAAATACATTCTGCAATGACGAGCTAACTTGATATGGGTTAATGCCATCACCGATTAACGGAAAGCTTGTTGGAATATAGACTCCACGATATGGAGCTTGTGCTTTTACAAACAAAATTGCCAACGCAAACAAAATTGCCAAACATGTTTTTCTCAATAAAATATTCATATCTCTTTTTTTTAATTCCACAAAGCTTATCTTTGGGTTTTGAAAACTAAGTACAAAGTTAATGAAAAAAGGAATATTATTAATTAATCTTGGGTCAATAAATATTTGCAAAAAAAAAGTTTTAGTTCGTTTCCTGCGTGAATTCTTAATGGACCAAAGAGTCATTAGCATTCCGTTTTGGAAGCGTTGGCTTTTGGTTCATTGCATTATCCTACCTTTTCACGCTCGAAAATCAATTAAAAATTATCAGAAAATATGGAGCGAAAATGGCTCTCCTCTACTATTTCACAGTCAAGAATTAGCAAAAAAAGTACAATCTATTTTGGGCAACGACTATGTCGTAGAACTTGCAATGCGATATGGCAACCAATCAATTGAAGATGGTATAGAAAAACTACGCTTGCAAAATGTTAACAGCTTAAACATTTTCCCCCTATTTCCTCAATATGCTTCATCAACAATAGGTAGCATTCATGAAAAAGTAATGCAAACACTTTCTAAAGGCAACATCATTCCTAATCTTATTTTTCAAAGTGGTTTTCACAATCGAGAAACTTATATCGACTGTATGTGCTCTCACATTAAAAAACAACATGATTTTAAAAGTGGCTACTTCATGATTTTCAGCTATCACAGCCTACCTCTTTCCCAAATAAACGAAAACCAATTGATTGGTTTCAATGGCAAAACAGCCTATAATTACCACCAAGCGTGCATTGAAACTAGTGCCGCGATTGCAGCTAAACTAAAACTAAACGAACACGGTTACTTAACAACTTTCCAAAGCAGCATGGGCAATGGCAATTGGCTTTCTCCTTCTACAGCCGAAACCTTAAAAAGCCTGCCTGGTAATGAAAAAAAGAACGTCGTTATTTGCGCTCCTTCATTTGTTGCCGACTGCCTTGAAACCGTGCTCGAAATTGATGTTGACTATCGCCAACTCTTCCTTTCTAGCGGCGGTGAAAATTTCATTTTCATTGAGAGCCTAAATTCAAATGATGCTTGGGCATCGGTCATAGCTTCAATGGTTAGTTAGCCAAATTAACACTTACTCTACAAATCGTTTTTGATTCTTGAGTAATTCGACACAAATGAGATATTCGCCTACCAATAACCCAAACAATTTCTTCACCACTACAAAGCAACCACTGCGACTCCTTTTCGAACAACGACATCTTCAAATCAGTAAAAAAATCACTTAATTTTTTTCTCCCCTTCATGCCTAGAGGTATAAAATAATCTCCCTTTTTCCATCGACGAATAGTCAACGGAAATTGTAGCTTATCCATGTCTAAATCAACATGACCAGGCAAATTACTCCTAACGTAATCAGCATCTCTATCAAAAATAAATGTCGAAATATCAATCGGAATTGTTACTTGCCTATTCGCGAATAGTTCAAACACACTCCCTTGATCATCACTTTGATTTCTCAACAAAATCAACTTATCCCTATCTTTAATAATTCGATGCGTTTTTGAAATAAATTGTCTCCCCGATTCAGCATCAAAAGCACGATTTATATCAGCACATTGCGAAGTATTAAAACCATACTTACTGAACATTTCATGAATCAAAGTGTGCCTTTGCGGAATTTTCTCAATCTTTTCAATCATTATCTCACCATCAATTAAATCAGCTTCAATTTCCTGAATTTTTAGTCTGTAAATCTCATTCGTTTCTGTTAAGTTTTTGGCTGTTCTAACCATATTCTCACGAAAAGCAGGATTCAATTTATCAAATAAAGGTATAATTTGATGCCGAATTAAATTTCGTTGATAAATCAACTCATCATTACTCGAATCATGTCGATAACTTATCCGATTAACTTCTGCAAAATTTAAAATTTCCATCCTCGACGAAAAAAGCATTGGTCTAACAATAAAATCCCTCTTCGCCTGAATGCCCATTAATCCCTTAATACCTGTCCCTCGACTCAGATTAATAAGCATTGTTTCAACTAAATCATCTTGATGATGCGCCGTGAGAACATAGTCAAAACCTAAAGCTCTTCTCATCTCCTCAAACCATTGATAACGCAATTCACGAGCTGCCATTTCTATCGAAACTCCTTGATTCTTTGCCTCCTCTTTCGTTGAAAAATGCTTAACATGCAATTTCAATCCATGCTTTGCACTATACGCTTCCAAAAAATACTGATCACCATCCGATTCTGAATCTCTCAGATTAAAATTACAATGAAGCACCTCAAATCGAAAATTCAACTGCCGAAACAAATGAAGCATCACCATTGAATCAGCACCACCACTAACAGCCAACAAAAGACTTTTTGAATCATCAAAAAGTCTTTCGTTGACAATATGACATTTTAATTTTTCAAGCATTTTTCCACTACACCTTAATCAAAACAACTTTTTGAGATATTGCCACAATCAACTCTGTTGCTTTTATCAATGAATCAACAGGAACAAATTCATAGGGACCATGAAAATTAAGCCCTCCAGCAAAAATATTCGGACAAGGCAAGCCCATGAATGATAACCTCGAACCATCTGTTCCACCCCGAATCGGACGCTGAATTGGCACAATACCAATTTCCCTCATCGTTCCAACTACTAAATCAACAATATATTTCTGAGGCTCAACCATCTCCTTCATATTATAATATTGATCAACAATTTCCACTTCAACTAATTTTTCACCATATTTTTCATTTATGAAATCAGCAGCTCGAAGCATCAATTTTTTCTTCTGTAAAAAAAACTCTTTCGAATGGTCTCTTATTATATAACTAAGTGTTGATTGGGTAACTTTTCCATCAAAATTCATCAAATGAAAAAAACCATCATAACCACTTGTGTGCTCTGGTCGTTGATGAACGGGCAAAAGCTCATCAAATTGACGACCTAATTGAATAGCATTAATCATCTTATCCTTAGCAGCTCCAGGATGCACACTTCTACCCTTCAAGCGAACAGTTGCTGCTGCCGCATTAAAATTTTCATATTCAATTTCACCAATCATACCACCATCGAGCGTATAAGCAAAATCCGCCGCAAACTTCTCAACATCAAAATGATCGGCTCCTTTACCAATTTCCTCATCAGGAGTAAATGCAATTCTAATTTTTCCGTGCTCTATTTGCGGATTCTTAATTAAGTACTCCATCGCTGTAATTATTTCAGCAATTCCTGCCTTATCATCTGCCCCAAGCAAGGTTGTACCATCGGTAGTAATTATTTCCTGCCCCTCAAAATGAACTAATTCAGGAAACTGTTTCGGAGAAAGAATTAACTCTTCATTCAGATGAATATCTCCACCCATATACTTTCTAACAACCGGTTTTACATGCCTTCCAGAAAAATCAGGACTAGTATCCATGTGTGCAATAAACCCAACAGTAGGACACTTCTCTCCCGTTGTTGCAGGCACCGTTGCCATTACATATCCGTAACTATCTTTTTCAACTTCACTAAATCCTATTGCATTCAATTCTGCAACCAACTGATCAGCAAAATCCAATTGACAGCTAGAACTAGGAAAAGTTTCACTTTTAGGATTCGATTCTGTATATTCTTTCACATAACGTAAAAAACGATCTAAAACTTGTTGTCTCATAACATATCTTTTATTTGATTAAGGCGAAAATACAAATTAAATTTATCTTGTCACAATCGTTTGATATTTTTATAGCGTTAAGTCATAAAATACGGATAATATTGCTTTAAAAAAATAATTTTAAAAAAAATGAATCCTCATCTCACTTATACCTCCACACAAAATCGCAACTCCCAACATTTAGCACATCCTCAAAAAAATGACCATCCCATCGCTCTTATCTTTTTTTGGGGGGGTGCCGGCATCTTCCTAGCCACATTACCACGCCATGCCGTCGCGCTTTCCACTACAATCTTTTCCCTCCTTTGGTCGGGAAAAGGATTTCCGTTGCAATCGCTCACCCAGCTGCGCCAGTAACAATCGCTCAAAACATTTGCAAACATTAGCATGGGAGCAAGACCGAAGGACTTTAAGACAGCAGCATAGTGCATCGCACTATGAAGGCAAACCGCCCCAACCCTAAGCGCCGATAGGTGCGAAAGACAAACTCCCATCATCATTTCCAAACATATCGCTCATCAATTTGGCACGTTTACATAGTGCGATGCACTATGCTATCTTCAAGCCCTATCGGGCTTATCCGGCGCAAACCGACAAAACATCTTCAAATCATACAATAGGATTATATGTCGAAATTAAACAATAGAAAGTTTGGATTTTACTACAGTTGATTAAAATCTGACCGGTTTCCAATTACATACGTATACTTTCGAGCAAGTTTTTACACTTTTCGGCGCATTGATTATCATTTTATCTGCTAAATCATTTGAATACTGCAAATTACACATCGTTATTTAGAATGATTAAGAGTTATCTTAGCGGTTTTTCAACAAAAATTGTAACTTTTATTACTTAACTGAATTCAGTTTTTGTCATACAGGACTGCACAATGGTAAAAACTGAATTCAGTTTTTATCATACAGCACTCCGCAATGGTAAAAACTGAATTCAGTTTTTAACCTATATAACCATTATGGTCTTTTCTTAATTCAGTTTTTGTAATACAGCACTCCTCAATTTTTAAAACTGAATTCAGTTTTTGTCATACAGCACTGCACAATGGTTAAAACTGAATTCAGTTTTTGTCATACAGCACTACACAATGGTAAAAACTGAATTCAGTTTTTACCATACAAGACTCCCAAATATTAAAAACTGTGTTTAGTTTGTGTAATACAGGACTCCCCAATGGTTAAAACTGAATTCAGTTTTTGTAATACAGCACTCCTCAATGGTTAAAACTGAATTCAGTTTTTTGTAATACAGGTGACACATATCATGCGTCGTTACAGCGTGATTGGGAATAAAGCACCTATTTTAAATGTACTTAGCTGTATTTTTGTGCCTTTATAGCTCAATCATTCTTTAACGGATTAAAAATGCGGTGATTAAATTCCGTAAACGGGTTTTTCATACTTTAAATGCACTTATTTAAATAATCTGTTCAACTCACACCCTTTGTGAGATAGTGTTCTGCTATCTGATTTTTACGCTCATTTATGAATGCTTAATGAGCTATAAACATACTCAAGTAAGCGGTTAATGAAACTACCACAGCGAAAACGTCACCAAACTTCTGCGTGAGCGTTCTCTGAACCGAGGGAAAACGTCACCGCACTTCTACATGAGCATTCCCTGCATAAAGAAAAAAAAACAAAGAACATAAACCTAATGCTAAATTGCACTCACAAAAAACATCAACACCCCTAGAACTTAACAAAAAAGCACTTACTTTGTATTCTAAGACTGTTCGCACATGAAACAAATCACAACTATAATCTTAATACTTGCATCTGTAATTTGCACTGCACAAGAAAAATTTACAATTGTTTTAGACCCCGGCCACGGAGGATTTGACCCCGGAGCAATCGGTAATAACATCGTAGAAAAAAACCTTGTATTGAACTATGCACTTGAAATCGGACAAATCATTAATCAACAAGACCGTTCAATTGAAGTCATCTATACTCGAACTAAAGATAAATTCATTCCGCTTCATCAACGAGCAAACATTGCAAATATTAACCAAGCTCAATTGTTTATATCTATTCATGTTAACTCCTATTCCATGCCATCAGTCAACGGATTTGAAACCTATATTGTCGGTATGCATGGATCGGAAGAAGTTTTAAACATTGCAAAAAAAGAAAATGCCGTCATATTAATTGAAGAAAATTATGAAACATTCTATGAAGGATTCGATCCAAATTCATCAGAATCATATATTCTATTTGACTTGATTCAAGAAGAGCATCTGCTAAATAGTGCAGAGTTTTCGGTCTTAATTCAAACAAATATACGTCGTCAAGCCAAACGCACAATTCGAGGAACCAACCAAGCGGGATTTTTAGTTCTAAAAGAAGCAAACTCACCTAGTGCACTCATCGAATTAGGCTATCTCACCAACCAAGTAGAAGCAAATTATCTTCTATCAGAAAAAGGCAAGCGAGAAATTTGCAACGCAATTGCCAAATCAATAATCGAATACAAACAAAACCAAGTAAACCTTCAACAAAGCACACTTGGAAGCATTAAATAACACACAAAAACAAATCATTTTCAGACAACATTTACACATATACTAATATATTACAAAATGGGAAAATCAAAATACATTAAACTAGGAGCATTAATTGCCTGCTGCATTATCATGTTTGTATGGGGTATAAACTACCTAAAAGGAATTGACATTTTAAAAACAAGTAACACCTACTATGTGAAATATAATCGAGTAGATGGTCTTGTAAAATCAAGCGTAATATTAGTCAATGGATTTCAAATCGGACTAGTACAAGACATTTACTTTTCAGATGCTAACGATGGAAGCTTTATTGTTGAACTCACCGTTCAAGGCGATATAAAAATCCCTAAAGGATCAACTGCTGTACTCGGATCTAGCGATTTATTAGGAACAAAAGCAATTAAAATTTCTTTCCTTGCCGACAATGAATATTACGCAGAAGGCGATACACTTCCATCATCAATAGATGATGATATGCTTGAACTACTCGGCAATGAAGTAATGCCACTAAAAGACAAAGCTCTACAATTACTCATGTCGGTTGATTCCACCATGTATGCATTAAATTCCGTGCTAAGCCTTGAAACTCAAGAAAATTTAAGACAAAGTATCCTTCATTTCAACTACACCATGCAAAACATGTCACAAATTACAGCTCAGTTAAATGGAATACTTAAAAATCGAGGTGAAAATCTAGATCATGTTATCAGTAACATCGACACACTTAGCGCCGCATTTTCTTCGAGCTCAGAATCTCTTAAAAACACATTAAGCAATTTATCAAACCTAAGCGATAGCTTAAGCAAAAGCAACATTAAAGCGGCAATTGACGATATGGCTACAATCATGTCTTCAATAGAAAATAGCGAAGGATCATTAGGACTACTAATTAACGATAAAAATCTCTACGAAAATCTAGATTCATCTGCAAAATCTCTAAACGAACTCTTATCTGATTTGCAACAAAACCCATCGAAATATCTCAAATTAACAGCCATTGATTTGGGAAAAGATATTTATATCTCAGCACCCGATGTAAATGAAAATTACACTTTCTGTATTCTTCTAATGCAATCATCAACACCCATCGAGTTAAACAACTCTATGTTCAACGGACTAAACGTGAGAGAGAAAATTTCAGATGATAACTACTACTACCTCACACCTCAAGAAAACAACTTTTTAAGTATAAGTGAACAACTGAATTCAATTAAAGAAGTATTCCCTAATGCTCAAATATTAGCGTTCAAAAATGACAAAGAGGTTAAGTTAAACAAAGCCATTAAAGAGCTCTCAAAACAGTAAATTTACACAGATTTATAACTTGCAAATAATAAGCAACTTATAAGATATGCACACTTATTTGATTAATAAATAAACACTTAAAAAAATATCAAAAAAAATATTTTTTTAATTCGTTGAGTTTTAAACAGGTTACTGTTAATATCGAAAAACCAATAGTAAACACATTTTTTTTTAAAGTTTTTTTTTTTGAAATTTGTCATCACAAAAAGGAAATATCTTTTCTTTTATAAACTTTTGTATTAATCGAGACATCATTTTGGACATGACAAATGCACATCAGGAAATATGGAATAACTGCCTTGGAATAATCCGAGACATCATACCTCCTACAAGCTACAACACTTGGTTCGAGCCTATTATTCCTATTAAGCTAGAAAATCTAACGCTTACCATTCAAGTGCCTACTCCTTTCTTTTATGAATATCTTGAAGAACATTTCATCGATCTACTCAAAAGAACTTTACTTAAAACTATTGGTGAAGGGGCTCAATTGGAATATGCTGTTGTCATGAGCAATCAATTGAACAATACATGTACAATAAACTACCCCACCAGCAATACGAATCAGCTTTATAATAAGCCCATAAATATGCCTATCGGAAAATCACCCGATAAAGCTATTGTTAACCCATTTGTCGTTCCTGGAATTTCTAAGCTTCAGGTAGATCCGAATCTTATTCCAAGCAATAATTTCAGCACCTATATTGAAGGTGATTGCAATAGTCTAGCCAGATCAGCTGGATATGCTATCGCCCAGAATCCAGGTGGAACTGCTTTTAACCCATTGATGATATTTGGCAAATCAGGCTTAGGAAAAACACACTTAGCTCAAGCAATTGGAATTGAAGCTAAACTGAAATTTCCCGACAAGATTGTGCTTTATGTTGGCGCAAATCGTTTCATGAATCAGTACACTGAAGCTACTAAAAATGGAAATATCAATGATTTCATGTATTTCTACCAAACAGTTGATATCTTGATTCTTGACGATGTTCAAGAATTAGCTGGAAAGTCGAAGACACAACTCACATTTTTCCACATATTCAATCACCTGCAACAAAGCGGAAAACAATTAATTCTAACTTCCGACAAAGCCCCTATCGAACTCGGAGGCATGGAAGAGCGACTATTATCTCGCTTCAAGTGGGGATTATCGGCAGAATTAGAATCTCCTGATTTTGAAACTCGAATTAATATTTTGAAACAGAAGGCTCGTAAAGATGGTATTGTAATATCCAATGAAGTACTCGAATATGTAGCCTCTCATGTAACTAACAATGTTAGAGAACTTGAAGGAGCTCTAGTTTCACTTCTTGCTCAAGCAACTCTCAACAAAAAAGAATTAACGCTCGACTTAGCAAGCGATTTGATTAGCAAACTCGTAAAAGGAAGTAAACCAGAACTATCAGTAAACTATATATCAAAGGTAGTGTGCGAACACTTAAATGTTACTTCCAATGATATCTTGAGCAAAACAAGGAAAAGAGAAATTGTGCAAGCTCGACAATTAGCTATGTACTTCGCAAAAAACATGACAACTCAATCATTGGCTTCAATAGGTTCGCAAATTGGCAATAAAGATCATGCTACTGTTTTACATGCTTGCAAAGCTGTTAAAAATCTTGTTGAAACAGATAAAGACTTCAAATCAACTTTTGTAAACATAGAACAAAAACTTAAGTTTTAATATTCAAATAGGCAGCCCCAAAAGGTTGCCTATTTTTTAATCTCATGTCAGACCAATTCCTAACCATATCATCATCCGCCGAGGCACTCTTCAAAGACAAGAGTAGCAAATTCATTGCCTATGCCTATCCAGTAGAAACAGAAGAAGAAATAAAAGAGCTTATTGCTGCTCTCAAAAAAGAACACTATGCTGCTCGACACCATTGCTATGCTTGGCGTTTAGGCGCAGAATTAACAAACTTCCGCGCCAACGACGATGGGGAACCATCATCAACCGCAGGAAAACCAATATTAGGGCAGATACAAAAAGCAGAACTAACAAACATCCTCATCGTTGTTGTGAGATACTTCGGTGGAATACTACTTGGTACAAGTGGATTAATCAATGCTTATCGAAATGCTGCGGCAATGGTAATTGACCAAGCTGATATTATCAAACAATTGGTCTTAATTAACTTTTGGGTTGAGTTTGATTATCTTGTAATGAATGATGTGATGAAAGTTTTCAAAAACGAACAACTCGAACAAAAAAAGAATAATTTTGACCTTCAATGTAAAATTCTAACTCATGTTAGAGAATCCGATAAAGAACGAATTTTAGAGTTACTTACCAACATTGATAGCGTAAAAATAAAAATAATCTAGAAATATATTAAGGTCTAATCTAGCCTCAATTAACGAATAACAAAAAACAAATAGCACATCATATTTGATAATTATACTATAATGAAAAAGGATTTAATCTCGATCACCGATTTTACAAAAGAGGAATATCTTCACATCATGAAGCTTGCAGCTGAATTTGAAAACAACCCAAACCAGCGCCTACTTGAAGGGAAAGTTGTAGCTACTCTTTTTTTTGAACCATCCACCAGAACTCGATTAAGCTTCGAAACTGCCATTAATAGACTAGGAGGACGAATTATTGGATTTAGTGATTCTAATTCTTCAAGTGTGAGCAAAGGTGAAACATTACACGACACGATAAGAATGGTTTCTAATTATGCCGATTTAATTGTGATGCGACACCCTTTGGAAGGAGCTGCTAGGTATGCAGCTGAGATTTCATCAGTTCCAATTATTAATGCTGGCGATGGAGCTAATCAACACCCATCGCAAACCCTCCTTGATATGTATTCTATCTTAAAAACTCAAGGAACATTAGACAATATTAACATCTTCATGGTCGGTGATTTGAAATATGGAAGAACCGTACACTCCCTACTCATGGCTATGTCAGAATTTAAAAATCCCATATTCAATTTCATTGCCCCCGAAGAATTAGCAATGCCTCTAGAGTATCGGAATTATTTAAGCGATAAGAACATTAAATACTTTGAACACACCGAATTCAACGAAATTATTACGGAAGCTGATATTGTTTATATGACGCGTGTTCAAAAAGAGCGATTCTCCGACCCTATCGAATATGAAAAAGTAAAAAATGTATATATCCTAAAAAATGAAATGCTCAAAAACACGAAAGACAACCTCCGAATTTTACACCCCCTGCCTCGTGTAAACGAAATAAACGTCGATGTTGATACGAATCCTAAAGCTTATTATTTTGACCAAGCTCTCAACGGACTATTTACTCGCCAAGCCATTATATCTTACGCTCTAAATCTTAAATAAAATGCTCGATATAGACAACAGAACAAAAAGACTTAAACTTAAAGTAAGTGCTCTTGAAAACGGAACTGTCATTGACCACATTCCATCGGAAAGTTTATTTAAAGTCATTTCAATACTCGACCTTGATAAAACTACTAACATGATAACCTTTGGTGCTAATCTCGATAGTAATACTCAAGGAAATAAAGCTATCATCAAAGTGGCTAACAAATATTTCGAAAACAATGAAATTGATAAAATTGCATTAATTGCTCGAAATGCAAAAATAAATGTAATTAAAGATTATGTGGTTATCGAAAAAAAAATAGTCGAAGTCCCCGATGATATCACAGGCATTGTAAAATGTTTCAACCCTAAATGCATCACTAACAACGAGCCTGTAAGAACTTCATTTAAAGTAACTGGCAAGAATCCTATCAACTTAAAATGCAAGTATTGCGAGAAAATTACTCATGAAAACCAAATTGTCATAAAATAAGTATGAACATTCAATTTGAAAATCACATTCGTTCTATTGAGTCGATGATTATAGAAAATAAAAAATCTCTTCTGCTCGATATATGTCAATACCTTAAAAATAATATTTTTCATTATGATTGGGTCGGATTTTATATACTCAGAAATGGTGAATTAGTACTCGGAGATTTTGCAGGAAAACCCACCCAGCACACAAATATTGCGATTGGTAAAGGCGTTTGTGGACAAGTAGCTGCCAGCAAAACCACCATGATTGTGCAAGATGTCACGCAAATTGACAATTATATTTCTTGCGGTCTCGATGTTCAATCGGAAATTGTCGTCCCTATTTTAAATAATGGAAAATTCATCGCCGAGTTAGACATCGACAGCCACTCTCCTTCCCCATTTTTAGAAGATGATAAGATTTTTCTAGAAAAAGTGTGCAAATTAATTCCTATCGAACTGCTTTTGAGGACTTCTAAAAATTAGCTGTTAGGTCATTTTGATTTTATAAGGGATTGTAGTGACGCATTGCAATGAGTATGTAAAAAAAGATGCCCTGATAGAGATGTATTTCAATGCATCTTTAGCAGCCTCCCAATTAAAAACCTTTTTTTAGAAGTCCCCCTATAATAAACCAACTTACTATTCTAGATGAAACAACATCTACCTTACCTCAAAGCATTATCATCCAGTCACGTATTCATTTCAATCTCTCATTCTTAATTACAAACAATCTCAACTGTCCCTGATTAAAGTCTTCAGTAAGGAAATATTGCAAAAAACTTTGAAAGAAACATTTTTAGATAAAAGATAGGTATTTATATCCATGTAGGAGAAATTTGCTCGCATTATCTTTGCCCCGAAAAAAAAAAAACTTATGGCAACTGCGAGTGCTCTTTTCGTCCTCCTCATCATCGTACTAATAATCGTTGCACTAATCTATGACCTCATGAGGCCTGGAATGGTGTTCTTTTCAGCCCTTATCGTATTAATGATATCTGGAGTCATTTCGTCGGAACATGCGCTTGCTGGATTTTCAAATAAAGGAATGCTCACCATCGCAGCCCTTTTCCTCGTTAGTGCAGGTGTTCGATACTCTGGAGCTTTAGACATGCTTGCCAGATCATACCTCCCGAAGCGACGAGGTCGTTATCTTTTCACAATCAGCAAAATATTACTCCCTGTTGCATCTGTTTCTGCTTTTCTAAACAACACCCCCGTTGTAATCATATTTGCCCCAATCATTAAAAATTGGGCAGAAAAAATGAACTTATCTGCACAAAAGTTCCTCATTCCACTCTCTTATGCGACCATACTTGGCGGCATGTGTACACTAATTGGCACATCGACCAATCTTGTTGTTCATGGACTCATGCTTGAGAATGGTTTAGATGGATTAACCATGTTTGAAACTGGGAAAGTAGGAGTAATTATTGCAATTGTAGGATTCATCTACCTAGCAACCATCGGACATCGTTTGCTTCCTGGAAAAAAAGATCAAATTAAAAAAAGATCTACCACAAACAAACGCTACTTTCTTGATGCAAACATCACAAAACAAAGTGCCTTAATTGGTAGTGAAATCACCAACGGTAGAAGTCCATTGATGCGAGATATAAGAATTCAAACGGTTGTGCGCCATGATAAAAAACTAGATACATTAAACCAAACATATACTTTAGAAGCCGACGACAAATTAGTCATTCGTGTAAAATCGCACCAGCTTCTTTCATTACTCAACAACAAGCTGATTGAACTTGAAGCCGCTAATCGATTCAAAAAATTTGAAACCAGCTCTGATATCGAACAAATTGAAGCTGTTATTTCACCACGATTCCCAGGAATCAATCGAACTATTAACGATTTTGATTTCATCACACATTATCATGCTGAAGTAATTGCTGTCTATCGAAATGGAGAAACGATTTCCGACAATATCGGATCATTTAAAATGAAAGCTGGAGATAGCCTCGTCATGCTTGCTAGTCGTAATTTCATAAAAAACTGGGGAGATTCTCAAATATTCTATCTCACATCGAGTATCGGAGAACTTCCTCCTCCTAGATATCGTGGACAACGAGCAATCACCTTAATTTTACTTCTGCTCATGATAATCGGAGCTACTGTTGGACAAAGCTTGCCCGACATCTATGGCAATAAACTTGATATGTTTTATTTTGCAGCCTTAACTGCGGTAATCATGACTTGGATTAACATCATTCCAAATAGAAAATATACCAAATTTATCACTTGGGATGTCCTAATTACAATTGCTTGCGCCTTTGGAATTAGTAGTGCACTCCATGAATCTGGTGCTGCTGACCTCATTGCTACAAAAGCTATCAACTTTTCTAAAGCATGGGGACCATTAGGAGTACTCATAACACTCTACCTTATTACCAACTTATTTACCGAATTTATAACTAACAATGCCGCAGCCGCACTCGTTGTCCCCATAGCCCTATCTGCAGCTAGTCAATTAAATGTAAGCCCCGATCCTTTCCTTATTGCAATTTGCATATCTGCATCAGCAAGCTTTGCCACACCAATCGGATATCAAACCAATTTGCTGGTGCAAGGTCTAGGCAATTACAAATTCCACGACTATCTTAAAGTAGGCTTACCTCTTAACCTTATCGCTTTTATCATATCAATAATAATCATACCTATATTTTGGCCTTTCTAAGTCAAAAAATATAAAGAAATAATTAATTATGGAAAATTATAATCTCACACACTTAAGAGAACTAGAAGCCGAAGCAATTCAAATTATACGAGAAGTTGCTGCAGAATTCGAAAACCCAGTCATGCTATATTCAATCGGAAAAGATTCTGCTGTAATGGTGCGACTTGCTGAAAAAGCTTTTTACCCAGGCAAAGTACCATTTCCTTTAATGCACATCGATTCTAAATGGAAATTTAAAGAAATGATTGAATTTCGTGATAAATACACCAAAGAAAAAGGTTGGGATCTAATTACTCACTACAACCAAAAAGGATTTGAAGCTGGAATCGGACCATATTCACATGGGAGTAAAGTGCACACCGACACCATGAAAACTCAGGCCTTACTCGAAGGACTTAGCAAATACGGGTTTGATGCAGCTTTTGGTGGCGCTCGCCGCGATGAAGAAAAATCAAGAGCAAAAGAACGCATCTTTTCTTTTAGAGATAAATTCCATCAATGGGACCCAAAGAACCAACGTCCTGAACTTTGGGATATATTCAACACAAAGGTTCACAAAGGCGAATCTATCCGCGTCTTCCCAATTTCGAATTGGACAGAGCTCGATGTTTGGCAATACATCCGCCTAGAGAACATTCCTATTGTTCCGCTTTATTACGCAAAAGAACGTCCGGTTGTTAATATTGATGGCAATTTAATATTAGTTGATGACAACAGAATGCCCAAAGAACTAGCCGACAAAGCAGAAATGAAAATGGTCCGTTTTCGCACTTTGGGTTGCTACCCTTTAACAGGCGCTGTGCCATCAACTGCAAACACTATTGAAGAAATAATCGAAGAAATGATGACCGTGACTGTTTCGGAAAGAACAACCCGAGTAATTGATTTCGACCAAGAAGCAAGCATGGAACAAAAGAAGCGTGAAGGATATTTCTAACTCCCTTTTCTCCTATTTATGATTTGATAAAAATAAACAAGATGATGAATCAAAATAATATCACCAACTTTTTAGAACAAGACGAAAAAAAAGATCTTTTAAGATTACTTACAGCAGGATCTGTTGATGACGGAAAATCAACACTTATCGGTCGTTTAATGTTCGATAGTAAACAAATTTATGAAGATCAACTTGCGGCTCTCGAAAGAGATTCAAAACGAATTGGTCATGCAGGTGAAGAAATTGACTACGCTTTGCTACTCGATGGACTTAAAGCCGAACGCGAACAAGGTATTACAATTGATGTGGCCTATCGTTATTTTTCTACAAACAAACGAAAATTTATTATCGCCGATACTCCAGGACATGAGCAATACACTCGAAACATGGTTACTGGTGCATCTACAGCAAATCTAGCGATCATTTTGGTCGATGCATCTAAAGGCATTATCACGCAGACCAAACGCCACACGTTCCTCGTTTCATTACTCGGAATTAAGCATGTTATTCTTGCAGTGAACAAAATGGATCTAATCAACTACGATGAAAAAAGATTCAATGAAATTCAAAAAAACTACATGGATTTCGTTGCACAGCTCGACATTCCTCACATTACTTGCATACCTCTTTCGGCTTTAAAAGGTGAAAATGTTGTCGAAAAATCAGAAAGTATGCCTTGGTATAAAGGACGATGTGTTCTCGACTTCCTCGAAACTGTTCACATTAGCTCAGATAGAAATTTTGAGGACATGAGATATCCTGTTCAATATGTGCTAAAACCCGACAATAACTTCCGTGGCTTTTGCGCTAAAATTGCATCGGGAATCATCAAAAAAGGAGAAGAAGTGATGGTGTTACCTTCTCGTAAAACAAGCAGAATCAAAGAAATTGTAACCTATGATGGGAATATTAACATTGCATTTCCTCCGCAATCGGTAACAATAACTCTTGAAGATGAAATTGATATTTCAAGAGGAGACATGCTTGTATATCCCGATAATCAGCCTCAAATTGACCGACATTTCGAAGCAATGATGGTGTGGATGGATGAAAAACCAATGGACCCAACAACACACTTCTTCATTAAGCATGCAAACAACAACACGAAAGCTCGAATTGATCAAATTCAATATAAAGTTGATGTGAATACAATGGAAAAATCTAAAGTAGATTTTTTAAACTTAAATGAAATCGGACGAACGGTACTAACAACCAATAAGCCGCTATTCTTCGACCCTTACAAGAAGAATAAAGCCACTGGAGCATTTGTTCTTATCGACCCAATTAGCAACAACACGGTTGCCGTTGGAATGATCATCGACAAACTAAACACTCAGCTACTAACTTCACGCATAACTGACAGCGAGAAAAAACAAATCAGCCGTGGGGAAAGTTTAATTTCAGAAGAACTATATCAGAAACAATACAATCAAAAAGGAGTAACTCTTTGGGTTACCGGATTATTTGGTTCTGGCAAAAATGAGTGCGCATACATTCTTGAAAAACAACTCTTTGAAATGGGAGCTAAAGTAGTTTTGCTCGATGGTGGAACGCTTCGTTCTGGACTATCGAAAGAACTCGACTTTTCGCCAGCCGATCGTGTTGAACACCTACGAAGAATTGCTGAAATGTGCCGTATTCTAAATAATCAAGGCATAATCACAATTTGTTCTTTTGTATCTCACGAACAAAATGTGAGATTACAAGTTGAAGAAATCATCGGAAAAGAACGTTTCCACACCTTCTACATGAAAGCCGATCTAAACTATTGCATGACTAAGCAAGCAGATTTTTATGCTCAAAAAAATCTACAACATATCCCAGGTGTTGATTTGCCTTTCGATGAACCAATTGCTCCCAATCTAATTCTCGACCCATCTAAAGGAAACGAAAATGTTGAGCAAATCATATCCTATTGCAATGAATGCGGAATATTCCCAATTAAATAGCATGCCAATTGATATAATCCATTCACATAATTCTAGCGGAATTTCTAAATCTTAGTTTTCGAAATCCAATCTCAATAAAGCTGAAC
The DNA here is from genome assembly GCA_047971925.1 of Mangrovibacterium sp. GTDB lineage: Bacteria > Bacteroidota > Bacteroidia > Bacteroidales > Prolixibacteraceae > JBKEDC01. The sequence goes on from JBKEAC010000028.1 coordinate 42,201, forward strand.
CTCTATAATGAAGTTCAGCTTTTATTTCAGAAGATAATTTCAAATTCGATAGACATGAATATTTTTCAAAATACTGATGATTTGAGCAATGAGGAGAAATGATATCAGAGGATTAATGAGCTTAGCAGTATGGTACGAGCCTAAGGCACTCATCAAAGATGTTATCTTTTTCTCAAGAAAAAAATCAGGAACTCGCAACTCCTTGTAATGTTTTTTAGAAATTTCTTTGATTTATGTCATGCATAATACTTTATTTGCTGATACAATAAATAAAAAACTAACTTTGCAAGCGAATTTAAACTTACTTATGCACCGACTTCTATATTCACTGGCTATATTACTATTCACGCTACCCTCTTTCTCTCAATCAAAAGACTTCAAATGGTCAGTTGATGTAGGAGCAGGAGCATATGGAGATTTCCAAGACGGTTTCAACGGATTAATTAGCAAACTATCATTAAATCGATACATTAGCCCAACCTTCGATTTAACACTCGCCAACAGCCTTGGAATGCTTAATTCTGAAAGTGAAAGCTTTTTTGATATTACATCGACCAGTTTGAATCTTCGCTATAAGTTCTACAACAATTCAATTCTCGATGATGATGTTAAATATCAACCTTATTTCCTTGCCGGACCAGCTATAAGCAGTCATTATGAAAGACTGCTCTTAGGCGCACATGTTGGAATTGGAGTCAAAAAAAAGCTTACAGAGAAAGTTTCATTATTTTCTGAATTTAATTATATACAAACTCCATCAAGCACTTATTACAATGATGACCCACGAAATTCTTCGAAAATAAGCCATAGCAAAAGATTAAACTACTGGAAAGCTAGCATTGGTATTAGTATCCAATTTGGTAGTTGCCCCGATGACGATGGCGATGGGGTGTGCCGCGAAAAAGACCGATGCCCCAAAACTCCTAAAGGCGTTGCAGTTGACCACAAAGGCTGCCCCATTGATAGTGATTCCGATGGTATATATGATTATCAAGACCTATGTCCGCTAGACGCTGGAAGTGTTGAATTTGCAGGATGCCCTGCTCCTTTTAGTAAGCCCCTCATTTTTGAAGATTCGGATTTCGATGGCGTGTTTGATGTTGATGATGAATGCCCCAATGAGGCAGGAAACATCGACAGCAACGGATGCCAATTCGTTGAAGAAATGGAAGAACTCGAAGCCCTTGTTGTTTATTTTGATTTCGACAAATATCTATTAAACGAAGATGAAAAAGAAAAACTAAACTATTTTTTATCAAAACTCGAACTAGCTCCAAACTATTCAATAACAGTCATTGGCAACACTGATTCCTATGGAAGAAGCGATTATAATTTAAAACTTTCACTTATCAGAGCTCAAGTAGTGAAAGATTATTTAGTAAAAAACGGACTTGATGAGAGTAGAATTTTCCCGAAAGGGCTTGGTCAAATAGATTCCTCAATGATGAGTGATAGTGTAAATGCTAGCCAACTAAACCGTCGCGTAACAATTGAGTTGATAAATATTTGGTAACAAGAATGCTTTCTATAATTTAGCTGCCTAAATCATTCTAATTTTATGCTGTTTCAAAACAATTATAATTTTGTGGCCTTTCCATAAAATCAGGTAAAATAAATGAACCTGAATCGCTTAGGAAGGAACTTCTATAAAGGATTGAGGAGATGCTATCAATGTTATGTTAGCAGCTGCTGCAAATAACTTCAAAAGAGCCATGAGGGTTCTTTGTTTGTTGCTAAAAAAAAAAATCAGCGAAACATTTTTGGATAAAGAATCTCGCTGAATTATACTTTTTAAGGGGCGACTAAATATTTAGGTATGCTTTCCAAATTTGTGCAAACACCCCAAAATTCATTTTTTAAATCATTGGCGGTTACTAATGGATAATGTTTCATTGCATAATATAGATTATCAATATTGTTTATTTTGATTTTGTTCTTGAATAGAAACAAGGGCTGTCCTTCTCCATTCCTATACCACTCATTAGCTTCACTTAATGTCAAATACCCATCCCAATCTGGTCTCGTATCAAGATTGTTATAATGCTCCAAGAAATTTTTAAAATTTCCATTGTTAGCAAAATCCAAAGCAGCTTCAAATTCCATATTATCTAGCGTATTCCCTTTCTCCATGGCTTCAGCATGGCTCATGCCTTGTTTGAAGTCTGATTTATTCATGACAATTGCGTCTCCTTGCAATCCTAAGTCATCTGTTCCTAAGAGGTCTCCGTTTTCATCATAAATTGGGTTTGCCTCCATCCCCGTTGGGTCAACCAAGTTAACGGGATTATTATGGCAATAATGATAAGGACTCCAAGATGGATAATCTTCCATCAGAGGGTCGCATCCGTAGAAGATTGAAGTTCGTGGATTATAATACCTAGCCCCATAATAATACAATCCTGTTTCTTCATCCAATTCTTTGCCATTGAAAAGGAAAGGTGTGTTCCAAGTATTATTGCGTTCTTCGATGAAGACTTCACCGAAGGGCACATATTCAATGTGCTGAACCACTTCGCCATCTACATTGGTAATATACGAAGCTGAACCGAGGTGGTCAGCATGATAATAATACTGCAACTTCTCCTAGGTATCGCCTGTTGTGGGAATGCTTTTGCTTTGCATGGTTTCTCCACAACAGAAGCCTGCATCATTCACATAATCATCATTATCTACACCATAATAATCCACTTCAAAGTGAGCGTAATTGGCTTTTATGACTTCTTGCAAAGCGCCGTACTTACTAGCGTAATCTAGAACACTTGTTCCACTCACATTTGCCCCTGCATATTCTTCCCTCCGTGGGTCAACGCCAAATGAACCAACATCGCCGAGCTTAGAAACTATGCGCTGATCGCCAATGTAAATGTGTTTGGTGTGTTGCCCTCCTTGTTGGAGCACTAAATATGGGTTTACATATAAAGTGTAGTTTTGGTTGTTCGTAAAGCCTCCTGAGAATGCACTATTCACGTGGATTCCTTCGCTGCTTCCGTGCATTTTTACAGTGCGCTCGCCGGCGGCGTCATAGAAATAGCTACTCACATAACCGTTATCGCAAATGGAGCGGAGGCGGTTTTCTTCGTCCCAAAGGAGGCTGCGTTCTTTCATTTGTGTTTGATACGTACTTGTTCTATTCATTTGTCATTTACACTTAACAACTTACCATTATTTGCC